>CAMDBU010000239.1 GCA_945889495.1 Syntrophobacter sp. SbD2 | reverse complement strand
AGTTCGTTATCCTACGGACCGACTGTTCGCCTCCGGTTGCTCTCCACCCCGCCTCGCGACGACGCAGTTACCTTCGGCTTCGGAGTTGTGGCTTACTCCGACACGGACTTTCACCGTGCTGATGCAGCACCCTCATGGGCGCACTCATGCCCGCGCAGGCCGGTATCCATCCCTCGCCCCACCTGGATGCCGGCCTGCGCCGGCATGACGGACCTTTGCCGCAAACGTTCAGCTAATACTAATTGATCGCCACCAACCCCGCCTCGCGCTTAAACAATGACTCGCAACCATTCGCCGTCGCAATCACCGGTCCGCCAAAAGCGAACTGAACCTTGCCATCAGCGGATTGCGCCATCGGCTTCCAGACAAACACGTTATTTTCTTGAATCGACAACTCACGGGCGCGCTCGTTCTTTACTCGATGGGTAAACAGCGGCCCATCGTCGCCGTAGCCGCAACCGTGCATCTGCAAGATCGTTTTCATGCCGCGTTTTTCGCCGAAGCCAGTGACGAATTCCTCCAGCGCGCCAAAACTCACGCCCGGTTTGATCATCTGCAACCCAGCCTCATAAACTTCGCGCTGCAAGGCGATCACCGCTTTCCAAGCCTGTGGAACTTCGCCCAGCAGCACCGGCTGGCAGACTTGAGTCAATTGCGCGCCCATGATGGCGTTGATTTCGCTCGTGATCAGCGCGCCGGCTTCGAGCCGGCGACCGATGGGCGGATTGCTGTAGCGGCGCGGTTTCATCGTGCCGATGGCGTCGAGCGTCAAAGCCATCGGAAAATATTCGCTGCGCAGCGATAACATTTTGGCCAACACGTCCGAATAAAAAATCCCGGCGTCGACGCCCGGGCGAGCGAGCTTGATCAGTTCATCCACGCCCGCGGCCGCCACCTCG
Source organism: Syntrophobacter sp. SbD2 (assembly GCA_945889495.1). Taxonomy (GTDB): domain Bacteria; phylum Desulfobacterota; class Binatia; order UBA9968; family UBA9968; genus DP-20. The sequence continues at coordinate 2,120 of CAMDBU010000239.1, read as the reverse complement.
GCGGAGCGCCGCACGAATTGCAGTTCCTCGGCGCTCTTCACCGCGCGCACCAAGCCGATGACATCCGTGGCGTCTTCAATCCGCGCGTCGGGCACTTTGCTGAGCGCGGTGGCGAGCGCCGTGTGATTGACCACGCCGTCGATGGAATCGCAGTGAGTAAGCCGGCCGCCTTTCAAACCGGCGACGCCGATGCGCGCCCGGGCGAAACCCAAGTCGCCCAGCGCTTCACCCATGGGCTCGGCCCACTCGCGGCCGGTCTGCCAAGGATCGGGCACCCAGTCATTCTTCGAGCTGCGATCGGCGATGATAATCGGCGCCCGGCCGTCGCTCGGCAGCACCATCGCCGAGCAGCGCAGCTGGGTCATGTAGCGCGCGTCAATACCATTACCGAGAGGTACGAGAATACAATCCAAACCCGCCTGCGCCGCGCCGGCGCGCACCGCGTGCCAACGCCGGTCGCGCTCGGCCAGCGAATAACCGTTCCAAATATAAACCGTCGCGCCGGAACCCGGCGGTGTCGTCCATGGCATTTTACGATCTCCTCAAGCGGGTCATCTACAAAAAGCACCGCGTGTTCGTGTTCGTGTTCGTCGCTCGTGCTCGTTCCGGATACGAACACGAGCACGAATCACGAGCATGTTTATGTAATCTCAACCATCCCCGGCGTGCGGTTGACCAACGGCTCGCCGCCCTTGTCGGTGACCAGGACGCAGCCGCCCCAGCTGGTGTCGAAAGTACCGTCGGCGCTATGGGCGATGGGTTTTAGGATGAAGACGTTGCCGGCTTCGAGACCGACCTCGCGGTTGCGCATGCCGCGGTTTTGCGGCGTGAACAACGGTCCGTCGTCGCCGTAGCCGCGTCCATGCATGAGCAGCTGGCTCTTCATGCCGCGCTTTTCGCCGAAGGTGTTGATCAGATCCATGAACTCGGCGAAGGGACGGCCCGGCGTGAGATACTCCAAGCCCATGTAGTACATTTCCTTTTGCAGCTCGATGGCCGGCTTCCACGCCTCGGGAATCGCGCCCAAGAGAATCGGCTGCTGCTCCTGGGCGATCAAACCGCCGAACACCGCGTCGACTTCGTTGGCGATCTTGTACATCGGCTTGAGCGTGCGACCTTCCATGGGATCTTCGAAGCGCGGCAAGCGGCCGCCGCCGTTGGCGCCGCTGTAAAACGCCATGGGATAATATTCGCTGCCGAGCGAAATCATCCGGTGCATCACTTGGGTGTAAAGCTCCCCTTCGTCGACGCCCGGCCGCGCCAGCTCGATCATCTTGTCGATGCCCGCCGCCGCGATCGCCGCGCCGCGCCGCAGACAAGCGATCTGCTCGGCGCTTTTGACGTAGCGCGCGTAGCCGATGGTCTCGGTGCCGTTTTCGAATTTCGCATTGGGCAAGCGCCGCAAGACTTCCGCGTAGGAGCTGTGATTGACCACGCCGTGAAACGCCCGGCCATGGGTGTAAAAGCCGCGCTGGGTGCCGGACACGCCGATGCGCGCCCGCTCCATGCCGGCATCGATCAACGCCTGCGCCATGGTCGCGCCCCAGGAACCCTCCACCGGACGAAACTCGGGAATCCAGCCGTTGCCGTCTTCCAAGTCGGAAATAACAATCGGCGCCCGCCCATCGGTGGGCAGAATCACCGCGGCGTTGTCGAGGCAGGTGAGAAAGCGGCAGTCCGAGCGTGTGCCACGATGCTGTTCTAACGATAAATGCAGATTGCGCCCGTCGACGCACAGCGGCACCAAGACGCAATCGAAACCGGCCTTCGCCGCATTAGCGCGCACGCGCTGCCAACGCCAATCACGCTCGGCGAGAGAGTAGCCCGTCCAGTGAATATCCGCCGGTGCTTCCATATTTTTCACAACTCCTGAATTGATCCCATCGCCGCGACCCAATAGTCCTACTACGACCATGGCAAATCTTCCATCGCTACGATCGCATTCAAACAGCTCTCCCGGAAACATTTACTCGTATTGAATCACCTAAAATGTAACTTTGGTAGGCGTTGATGACTCATAAAGAATGTAACCCGGCTAAGGTTGGAAAAAACCACAACCAGGAAGGGTTACAAATACATGGGTGGAAAGTCCAAATGGGATTATCTCAAAGCAATCTACG
>CAMDBU010000238.1 GCA_945889495.1 Syntrophobacter sp. SbD2 | reverse complement strand
CTTACTGCGCCACACCTTCTTGTCGTTCCGTCTCCAACCACGTGGACTGCCGAGTCATCGCTTACCACCACGCCAGCGTGACCCGCGAGTTTCGGACTTCGCCATGTATGAGCAGGCTCGTCGCAGTTCCCCGCCGAATCGAGTTCGTTATCCTACGGACCGACTGTTCGCCTCCGGTTGCTCTCCACCCCGCCTCGCGACGACGCAGTTACCTTCGGCTTCGGAGTTGTGGCTTACTCCGACACGGACTTTCACCGTGCTGATGCAGCACCCTCATGGGCGCACTCATTCCCGCGCAGGCGGGAATCCAGGCGGTTTGTGGTGGGGTTCGAAGAACGGAAAGTCTATTTCGCCGGATACTGTTTGGTTAGTCCATCGATGAAGCCGCTGGCGTCGAGTTGGCGGAGAATCCGATCGTCGATCATCTCTTCGACTTTGAATTTCTCGATGGCCGGATTGCGTAGCTTCATCAGCCGCTGGATATTGCGCAGGCCGTCGACGACAGGAAACGGTTTGCGCTCGACGCCATTGATCACGTCCTGATAACCTTCCTCCGCCGACGCCGGATCCTTGAGCTTCAAGCGCTTCATGATCGTCGCCACCACCGCCGGCTTGTGGCGCGGCGAGAGACTGAACGCGACGCCTTCGAGCAGTCCTTTGAGCAGGCTTTCGAGCAAATCGCGCTGGTCACGCAGCGTCGCGCCGCGCGCCACCAAACCCTGGGATGAAAATGGAATGTTCGCCTTGCCCAGTTCCGCTAGCACATTGAAACCCTTCTGGCGTAGGCGCCGGCTAAACACGCCGTCGAGCACCGTCATATCGATCTGGCCGCTCTCCAACGCCTGGGTCGCCACGGTCTGATCGCCGATGACGAGAAAAGTGATTTTGTCGCGCTCGGCATCGAGCCCTAAATGCTCCAGGCCCAACATGGCGCCCATCCACACCGTGCCAGCCAAAGTTTGCACGCCGACTTTCTTGCCGCGCAAATCTTTCGCCGTCTTGATGTTCGGTCCCGTGACCACGTCGTAGCCCAGCTTGTTGGTCAACGTGGCGATGGTTCTCAAATCCGCGCCGCTGGTCACCGCGGTGAGCACCGTCGTCCCGCCGGTGTAGGCGGCGTGAACATCGCCGGCGGTTAGCGCGGCAACCAACACCGGCGCCTGGCGGATAAAGATCGCATTGGCGTTGACGCCATGTTTGATGAAGAAGCCGAAATCCTCCGCCACCCAGAGCGGCGCGACGCGGGCGTTCAACGCCGCATGGCCGATCACCGCCTTGCGCACCGGCGTCGCGGCATGGGAGTTAACGCCGCACAGAAGCGCAGCAATCGCGACCATCGATTGCAGCGCGATTCCGAGCATCGACGTTTGGAACGGCTGGAACATTTGGAACCGTTGGAACGAGTTCAGTCCTATTTTTGAAACTGCTCGCGCGGAAAGTTCGCCGTCGCCATGACGCCGCCGTCGACGATCAGCGGATGACCGATGATGAAACTGGAATCGTCACTGACCAGGAACAACGCCGCCTTGGCTTGATCGTCCGCCGTGCCGAGACGGCCGGCGAGATTTTGAAACGTCCGGCTGCCGGCGACATCGTCGTCGTAGCCCACCGGCGAACCGGAACGATTGGGCACGATGCAGTTGACGCGAATGCCGTACTCGGCCAGCTGCACCGCCATGGCGCGGGTCATATTTATAACGCCAGCCTTGGCCGCCGCGTAGGCGATGCCGTCAAAGCGGCCGACTAATCCCGAGGTCGAACCGAAGTTCAAAACCTTGCCGCCCCGTTTCTGATCGCGCATCTGCACCGCGACATACTTGGTCACCAAATAGGGCCCCTTCAAACTGACGGCGATGATTTTGTCGAACTCTTCTTCGGTGCTGTCGAAAATATTGGCGTGATCGGTGAGCGCGGCGTTGTTGACCAGAATATCGATGCCGCCGAACAGCGCCACCGACTCTTTGACCATGCGCTGGACGTCGGCGGAGTTGGACACGTCGCCAAGCACCAGCCCAGCTTGGCCGCCCGCTTGTTTGATCTCGTCGACCACCGCCTGGCCGCGCCCCTGGTGCATCTCGCCGATAATGATCTTCGCCCCTTCGGCGGCGAACAGCTTCGCCATCGCCTTGCCGATGTTTCGGCCCGCGCCGGTAATCAATGCCACTTGATCTTTGAGTTTCATGCTTATACCCCTTAATCAAAATTGTTGCACGCAATGCCGCCACGCAACCGCTTCGAGCCTATCCGACGACCCAACGCTGTGTCAACTTATCGCCAGACGCCTTCGTCATTCGACCTTCTGTAATACCGCTGCGCGCGGCAATTCGTACTTGGCGATGATCGGCTGATTAACACCGAAGCGGCGGGCGAGAATGAGAATATCCCTGTCGAAAAACACCGCCACCCAATCCGGGTCGAGCATGCGCTGTATGACAAACCTTTCCGCAGCCGCTGAATAACCACCGGGATTGACGACGATAACGTTGAAACCATGTGTCACCAACCGACTGCGCCACTTTTCATCGTTTACCAGCAGTGAAAAATAATCCTCGGCGAAAAACGTCGCCGGGTAAGCTTCAGGACGATTATCTACATAGACGCGCTCGCGCGGATACAGGCCGTAAGTTAAATAGCTGCCGACGTCGAAGGTGTTGAAGATCGGACCCTGCAAACGTGCGTTCCGGAAAAAGTCCAACGCCGCCATATTGCCCTCTTTGAGGCCGATGCCAACCGCACCGCGACCTCCGGCAAAAAAATATTCCGGATTGATCAGTAAAAGCAGAACAGCCACCGCTGCCGCTGCGCCTGATACCCCGATGGATGAAGCGAGCCAACGCATGGACGGCGCACGGGTCGCCTGGCGCAAGTTGATCGCCGTCACCGGCAATGCGAAAAAGGCAAAGATGGCGAAGTTGCGTATGGTCCACCACGCCAGCCCCGAAAAAAACAACATCAGGATAAAGTTGCTCAGCGAGAAATTAGCGCGGTCTTTAATTAAAACGTAAAGCCAACTCAAACAGAGCAGACCAAAGATAATTAGTGCCTGACCGGAAACCCCAATCTCAGTCTCTGCATCGCCGTAACGGCACGGGGTTAAGCGGGCTTTGAGGGCACGAAGAATGGCAATAAGTGGAGTTGGAAAGGGAGTTTTTTGCGAATGTGCTGGGGAAGGAAGGAATT
>CAMDBU010000237.1 GCA_945889495.1 Syntrophobacter sp. SbD2 | reverse complement strand
ATTCCTTCCTTCCCCAGCACATTCGCAAAAAACTCCCTTTCCAACTCCACTTATTGCCATTCTTCGTGCCCTCAAAGCCCGCTTAACCCCGTGCCGTTACGGCGATGCAGAGACTGAGATTGGGGTTTCCGGTCAGGCACTAGTTAGAAAATTCGCCGAAAAAATAATTGTTTCAATGCTTTAGGTATAAAATATCGACTCTCGGTGGGACCCCAAATGAGATGCCAATTTGACCAGAAACTGAGCTCATACTTCAAGTTCTAAAGCCATCGTAAAAGCATCCTCACCATCATCGGAATAGTAGCCCTTACGAAGCCCGGCTTGGGTAAATCCAAGCGACAGATAAAGCCTCTTGGCAGGCTCGTTTGACTGGCGAACCTCAAGTGTCACCCGAGTCACTGATTGGGCACCTGCGGCGGCCACCACTTGGCGCATCAAAAGGCGGGCGATGCCGAGCCGGCGGGAGTCCGGAGCGATGGCCAAGTTGTGCACATCGATGGAACCCGGCAACAGCCAAAACAACACATAGCCACAGATCTTGCCATCGACCTCAGCGAGGATCGAGCGCGCGCAGGCGACCTGCAGTTCTTGGAGAAAGAAGCCCGAACTCCATGGATAGCGATAGGCGGAGCGCTCGATCGCCATGACCTCGTCCAAGTCATCCTTGGTCATCGGCCTCAACAACACCGGCTGGCCGCGCACAAAAAAGCCACAGGAGCTTTCGTCGTCCTGTGGCTTTGCTGTGGTGGTGGAAAATTCTTTAATGGAAAGATCGATCGACACTCTATCCCGATTCTATCGCTAAGCTTTGACCAGCAGCACCTCTAAAGTCTTGTCATTGAATTGATGGGCAAACCCAGAGATGGGGCCGCGAAATGGAATGATGCTAGTGAACTCAGGCGGAAAGGCGCCAACGCTGGACGAGATCTTGCGCACCTTCTCGTCGATGCACTTGCCTTTGACGATCAACTCGCCGTCTTGCAGCGACAGATCGTAATCGTAGTCGGGCATTTCATCGGACAGCTGCTCGCGGCTCTTGACGCCGAGCTCAGGCAACCAGCGAGGAAACTCCATGCGCATGAGAAACGCCGTGCCACAATCCTCGACGGTGTAGATATTGCCGTAGCGGCGCTCGCGCTCGCGCTTGGCGACAAACCCCTTGGAGTAAAACCCTTCCACCGGAATCGGCATCTCGCGCACCAAACCGATATGCTTTGACAACAGGGAGTCGGCTACCAAGGCCAAGGGCGCGCCATAAATCGACGGCGGGAATTTCATCTCCTCGGCGGGCTTCACTTTGAACAGCCCGTCCTTGAGCCGAAAGACCCCTTCCAACGCCGCCAGCAGTAAGCCCACGAGCAAATAATTGTTAACGCCCTTGTCGAAAATAAATGCCGGATCGCCATTGGCGGCAACCCCAACGCCTGCCGCGATCAGCGGATAGATCACCGCGTTATGAACGATGTTCACCGCCGTGCTGCCGCCCGCGGTGAACAGCGAACTCTGCAACGCCACTTCCAAGCGTTTCTTAATGCCATGGGGCAAGGCGCCGATCAGCGGCTGCGCCAGGATCACCGCGGTGCGAAACCAACCCGGCAACGTCGAACCGCCGCTCTGAATCTGCTGCATCGCCTCGTCGAAACTCACCGGCAGTTCGTTGGGAAAGTTTTTCTTCGGCCGCGGTTCTTTTTTCACCGGCGCGATCACTGGCTTAGCCGACGGCACCACTGGCGGCGCTTTGGCAACCACGGGCGCGGTGGCGGGCTTCGCTGCGGCAACCGGCGCTGCCGTGGCCGCCGCAAGCGTTGCCGGCTGAGCCGCAGCTGCGGGCGCCGCGCCGCCCTTGCGGAAGCGCGATTGAAAACTATCGCCGATGGTCAGCTCCGGATGCAGCGCCCGCGCCCTGGCGACCAACACTTCCTCGGATTCAATGTTTTTCGGATCGGTCACGCAGACATCCACCGGGCAGACCGCCGCGCAGGCTTCGTAGTCATGAAAGCCGACGCACTCCGTGCACAGGTCTGGGGCGATGACATAAACGGGATCGCCCTGGCTGATGGCATTATTCGGACACTCGGGTTCGCATGCCCCGCAATTAATGCACTCCGCCGTGATCATCGTCGCCATCGATAAAACTCCTTCTAAGCTTTCAATTTGATTACTTGTTTCACCGTGGGAAGTCAATAATTTCCGCGCTTATTGCATGTCGCGAAGAGAACATGTTACCTATTTCTGCGAGGGCGGCGTACCCAAGTGGTTAAGGGAGAGGTCTGCAAAACCTCGATGCAGCGGTTCGAATCCGCTCGCCGCCTCCACTTTCCATTTGATATCGTTAGAGATTCCCAATCCTCGACCTCTTCGCACCAAAAAAACGTTCCGGTTTTGTGCCAAGTCCAGCGGCAAAACCACCAACGTTTCATTGATCGCCTGCTTCAATTCATCCGACACGATGCTTTCTTTGGCCTGCGCCGCGAGCGCTTGAGCTTCAAACCGTTCGGTCAGCTTGGCCACCGCCAAGGCTTTGTGTTCTTGGGCTAGGTGAGTGTAGCGGTTGGTCATGTTGATGTTCTTGTGACCGAGTAATTCCTTCACCGTGACCAAATCCACGCCCGCCATGACCAGATGTGAGGCAAAGGTATGTCTCAGGTCGTGGAAGCGGAAATCTTCAATCTCAGCCGCTTTGCAGACCTTTTTGAAAGCATCGTAAACCGTCACCTTGCCGATCTTATCGCCCCACGGCCACATGAACAGGTAATCGCCGTAACGGTTATCCTTGTGCCAGTTCAAAGCGTCCATGGTCGGTTGATTGATGGCGATACTCTTGGGCCGAAGCGTCTTGCTTTGCACGATGCTGATCACCGCGCGCTCGAAGTTGGCGTTCTCCCATTTCATCGCCAACAACTCGCCTTGCCGCATGCCGGTGTTGAGCGCCAAGGTCACCAAAGGTAACAGCCAAGGCGAAGTCACCTGCTTTTCGGACTCTTGCAGCAGCCGTTGAATTTCGCCGCCGCTCAAGAACCGGGTGCGCTCGCTGGTGATGGTGAAGCGTTTCACCGCGGTGGCCGGGTTAGCTTTGGTGAGATCCCACTCGACCGCCTGCTTGAACATATGCTTGATGACGGTCAGCCGCCGGTTGACGGTGGCGAGATTGAGCGCCCGCCCCTGCTCGGCTTTCCACTTTTCAATCTGCCAGGTGGTGATGTCGGCCAGCGGCGTGTCATCGAACACTGACGCGAACTCTTCGACGATATACTTTTCGGTGTCGTAGCAACGTCAATCTGTCATGTTAACGGCAAGGCGAAAATGTCAGGTCGGTTTGTTGGTAGCAGCCTCCAAGGTAGAAATCGGACCGTAGCGGAACCCCTGCTTCTTAGCTGGCGTTCGGTATAGGCCAAGTGTGTG
>CAMDBU010000236.1 GCA_945889495.1 Syntrophobacter sp. SbD2 | reverse complement strand
CGACGCACACACTTGGCCTATACCGAACGCCAGCTAAGAAGCAGGGGTTCCGCTACGGTCCGATTTCTACCTTGGAGGCTGCTACCAACAAACCGACCTGACATTTTCGCCTTGCCGTTAACATGACAGATTGACGTTGCTACGACATTAAATTTCCCTTTGCGCCAAGGCGTTCGCTAGCTTGAATCGGCGGGGGAATTTCGCTAAGGTCGAGGGCAAGTTGGTTTCGGCCCCGGTCGACCTTCGGTTTGAACTAATTTAGGAGGAAAGTATGGAATATCAGGATCTACGAGACTGGATTCAGATCGCCGATGAAATGGGTGAGCTCAAGACTCTCAAGGGCTGCGACTGGAATCTAGAAATCGGCGCGATTACTGAAATCGTCGCGCATAAAGAAGATGGGCCGGCCGTCCTGTTCGAGGACATCAAGGGCTATCCCAAAGGTTTTCGAGTGCTCTCCAATTCGCTGTCGTCGCGCAAGCGCTTGGCGCTGACCCTCGGTCTGCCGGCCGGCGAGACCAAAATGGATTTCGTCAAGATTTGGAAAGATAACTACAAGAAGGTCAAACCGCTGCCGCCCAAGTTCGTCAAGAAGAGCGGCCTGTTCGACAACGTTTATCGCGACGGCGAAATCGACATGTTCAAGTTTCCCACGCCGCTCTGGCATGAGAAAGACGGCGGCCGCTATATCGGCACCGGCAGTGTCGACATCACCCGCGATCCAGACGAAGGTTGGGTCAACTACGGTACCTACCGGGTCATGATCCATGACAAGGACAAGCTCGGCTTTTATATTTCCCCCGGTAAGCATGGGCGCATGCAACGGGATAAATACCAGGCTAGCGGCAAGCCGTTTAAAATGGCCATGTCCTTCGGCCATGATCCGTTGACGTTCTTAGCTGGCAGTATCGAAGTGCCCTACGGCGTGCCTGAGTATGAATTCATCGGCGGCATCCGCGGCGAACCTTTTGAAATGATCGAAGGCGAATATTCCGGACTACCGATCCCGGCCAATGCCGAGATCGTCATCGAAGGCGATGTCCATTTCGACCAACCGAAGGTCGAAGGTCCGTTCGGCGAGTGGACCGGTTACTACGCCAGCGCCGAACGCGCCGAGCCCTGGATCGAAGTCAAACGTTTGTACCATCGCAACGATCCGATCATTCTCGGTTCCCCTCCGGGCCGCCCGCCCGCGGAACTGGGTTGGTACCGTTCCTATTTACGTTCCGCATTGATTTGGGATGAAATGGAAAAAGCCGGCGTGCCGGACGTCAAAGGCGTCTGGTTGACGGTTTCCGGCGGCAGCCGGTTGATGATGTGCGTATCGATCAAGCAACGTTACCCCGGCCATGCCAAGCAAGCCGCGGTGATCGCATCGCAATGCCACGCCGGCGCTTATCTCGGCCGCTTCGTAATCGTCGTTGACGACGATATCGATCCGTCGAACACCGACGACATGATTTGGGCGATGTCGAGCCGCTGCGAACCCGAAGCGGATATCGATATCCTGCGCCGCTGCTGGAGCGGACCTCTCGATCCGGTCATTCATCCGACCAAGAAGGGGTTTAACTCGCGGGCGATCATCGACGCGACCCGGCCCTATGAATGGATCAAGGACTTCCCCGCGGTGGCCGAGTCGTCGAAGGAAGTGCTCGACGCCACCGCCAAGAAGTGGGGCGCGGAACTTTTCGGCACGGGCAAGAAATAGTTCTTCGTTTCTTTGACTCAAAAAAGGGCAAGCCGCTGAATGCGTGCTTGCCCTTTTTATTTTCGGTGTGGTGACGTGAGCGTTGACCGTGGGTTTTGCCGTGGGTTATGGTTTCTATCAAGTGACTGATGACCGTGTCTTAAGTAAAGATTTGGCCGTAATGGCACCCCTTCTTTTATCCAATACCCAGTGGTTGGCTAGTCGCTACGGCCCTGCTCAAAGGCAAGCAACAGTTCGTTGGCCAGCCGGCGGTTCTCAGTGCTGACGTCCGGGCGCGCGGCTATCGCGCGGACGCGTTGTACGGTGGAGTCGTAGTCCAGGAAGTGACCAACATCTCGTCGGTTCAAAGGGTATTGAACTCCTAGGCTGCTCGATAATAACCACCCTCTCGCGCGCGAGAGGAACGCGAGGAGGTCTTGTTCGGATTGCGTGTTGGCTTGCGCCCAGTTCTTCGCATCGTCGTTTTGCGCGGCTTCCTCCCAACAGTATAGGAGGCTGATCAGGTTAGGCGCCGCTCTAAGCTGGTCAGGAGGCGTGGCTGCATAGCGCGCGAGCATGATGGGTCTTATCCGCTCAAACTCGTCCGACGAAAGCAATCGCTGGTCTTCCGGTTCACGTCGATTGCCATAGTGGCCATGGGCATAGACTTCGCCGCGGAGCAGGTATGTCTGCCAGCCGATCGCGGCGCCCGTTGAGAACAGCTGCTGTAGACAGTCAGCCCGCAGTGCGGGATCGACCGTTGCCAACAATTTTGCGACCAGCCGCTCCGCAACCCCCCACGCGCGAGGCTGGCCAAAATCGCCATCTCGTGATGAGAGGGTCTCATTGTCAAGTGTCGCCGAGAGGGATGCGCATATTCCTGGGACTGCTGCACCCGGCACTTGTTGATGCGCCGCGATGAGGCGATCAATAAGAAGTTCGGCCATGACGCCGCCTTGCGGGCGGCGCTGCCTGGCCAACTCGGAAAATCGCTGTACAGCTACTTGGACATCGTGCTCGGCAAGCGCAACAAATGCTCGGACCTCATCATCGCGCAATGATCCCGCTGGTAGAGCAAAGGCGAAGTAGTAACGATAGTGCTCGGGACTCGCGAGACGTCGCTCCACGATGAACTCGGCGAACGCATCACGACCGAGATCATTGTACACAGGATCGGAATTCTCACGCTGGACGCCGGAGTGGTGATTGATGCCCGGCAGCATCAAGCCCATCTGAAATCGTGTGCTCTCGACATCGACACCTTCCGCTGTCAACATCTCATTCAGGCGACGCCCCATGCGATCAGCGGCGTTCCCTGTAATCTGTGCTCCTCCGTAAACGGCGGATGTTTCCGTGACGTATTCCTCGATCCAGCCGTACAGGTCTGGATTCCCTATTCTAACAAGCTGCAGCCACACCATATCGGGTATGTCTATAAGGGGTCGCACTGGGACGGCGTGCAATCGAAGAGCGTTGAGGGCGCGTATGATATCGCGCGGCGTTTCAAGATATCGGCCGCCTAGGGTATCAATTGCATGAGCGAGGCGAGACGCTACCGGATTTTGGTGCTGAGCTGATTGAAACAATTCGGGTCCAAAGAGAGCACGAACCTCGTCTTGGAACCAACGTCTTAGATCAAATGCCTCGGGCCTAGCAGCCCGTGGTAGAAGTCCGATTTTCACAAAACGCTAGGCATCAGTGCGAGGCGGTGACGAGAGATCATAAATATTCTCCGATCGAGTCCTCGGCGCCGATGAGCAGCGACTTGGTCACGTAGTCGCACCCACAGAGCAAAA
>CAMDBU010000235.1 GCA_945889495.1 Syntrophobacter sp. SbD2 | reverse complement strand
TGATAAAAACTCCGCTGTGAACTCATCCGTTGTACGCTCATGAATTCAAATTAAAGTCTGCCGCTACCTTTATCAATGCTCACTGCGCTTTCGTTGCGCGAATACTAAATTTGCAATAGGGTTTTTCAGCAGAATCAGTAGTGAGGAGTGAAGAACTCGGAATTGGAAACCCCTTACTCCTTACTACTCACTCCTTACTTGTCCCCTTGCCGCGGCCGCCGCGCCGCATCCGTGCCGCAAATATACCCCTGCGTCACACACCGCCCCATGCCATGCTGGTTGAAGCCGCCGGCCGATTCGCCGGCGCAGTACAGGCCGGGAATCAGTTTGCCGGCCATGTCGACGACGCGGCACTTGGCGTCGATTCGTAACCCCGAGCGAGTGTCGTGCACGATCACCGTGCCCCAGGCGGCGTAGAACGGCGCGGTTTGGATTTTGTATTTCGGCGTCGGCTTGGCGAACTCCTCGTCGACGCCCTTGTCGACGAAAGAATTGTAGCGCGCCACCGTCGCTTCGAGAATCTCGCCGTTCATCGGCTTGGCTTGATATTCGTTTTCGATTTTAGCGGCGAGCTCGCGCAGCGTGTTGGCGGAGAAAAAATAGCCATCGGGATCGACATAGGGCGGCACCACTTTCCAGCCTTCGCGCGCCACCGCGTCGGCGTCGAAGATCGCCCACTGCGGCCCGGCGGCGTAATCCGGCGCCTCGGAATATTCGTTCATCGCCAAGGCGGCGTGGACGAAGTTATACTTGTGCGGCGTGTAGCCCAACTTGGCGGTGTTGCGATGGTCGTTGTGGGTGTACTCCGCCACTTGCAAGCCGTGATTGCCGTGCGGCGGATCGCCCTTGGTCTCGTCGTAAAAACGCCGGCCCACTTGGTTGACCAGAATCACATCCTGCCAATCTTTGACGTTGAAGCCGGTGGATTTGACCAGCGGAAAGATTGGGCTCTCCAATTTCCAGGTGGTGTAATTATATTTGGTCGCCAGCGCCCGCTGGGCGCGCATGGTGGCGCCATTCTCTAGAGCTTGATGCTGCAATCCCCACAGTGCCGCGCCGACGGCCATGCCGGCGAGTTCGCCGCTGGCGTCCTGATAGCTATAAGGTTCGCCGCCCACTTGCACTTCTGCGGTCAAGCGCGGATCGAACATGCGGCGAAATTCTAAGTGACTGGTGCTGCCGCCGGTGGCGACGAGCACCGCTTTGCGCGCGCGTAGCGCGACCTGTGATTTTGTGCTGTCGATGTTGCCCTCGGAGCGAAAACTTTTCAGCGGCTCAGTCTGTCCGGGCATGATGTGTGGGTTGTACTGGGTGTTGACGCCGATCACGTGGCCGGGGTTACTCTCACTCGACGGCTCACGCACGAGGCTGGTCATTTTGTAATTCAACAAAAAACGCACACCCTTCTTGCGCGCGCTCGCTTCCAACGGCCGCATCACCGCAGTGCCGTTGGCCGCATTGGGGCTTTCCAGTCCCGCCCCCTTGGTCCAGATCGCGTGATTTTCCCGTGGCGCCGAGTTGCCGGTGGTCGACGCGCCCTGGTTATCCGGCGCCTTGTCGGCGAACTCGACGCCATTTTCGAGCAAGAATTCAAAAGCCGTGGCGCAGTGGTCGGCGAAGGCGCGCATCAGCGCGCGGTCGTTGTAGCGGAAATCCGGCGTGCCGTTGGCCTGCACCACCGACCAGTCGGTGAGGTCGGCAAACACGGTGTCCGGCGAGTCGGGGATATTGTACTTCTTCTGCGCGCTGGTGCCGCCGCCGAGTGCCATGTGACCACCGCTGATGATCGCGTGGCCACCGATGTCGTAATTCGCATCGACGACAATCACCGACGCGCCCTCATCCACGGCTTTGATCGCCGCGGCCATGCCGGCAGGCCCCGATCCGATGATGATCAGATCCGCTTCGAAATCCCACTGGTGATGGTTAGAGTCTGTCATAGCTGCTCGTCTCTCTTTCCGATTTGTCCAAAGCCGTCAACCCAACGGCTCGTGGTTATCAATCAATTTAATCTCGTGAGCGGGGTTTGCACTCCGCCCGTGACCCAAGCGGCTGTTCAACCGCCCTTTGGATTCCCTAGGATTATCGCACCCGCCGCAAGCAGCGGGGAATAATAGATTCAATAATCGAAGAATTAACAGCCTGCAATCCGCCGAACAACCATGCGGGGAAATTCCGCGCGTGGATCACGGGCGCGGCTGGCGTCCTGACCACCAGACCCAACCACCGAGCAATGCCAAACTCAGAGCCGATATGATGCCGCCCGCTAGCGCCCCTGGGGTGCGATACTCTAACTGCACTTTGTGGCGGCCGGGCTCAACCGCGATCGCCAGCAGCGCATCGAAGGCTGGCACAATTGGCGCGGCGGCACCGTCGATGGTCGCCGACCAGCCGGGATCCCATGATTCGATCACGCGCAAAAAACCCGGCTGATTCGACTCGACGACAATTTCGATATGATCGCTGTCCGGCCGGTGATATTGGACCCGCGCCGATTGGGCAATGGCTGCTGGGTCATTCCTAGCGGCGACCGGGAGCGACTCCAGTGGTAGCAACAGCGCCGAAGACAGGTCGAACTTGGCGTCCCGTAACGCGCCATGGATATTTTCGGTTGGCAGATAACGGACCCGCTCCAGCGGGAAAAATTCGGCGCGCCGAGCCGGTGTTGGGATTTTGTAAACCTTGATGCCGAGAATTTCTTGAACCTGGGTCAGATCCTGCCGAACCGCCGTGGTCAGTATGGTATTCACGCCCAATGCGCCAAGCGCGCGCAAAGACAAATCCGAGCCATTGAAAACTTGGATGTTCAGGTCGGCCGGCGACCCAGCGAGACTCAGAGTCATGCGATAGGGCCGGGCCAGCATGATCGAATCGAAAAACCCGACATCGTCGACGCTTTGTTTAACCAGCAAAGGCGGCGCTCGATCGACCGCGGCCCGGCCGTCGCCAACATCCGAAAGAATTTGCGTCAATTGCGCTAACTCGGCCGGCGGCAACCGCGCGCCGCGCTGGATAAACCGGCGATCATGACTACCTAAGTCGACCACATGGAGCGCCAACATGAGCGGCACGACAAAACCAGCAATTCGAGTTCTGGTCGCGTAGCGAACTTGGACTCCAGCGCCGACGGCGACCGCTAGGGCAAACTGGGTGAGGTAAAGCAGGCGGGCGGAGCTGCGGAAAATCATGCCCGGACTAAACGCCGCCGTCAGCTGCATGACCGGCAGCGACATGACGATCCCGGCCAGACCCAACGCGCCGATGAAGACGGCAATCTTGCGTTGAGCAGCATCCCACCGAGTTCGAACCGATGCGACTAAAACCACGACCACGCCAACCCGATGCCTAGCAGCCCGTGGTAGAAGTCCGATTTTCACAAAACGCTAGGCATCAGTGCGAGGCGGTGACGAGAGATCATAAATATTCTCCGATCGAGTCCTCGGCGCCGATGAGCAGCGACTTGGTCACGTAGTCGCACCCACAGAGCAAA
>CAMDBU010000234.1 GCA_945889495.1 Syntrophobacter sp. SbD2 | reverse complement strand
GCTGAAAGCGAAGGGTAAACTGTTCAAAGTCGCTCTCATCGCTTGCATGCGCAAGCTGCTCACGATTCTCAATTCTATGATCAAACATAAAACTTGTTGGTCTGATACTTTTCTTCAGAAAGCTTGACTTGCAAGACAGTTGCTACATGTCGGATTCCCCTTTGCGTTCTTTGCGGATAAATTTCCGAATCCGAACTCTGTCTTACCTTCGTGTTCTTCGTGCCTTCGTGGTGACTCCCGCGGTTAATGCCGCTTCAAAAACTCCAAGATCGGCGGATGGCCCTTCTCCGGCATCTCGCGCAGGTAGCCATGGCGCCCGCCCTCGACTAAATGCAATTCCGCGCCGGGAATCTTCGCCGCCAGCACCCGCGCCGACGCCACATGGTCGCCGGTGCCGCCTTCGTGAGTGTCCTTGCTGCCGACGATGACCAGCGTCGGCGCTTTGATGTCGTGAATCAAGTGCGTGGTCTCGTGGCATTGGCGCGCCACGACATGGCGCAGGTAGCATTTGAGCGGCGGCACTTCGTCGACGATCAGCTCCTGATATTGCTTGACCACATCGGGGTGTTCTTTCATGAACTGCTCGCTGAACATGAAGCCCGGTCCCCAGTGATCGCTCTGGTATTTTTCATAGCCTTTTTCGATCATCTCCAGCGCCGCGTCCATCGGCACGCCGCGCGGATAGTCGAGGGAGTCGTCATATTTCCCCGAGCCCGGCCCGGACAGCACCAGGCTGCGGACTCTTTCCGGATACTTCAAAGCGAACCATTGTAACACCCGGGCACCCATGGAGTGGCCGAGCATATGGGCTTTCTTGATCCCCAGGGCTTCCATCAATCCGGCGCAGTCTTTGGCGAACAGTTCGGTTGAATAGGGAACATCGGGTTTGTCGCTGCGGCCGAGGCCGCGGTGATCGTAGATCACCACCTGATAATGTTTGGCGAACTCCGGCACTTGGGCGACCCGCCAGGGCGCGCAGCTGATGCCGGTGCCGGCGACGAATACCAAGGGATCGCCCTGGCCGTAAATCTCGTAATAGAGATTGACGTCGTCGACCTTGACCTTGCCGCTTTTGACTGGCTTCAACTGTTCCATCCGCGCCTCCCAAACAAATAATCACGAGTCGCCGTGAACGCTATCCAATCGGCAAAATAGAGTCAATATGAATTCCCGGTGAAAGCGTAATAATAACCCTCACTTGACAGATTCGCGGCACGCTGGGATAAGAATGGCGCGGAGATCGATGGGAAGGAAGCAATGATAAGCTCTTTAGCCGTATTATTTGCCCTCGCGCTGTCATGGCTGGCGGTTCAGCCGATTCATGCAGCCACCGCGCCGGAAAACGCCGGCGCGCTTCTCGGCCGTTTGAACAAATTGCCCGCCGAGCAGCGGCAAAAGCAGCTAATTGAAAAGGCCAAGGGTGAAGGCGAGGTGTCTTTCTATAGCTCACTGCAAGCGCAGCAGATCGAGCCGTTCATTCGCGTGTTTCAAAAGCGCTACCCATTCATCAAGGTCAATCCCTACCGGGTCTCGGGCAACCGCCAGGTGATCAAGATTCAGACCGAGATGAACGGCGGCAATCATTTGTTCGATGTCACCAACGGCTCCGCCGAACAGGCTTCGGCGATCAAGAAGATCGGCGCCATCGACCCCTACTTCTCGCCGCAAAGAGAATTCTACAATCCGCCCAATCGCGATAGGGACGGCTACTTCGCGTCGCTTTACGTCATTCCCATAGTGCTGGGCTACAACACCAACATGGTCAAGCGCCAGGATGTGCCGAAGAGTTACGAAGATCTGCTCCAGCCCAAGTGGAAGAGCAACATGTTTCTCGACGACGAGGCCTATGAATGGTCCGCCGTGCTGCAAAAACATCTGGGCCGGGACAAGGCGCTGCAATTTATGCGCGCCCTGGCCAAGCAGGATCTGCGCTTCATGCGCGGCCGCACCGCCCAGAGCCAGCTACTCGCCGCCGGCGAGCGCCCCATCGCCATCGTGCTCTCGGGCCACACCGTGCTCGATATGAAAGCGCGCGGCGCGCCGGTGGATCAAGTGATCCTCGATCCCTATTATGCCCAGGCCAACAAGCTGATGCTGGCGCGCCATGCGCCCCATCCTCACGCCGCCGCGCTGTTCTACGACTGGTCGCTGTCCGAAGAGGGCCAATCGATCATCACCAGCTTCGGCCGCGTCGTCGCGCGCAAGGGCGTCAAGCAACGGTTTCCCGAGCTGGTCGAAAAAGAATCCTTCCTGGTCGACGTCGACTTCATCGGCCCGATCATGGATCAGACCGGCAAAGAATTCAGCCAAATATTCTTGGGGCGGTGAGATGTTGAAGAAATCAATAATTTCTATTTTGACGTTCTGGTTGACCGCTCACACGACGACTTTATACGCCGCTGCGGCGCCCGAGACCGCCGGCCAGATTCTCGCGCGCTTAAGCAAACTAACACCGGAGCAGCGCCAAGCGACGCTGATAGAGAAAGCCAAGGCCGAAGGTGAAGTCAATTTCTACAGCACGCTGCAAGCCCAGCAGATCGAGCCGTTCTTGCAGGTGTTTCGCAAGCGCTATCCGTTCGTCAAACCGGTGCCAACCCGGGTGTCGGGCAACCGCCAGTTGGTGCGGGTCCAGAGCGAGTTCAACTCCGGCGCCCATATCGTCGATGTCGCCAACGGCTCACCGGAGTTGGCCGCGGGGTTGAGAAAACTTGGCATGATCGATCCCTACCAATCGCCGCAGCGCGATTTTTACGTGGCGCCGAGTAAGGACAAAGACGGCTACTATACGTCTTTTTACGTCATGCCGATTGTCCTCGGCTACAACTCCCAGCAGGTCAAGCGCACCGAAGCGCCGAGGAATTACGAAGAGCTCGCCCTGCCGAAATGGAAAGGCAACATCATGCTCGACGACGAAGCGATCGAATGGTTCGCCGTCATGCTGAGACATTTAGGCCGCGAGAAAGGCTTGCAGTACATGCGCGCCATGGCCAAGCAGGATTTACGCATGGTGCGCGGCCGCACGGCGCAAAGCCAGCTGCTCGCCGCCGGCGAGCGCGCCATCGCCATCAACGTGTCGGGCCCGACCACGCTCGATCTCAAAGCCAAGGGCGCGCCGGTGGATCAAGTGATCGTCGATCCGTATTTTTCCCAGCCCAACAAAATGGTCCTGGCGCGCCACGCGCCGCACCCCCACGCCGCCGCGCTGTTCATCGACTGGGCGCTCTCCGAAGAAGGCCAGTCGACGGTGACCACTTTCGGCAGGGTCTCGGCCCGCAAAGGCGTCAAGCAACGGTTTCCCGAACTGATGGAAAAAGAAATCTTCCACGCCGATGTCGAGTTTATCAGCCCGATCATGGAGCAGATGTCGAAGGAATTTGGCCAGATATTTCTCGGCCGCTAGTGTAGTGTCTCAAGCTGTTTGGAGTTTATTAAGGACCGCCTTGGCACGACGATATTTGGCAATAATGTCTTCAGCTTTGGCGGTCCAGACAAAGGGGTTGGGATGATCGTTGTGATAGTCGACATAGGCTTGAATCGCGGCGA
>CAMDBU010000233.1 GCA_945889495.1 Syntrophobacter sp. SbD2 | reverse complement strand
AAATTCCTTCCTTCCCCAGCACATTCGCAAAAAACTCCCTTTCCAACTCCACTTATTGCCATTCTTCGTGCCCTCAAAGCCCGCTTAACCCCGTGCCGTTACGGCGATGCAGAGACTGAGATTGGGGTTTCCGGTCAGGCACTAGTTAGGTGTGGAGGTCGCCGCACAGCCGGCCAGAACCACCACACCCACCGCCACGCTAAAGCCCTTGATCCAGCGGTTCCCCATAAAGATCTCCTAAGCTACTGCGATTTACGGTTTTTGAAACGCCAACACGAAACGGTCGTCCTTGTTGCGTTCTTTGTTAACGTTGAAGTCGCGCGGGTCGCCGGGGATGCGCAGCATGGTGCCTTCCCGGTCGAGCTTGAAGCCGGCCGCGGTGACTTCCTTGATCACCAGCAACTTGTCAATGCGGTGCAAAGTCTTCACCGCGTCGTTGCCGCTGCCCTCCTTGGCCGAGTGATCGACCACGGCGTAAGTGCCGCCGCGCTTGAGCGCCGCCAGCACCGCCTTGTTCAATGCCGGGCGCGCCTCGATGGCGACATCGTGATAGTTCAGGTGAATCAACACGAAGTCCAAGGAGCCGTCCTGCGGTATCGTCAGTTTGTCGAAGGCGCCGTCGGCGATCTTCACGTTGGCGAACTTGGCGCTCTTCCAACGTTGATTGATCTCGTCCCGGGCGGTCGGATTTTGCGTGTAGACCACGCCGGTGGGACCGACAACCTCGGACAGGATCGCCGTGTAGTAGCCGCGCCCGGCCCATAGATCGGCGACTTTATCGCCGCTCTTGACGCCGTAGAAGGCCAACACCTCGCTCGGCTTGCGCGCCGCGTCGAGTTCGCGCTCGTTGGCCGGGCGATCGGGATTGGCGACGATCGCCGAGTAGTTCGGCGTGGCCGCGCAACCGGCGACAAAGGCCAGGCTCACCGCGACGACAAAGGATCGGAACAACATCGATGTATTCATAATGACTTCCTCTCAATCGGTTAGTTCTCGAATGTAGAATGCTATATAAGAAACGCAAGCGCCGCCCGGCGGATTTATTTTTGTCAATTCTTCCAGGAAGTCGTCAAGGGCCGGCTGGCCGCGCGAGACAAGTCATTTCGCTCCCGCCGCCGGGTTGCCGACGAAGACCGCCGCGTTATGATCCTCGTACACCGCCGTGAACCCCGGGTGATTCTTTAGCAGCGCGGTGAGCGGGCGATGCTTTTCGGCGATCACCAATTTCGCTTTCAACAAATCCGGATCGGACTCCCAGCCTGGCGCGCCGTTCCAAGTACGCAAGGAGCGCTCGATGCGCTGATCGCCAAAAAGATTAGTGCGGCCGTCCATCGAGACCGGTATTTCCGGCAAACTCCAGAGCAAAAAGCCGCCCCAATCGTAATGATTGAACAATGGTCCGGTCAACCGATGGGTCTTAATATAGCTCACCGCTTGCACCGGAAACTCAGCCCGGACAACCCCATCGAGAGTTCCTGGATCAATCCCGCGGGCGCGGCCGGTAAAATAGAGCACGACCAAGGCGAACAACAACGCCCCGCGCCACTGCGCTTTACTGACGTCGGCAATCGGGTTGGCGTCGAGCGTCCGACGCGCCGCCTCGCCGATGATCGCCAGCGAGGCCAGCGCCATCATCCAAACATCGCGGCGCGCGCGAAACCCAACAAACGCCGCGCTCACCAGCAACAGCGTGGAAAACGGCGACCGCTTACGTTGCCAACCGAGCGCGAAGGCCGCGGCCATCGTCATAGCCAATACGAACCAGTCATTGAGAGCGCGGAAAAACATCGGATGCAGTTCACTGAGATACTGAAAGGCGCCGACCTGGACAAACATGTAGCTGAAAATCTGCTGGTATAATAAAAAGTGATAGGGCGTCACCAAGGTCGCCGCCACGCTGGTCAAGCTGACCAACGTAAGCGTCCGCAAGGATAGCGCCGGCACGGCCAATCCCCATTCCCATCGATTCGCCCAGTGCGCCAAGAGCGCCTCGCCGAACAGCAAACCGAGAACCGCCAAACCGTAGACAAACTGAATATGGATATTGGCCCAGGCGCAGAACAATACCGGCAGCCACCAAAGGGATTTGCCGTTCTCGGTGGCGCGCGCCCGGTAGATGATCAAAAGCTCCACGGCGAAAAAGACCATCGTCAGTAGCCAGGGCCGGGGTGTCATCAGAGATTTCACGGTCGCCAGAGCCATGCCGACCAACAGGACTTCAGCTTGGATGGGCAAGCCGGCGGGGCGAATCAATCGATAGCCCAGGTAAGCCAACAGCATACCGGTCAAAGCGATGAAAAAAACTAGGCCGACAAGACCCAGGTAGGCATGAATCCAGTGAACCAATAGAGCGAACACCCAGCTATACTCGATCCACGGCGTGCCGGTATCGTAGGCCGAAAAATAGTCGACGTACGGCACCGCCCGGTGGCTCACCATCCATTCACCCATGCGAAAACGCCACCAAATATCCGGGTCGTCGATGGGCAACATCGCTTGCACCGCTGGCACCAAGAGGATCAAGGCGAGCAGCAAAATACGCCGCCCGGTCAGTTCGTAGTCGCGAAGTCGCATCAGAGAGTGTCGCGGGTTTTATACGCCAAGGTAAGTTAGTAGCAAGATTGCGCCGGTTACAATTGCGGCCGGTTCATTGAAGCTTCGACGTCATACTTCATTAGGTTCCAGATCTTGTCCATACAGCTGGCGAAGTCGGGATCGCGCATGCTTTTCATCGTCCGCGGCCGCGGCACATCCACCGTCACGATGCTCTTGATCAATCCCGGCCGGGCGCTCATCACCGCGATGCGGTCGCACAGCATCACCGCTTCGTCGATATTGTGGGTGACCAGGACAACCGTCTTCTTGTCGCGCTCCCAGATGCGCAACAGCTCCTCACGCATGAGCAAGCGGGTCTGGGCGTCGAGGCTGGCGAAGGGTTCGTCCATCAAAATCACTTCGGGATCGTTGGCGAGGGCGCGGGCGATGGCGACTTTTTGTTTCATGCCGCCGGACAGTTCATGGGGCTGGGCGCCGGCGAAGTCCAAGAGCTTTACCACATCGAGAAAATACCGGCTGACCCGCTTAAGCAGCGACTGATCTTCGTGGCGGAACTCGGCGCCGAGCGGCACGTTGTCTTCGACATTGCGCCAAGGCATGAGCGCCGACTCTTGAAACACCATCGACACCGGCGACTTGCCGCGCTGGGTGCCGATGAATTGCACCGAACCGCTGTCGGGTTTTTCCAGGCCGGCAATAATATGTAACAGCGTCGTCTTGCCGCAGCCGGTGGGGCCGATGATGCCAAAGAACTCCTGGTCGCGTACTTCGAGATTAACGCCGCCGACAGCGCGCGTCGTCCCCTGCGCCGTGACGAATTCCTTAGTAATGCCGTGGACGACAACTTTCATGTTAAGGGAACCTCTAAAAACTCACCCTTGAAATTGTAGTTACTGTTTGCACAATATTTTCCTTCACAAAATAACCAGATGCCCGTCCTGGGGCGGCAAGCGATCTATTTTGACGCTCGGTTAGCCTCGTTCCCCGTCGTTTTGCCACAT
>CAMDBU010000232.1 GCA_945889495.1 Syntrophobacter sp. SbD2 | reverse complement strand
GCGGCTTCCACCATCGTCAGCTCATTACGTAACGATCGTTGTATGATGTCTAGTCGTTTCTCGTCTCTCATCGTCAGGGTTGTCATCCTTCCACCCTGACATATTCACGTTGCCGTTAGACCCTGACAGATTCACTTTGCTACAACAGCGGCGAGAATTTTTCTCG
This sequence comes from Syntrophobacter sp. SbD2, assembly GCA_945889495.1. GTDB lineage: Bacteria > Desulfobacterota > Binatia > UBA9968 > UBA9968 > DP-20. Next base: position 3,861 of record CAMDBU010000232.1, on the reverse strand, counting down.
ACACCCAGGGCCTGCTATGGTAAATTTACGTCAATAAATTGACGTGTCGACCTGATGTTCTCGGCCCAATCCCAATCCGATCCAACGCGCAAACATGATGCTGGGTTCACCCTGTTGGAACTCCTCATCGTCATCGCGCTAATTGGCATTTTATCCGCCATCGCGATCCAGAACATCGCTCTCTACCGGGCGCGTTCCGTCGACGCCTCGATGCGCTCGGATCTGCGCAATGCCGCGATGGCGATGGAAAGCTATTACGGGGAGTTCTTTGGCTATCCGGCGAGTACTTCAGCGCTGCTGCTAATTGGTTATCGTAATACCAGCGGTGTCACCCTAACCATCAATGTAACCTCGCCGTCGACCTACACATTGAACGCCGCCCGTGCCGCGGGCAGCCAAGCGAGCTTCACATTCGACAGTAGCACCGGCCTGATCAACTAACGCCGGGCTTCGCCCCGGTTTCCAAAATAAGATTGCAACGAGTCCGGCGCCGGCAACGGCGTTGTTGAGCCTTGCGCCGCGTCAGCGCTATCGGGTGGGGATGAAAGGGGCCGCGCTGAGGCTCTCGGCGCGGCGCCCTGTGGAGCGATTATTTGGCGGTGCGCAGGAAGTAAGTCTGGCCGGTGATATATTTGGCCGCGTCCGACAGCATGTAGCGCACCAGGCCGACGATCTCGAACTTATGCGTCAACCCGTCCATCAAGGGCGGGATCTCTTCGCGTTTCTTGAAGGCGTCATCGGTGAAGCCGATGCGCGACATCGGCGTATCGGTGGCGCCGGGACAAACGCAGTTGACGGTGATGTTGTTGGGCGCCAGCTCCATGGCCAGCGACTTGGTAAACGCGATGACGCCGGCTTTCGATGCCGCGTAGTGCGCCGAGCGCGCCTGGCCGGCGACGCCGCGGCCCGAGGCGATGCTCAAGATGCGCCCTTCGTTGCGCGGAATCATATGGCGGGCGGCGGCCTGGGCACAGAGAAAAACGCCCTTCATGTTGATCCGCATCAAGCGGTCCCACATCGCTTCCGGCATGTCGATGATCGCCACCCGGTCCATGACGCCAGCGCCGCAGAAGATAGAGTCCACCTGGCCGTACTTGGCGATCGCCTGGTCCATCATTGAAGCCACGCTCTTGGGATCGCCGACATCGACCTGGACGGCGATGGCGCTGCCTTTACTGTCGCGAATCTCGGCGGCGACTTTTTCCGCGCCGTCCTTGGCGAAGTCCGCGACCACGACGTTCAACCCATCGGCGGCCAGGCCGCGGGAAATGTCCGAACAGATGCCACCGGCGCCGCCGGTGATGACGATTGTTTTTGCCATGATTGATCCCTTCTAAAGTTAAAAATTGGAAGTCCAGCGAGGCTATCACCGGGGTTTGCCGGCGTCAACTTTTGTCAACGCTCAAGTTGCCAGGCACCACAGTAAAAGCGCCCGACATTGGTGGCGCCGCGCCAGACCATGAGGGCGACAATGGCGAGCAAGACGCCGAGCAGTCCCCAGCCAAACTGGAGCGCCGACCAGGCGAGCGGTACCATGATGGCGGCGCCGCCGAGCATGGCCCACATCAGATAGCGGGTATCGCGGGCGCCGATCAGCAGGCCGTCGAGGACAAAGACGATGCCGTTGAGCGGTTGGATCAGGCAGACCAAGAGCACCACATCGGGGGTGAGCAGCGCGGTGACGGCAGCGCTGGTGGTGAAAAATTCGGCGATAGTTTGCCAGGCGATTGCGAAGCTCACGGTGAACAGCAAGCCGGCGCCGATGCCGCAGCGGATCAGCGTCACGCCCATGCGGTAGGCGCGTTCTTTTTCACCCGAGCCCAAATATTTCGCCGCCAGCGCTTGGCCGGCGATGGCCAGGCCGTCGATGACGTCGGAACAAAGCATGAACAGCTGAAAGACGATTTCATAGGCGGACAGTGTCGCCGCGCCCATGCGCGCGGCGCTGGCGGTGGCGCAGACCAACGAGAGCCGGAGCGCGCCGGTGCGGATGGCCAGATCCTGGCCGATGTGAAATAGCGGCCGCAGGCCGGCGGCGCCGATGCGCCAGGGAATCTCGCGGTAGGGCGCGGTCTCGGCGGAATAAAAAAATCGCGCCAGATAGACCAGGGCGCCGGCGAGCTGGGCGCAGCAGGCGGCGACGGCGGCGCCCATGAGTCCCAGCGGCGCCAGGCCGAAACGGCCGTAGATCAGCGCGTAGCTCAAGCCCAACTGAATGGCGGTCATCATGAAGGCGATGACCATCGGCACTTTTGAATTCTGGATGCCGCGATAAAATCCAATGGAAGAGTAAACGATCAAGGTCAGCGGCGCGCTCAAAATATACAAACGAAAATAATCCGCGCCCCGGGCGGTCACCGCGGCGTCGGCGCCCATTATGCGATAGAGCGGTTCGGTAAAGAGCACGCCAGCCGCGGCGATCAGCACGCCGCCGATCACGGCGAGAAACAGCGCGTGAAAATAAATCCCACCGCAAGCTTTGCTATCCTTGGCGCCGAAGTGATGGCCGATGAGGCTCGTGGTGCCGAAGGTCAGGAAAGCGAAGATCCAATAGACCGTGCCAACGATAGCCGCGCCAATAGCACGCGCCGCTAGCGCCTCGGCGCTTAGCCGGCCGATCATGGCGGTCTCGCCGATATTCAATAACGGCAGACTTGCCTGGGCAAGGACAGCGGGAGCGCCCAAGACTAGGATTTCGCCGAGATACGGGGTTCGCTTAGTTGGAGGGTTTGCCGGTGTCATGCGAACTCAATTCAAAGTGCAGAATGCAAAATGCAAAGTGCAAAATTGGGATTCGGGGCTGAACCGCTCCGAGTCTTCATTTTGCCTTTTGCATTTTTCATTCTGCATTTTGCACTGATCCGAACTAGTTAAATCGCGCGGCATCGCTCGGCGTGACCGACCATTCCACGCTGTCGCTATGAATAATTCTGGCGAGGATTTCCAGGCCGTTTACCAGGCGCGGGCCGGGGCGGCTGAAATAGGCGTTGCCGTTGAGCGCGAAGACTCGCTCGGCGCGCACCGCCGGCAGATCGTTCCAGCCGGGCAGGGCGCGTAGCGGCGTCGACTCTTTCACCGTGCGCCTGACGTCGAAGCCGCAGGGCATGAGCAGGATCACTTCCGGCTGGGCGTCGACGACTTGTTGCCAGGGGATTTTTGCCGACGGCTCGCCGGCACGGCCGATGACATCATGGCCACCGGCGAGCGCGACCATCTCCGGCACCCAGTGGCCGGCGCTGTAGAGTGGCTCGAACCATTCCAAGCAGACCACCCGCGGACGGCGGTCCGGTTCGCGGCTGCCGATTTGTTCGATGCGTCGGCGTAAATCGTCAACTAAGACATTGGCAGCGGGGCTTTCCCCGGTGGCGGCACCGACGCGGCGAATGTCGTCGAGAATGTCTTGCAAGCGATGGGGATTTAACGAAACGATTTCTGGTTGGCGCGTCATGGTCGCCGCGGCTTTAACCACTTCGCTATAATCGAGCGCGCAGACTTCGCATAGCCCTTGCGTGATGATGACATCCGGCGCGGCTTCGGCGAAGGCGGCGGCATCGATGGAGTAAAGGCCTTTGCCGGCTTGGAGTAGCTCGGCGACTTTGCGGTCGATCTCGGCGCCGCTCATGCGCTGGGAGTCGATGACGCTTTTCACCATGTTCGGTTTGTTTTGCGCGTCGGCGGGATAGTCGCATTCATGGGTGACGCCGACCAGTTGGTCGCCTAGCAGCCCGTGGTAGAAGTCCGATTTTCACAAAACGCTAGGCATCAGTGCGAGGCGGTGACGAGAGATCATAAATATTCTCCGATCGAGTCCTCGGCGCCGATGAGCAGCGACTTGGTCACGTAGTCGCACCCACAGAGCAA
>CAMDBU010000231.1 GCA_945889495.1 Syntrophobacter sp. SbD2 | reverse complement strand
TTTTGCTCTGTGGGTGCGACTACGTGACCAAGTCGCTGCTCATCGGCGCCGAGGACTCGATCGGAGAATATTTATGATCTCTCGTCACCGCCTCGCACTGATGCCTAGCGTTTTGTGAAAATCGGACTTCTACCACGGGCTGCTATGGCTTCGATCTTAATCAAAAACATCGGCACGCTGGTGACGGGCAAGTTGGAAAGCCCGCTGCGGGCGGCGGACTCTATCTTCATTCAAGACGGTCTGGTGCAAGCGATCGGCAATGGCTTGGCGCAGGCCGCGGACCAGGTCATCGACGCCAACGGCATCACGGCGATCCCAGGACTCATCGATTCGCACTCGCATCCGTCCATCGGGGAGTACACGCCGGCGCAAAACACCATCGGCTGGATCACCAATTACATGCATGGCGGGGTCACCGCACTGATCTCCGCCGGCGAACTGCACTTGCCGGGCCTGCCGCTGCCGCCCGACGCGCGCACCGCGTTGTCGGTCGCCATCGTGACCAAGAAATGCTACGACAACCTGCGGCCGTCGGGGGTGAAAGTGCATGCCGGCACTTTGCTGTTGGTGCCCGGTTTAACTCAAAAAGACTTCGATGAGATTCAGTCGCTGGGCATCAAACTAGTCAAATTTATTTTCTACGATTACAGCCTCTTGCCCAACGGCGAAGCCAACCGCTATGTCGACTGGGCCCATGCGCGCGGCATCAAAGTCAAAATTCATTCCGGCGGCGTGTCGCGCTCAGGCGTCAGCCAGGTGGCCGGCTTCGACATGGTGCAAAAGATCCGCCCTGACATCATCGGCCATATCACCGGCGGGCCGATCCCGATGCCGGAAGCCGACATGCTGCGCATCGCCAACGAGACCGATTGTTTCATGGAGATCTGCACCTCGGGAAATTACCGCTTGGCCTTGAGTCTGGCGCGGGCAGTGAAAGCCAATGGCCGCTACGACCGGGTGCTCATCGGCACCGACACGCCGGGCGGCACCGGCATCGTGCCGCGGGGAATATTGCGCGAGATCGCGTTTCTCTCCGCGGTGGGCGAGATCCCAGCGGAGAAATCCATTTGCATGGCCACCGGCAACGTCGGCCGCGCCCATGATTTGAACCTCGGCATCATCGAAGAAGGGCGCCCCGCCGATATCGTCCTGCTGCACAAAATCACCGGCTCGGTTTCTAAAGACGCGCTGGATTCCTTCGCCAAGGGCGATCTGCCGGGGATTTCCTACGTGATCATCGACGGCGTCGTCCAAGTGGCCGGGCGCAGCCAGCAGACGCCGCCGCCGGAGCGCGCCGCCAGCGAGAGTTGTTGTTAAAGGAGATTTTACCGTGAGCACATGCGAATTTGGCGTCGGTCTTTTCCCCACCGAGCCGCTGCAAAAAATGATTCACCTGGCCAAGGTCAGCGAAGATGTCGGCTACAGCCATATCTGGGTCGGCGATTCGCACCTGATCTGGCGCGAAGCTTACATCAACATGGCGGCGATGATGCTCAATACCAGCAAGGTGAAATTGGGCACCGGCGTGACCAATCCATTGACGCGCCATCCGTCGGTGCTGGCGAGCGGTTATGCGACGCTGGAGGAGTACTCGCCGGGTCGCATGATCGTCGGCATCGGTCTCGGCGACAGCTCGGTGGAGACCATGGGTATGAAGCCGTCGACGCTAGCCAACTTCGAAAAGTCGCTGGCGCAAATGCGCGCGATCCTCGACGGCAAGGAAGCCGAGCTGCCCACCGGCAACATCCATTTACTTCATCCCTGCGCCAACAAAGTGCCGATCTACATCGCCGCCAGCGGACCGAAAATGCTCGAACTGTCGGGCCGCATCGCCGATGGCATTATTGTTCTGGTCGGCATCGCCGACGATTACATTGCGCACGCGAAAGAGAAGATCGCCGCCGGCGCGAAAGCCGCGGGACGGAAGCTCGAAGACATCAATTTGGTTTTGTGGGTTCCCTGCGCAGTTTCCGAAACCGCCAATGCCAAGGACGCGGTTAAAGCTCATGTCGCCCGCGTCGTCGCTCATCCGTTGCCTTATGTGCTCGATCCCAACGAACAAAAAGTTTTGGAAGAGATCCGCAAAACCTACGACTACTACCATCACATGGATCAGCAGGCGAACCACGCCGAGGTGATTCCCGACTGGCTGGTCGACAAGTTCGCCATCGCCGGCACGGTGGCCGAGTGCAAAGCGCAGATCGCGCGGATCAAAAAAACCGGCATCCAGCAAATCGCCATCATCCCCTACAGCCCGCCGGGCGGCAGCCGGGAAGAGACGATTCGTGGGTTTGCCAAGGCGATGGGCTAACGCAAAATTCGCTCGCTAGGCAAAGGTAAGAAAGTCCGGTGGGGCGTATAATCCGCGTTTGCGCAGCGGTTCGGGGGATTCCGCTTCACAAAGCGCGCGCAGCCGCTTCATTCTGGTCGCCGCTTCTAACATGACAAACGGTTTAGGCATCGGACCGATATCGCCGGTCCAACTTGGCGCAGCTTGCCCAGAGCGTTGGGCCAACAACTCGATCAGTCCGGCGGCGATACCGAGAATCTCTTGATCCTCGGTTTGCGGCCGTGAAACGCTCGCCAGTTTAGGTTGACCCCTGAGAAATTCTTGCACGAGACTGCGCAAACCCAAGCCGTCACGCCGCAATGCGGCCTGGGCAATATTTTCAAGGGACACCATGCAAGCTCTCCCAAAGATCATCGTACGCCAATTGAGCCTTTAATTCCCGACCTGGGACTAAGTACGGCTCGACGCGTTGCCATACCTGCGCCCGAGTATGGGATTTTATCAATGCCGAGAGTAAGCAGGAAGCGTCGGCAATATCGACGTCGTCGCGCCAAGCGCAAAGCTTCATGCCGAGCAATTGCTCCGCGGTGGTTTGTCGAACCACAATGCCACGGGCCTCGAACAATACCGGCCCCTCGCTGACGCCCATCAGGTAGGCTTTTGCGCCATCGTTGAGCCAGTCTTCAGGCCAGCCATTTTCCTGTGCGATAATCTTGGCCCACGCTCGAACAACAATCGCTTCAGGTGGCGGGAGATACAGGGCACCGATATCCTGAGTCGATTGGCGTGCGTCGTACCCCAACACCATCGCCGCGCCGCCGACTAAAACCAAACGGAGCGTGGATCCGTCGGCCGACGCCAACTGTCCCAGCCGCGTAAAGGCGGCGATGATATCCTGACGGTTCAACAGTGCCATAGGTCACCGGCTATGCCGATGAGCGGACTATATCATCTTTCGTTTATCGGGTCGCCCAGGCTGTGTTATACAATGGATCAGAGCGTAACTGCTGCTGGCGAATGTATCCCAAGAAACTTTAGCCGCGGCGGCAACACAGGTTTAGCCAAAAGGAGATTCGCATATGAAAATCGTCCACACCATGATCCGGGTTAACGATCTCGATGAGAGTTTAAAATTTTACTGCGATGGGCTCGGCATGAAGCTCTTGAAGAAAAAAGATTACGAATCGGGCCGCTTCACCAACGTGTTTGTCGGTTACGGCTCGGAGGACACCGACGCGGTGATCGAGCTGACTTACAATTGGGATACCCATGCCTACAACGTCGGCGACGGCTTTGGCCATATCGCGCTTGGCGTGCCCGACGTTTACCAGACCTGCGAAGCGCTGCGCGCCAAGGGGGTGAAGATCACCCGCGAACCGGGGCCGATGAAGCATGGCAGCGGCGCGGGTGCGATCGCCTTTCTCGAAGACCCCAACGGCTACAAGATCGAGCTGGTTACGCGGGCGGAATAATGGTCCGCTTCGTTAGCCTGGTTCCTTGCGCAGGTGGAGTACTTTGGAATTCTGGCTATCCCCATCGCCGACTGGCCCAGCTTTGCGCAATAGCCCCGGCGCGACGTTCCATTGTTGGCCGCCGTCGACGATCACGGTAACGGTTTTCTTGTTGTAGCGGGTAATGATTCTGCTGAAAAACCCTATTGCAAATTTAGTATTCGCGCAACGAAAGCGCAGTGAGCATTGATAAAGGTAGCGGCAGACTTTAATTTGAATTCATGAGCGTACAACGGATGAGTTCACAGCGGAGTTTTTATCACACGGGTTTTGT
>CAMDBU010000230.1 GCA_945889495.1 Syntrophobacter sp. SbD2 | reverse complement strand
GCTCACCGCCACCCACATCCCTCTCTGCTCTTCGTGTTTTCGTTTTCCCATCGCCATGCAATAAACTCTACACGATCTCTTCTTCCTGTCGATCCTCATCGCCTCGGTTACCCACTTCATTCTCGACTTTCACCACGGGCTGCTAGGGCAAACAGCCACGCGTCGGCGTGGAACCCTCGGCCGGTCAACTGCCCTACGGCTTCACAGGCGCCGGCCAAGGCGCCACAGACCGCGATTGCCGCTAGCCTGTGGGGCTGCGCTTGCTTGCGCCCATGGTAGGTGGCGACCAGATAACCCAGGGCCGCGAACAGGATGAATTTCTCGACCAACAAAGCGCGCCAGGGCATGCCGCTGGCGAAACGATTGCTGACCGGGGCAAACGAGCTGGTGAACTCGAATGGATAAAGCGCCTGTGCAAGAGGCGCGATAAGGACATAGGCGATCACCATGAGGACTGACTGCCGGCGTAGAAAGCCGACGATGCGCGCTCCAGCCACGCCCTGGAGCGCGGGAAACAATGGATAGGCCAACAGCGCGCCGATGGACGCGCCAACGCCATTACAAAGCGCGTCCAGCATGGAAGGACTGCGGTAGGGGCAGAGGGTTTGGCCAAGCTCGATGGTAAAGCCCAGGAGTAATCCGGCGAAGCCGAATACCAGTGGCGCTACCGGTGAGCGAGACGCAAGATGACTCTGGCGCCAACTGCCGGCCATCAAGATACCCAGCGGGATGTAGACTAGTACATTGGTCGCGACATCGCTCCCGGACCAGCGCTGGACACCGCGAAACAACGACCGCGAAAAGAATATATCCAAGCGCCACTGGATGAAGTTGGGGTCGAGGTTAAAAATAAATGGAATAAACGACGCGTAGACGATAAATAACAAATAGCCGTCGAACAGCCGGCGCAGGCTACGGTGATCGAGGTCGAAGGCTACGGGTTGGCCGGGGCGGGTCATGGTGCGGCGTTGGTTGGGTCCATTGCGGAAGTCGACGGCGAGCATACTATGGAAGGTAAGAATAGCAATCTTGCCGCTGCGTAGTCGATGGCCGTGCAAGGCCGCAGTTGAACCAGCTTAGTTTATTTGTCCACGCTGCTAGGATAAGAATCGTTGCGTATTCACGATAACCCGACGCTGGAGGAAAATGGCGCAAGCAAGATCGCTCGTTGGCCTATGGGCTGATAACCACCGACAGGCGGTGCTCTATGACGATGACAGCGCGGTGCTGCTCGACGTCAGGTCGGGCAAACGGCTCAAACTCGACTGGTCGGCGCTGTCCGGTTACGAAGAAAAGATTCATCCCGAAAGCGGCGAGCCCTATCTCGTCTTACTCTTCGACGACGGCACCCAGCTGGCGCTAGTCGACCCCGGCGGTGTCGCCTTCGCGCCGTCGATTGCCAACTGCGGGCCGGTGGAAAACCTGCCGGCGGTGGTCTGTCTGCGCGATTATCATATGCTCAAACAGCGCGTCGATCATTATCTTTACGATCATCCCGACGAGCCGCCGCCGCGCGAATGCTTAAATCTAATCATGATCTGCATCGCCACTTTGGACGGCGCGCGCGCCGTCGGCTTCGATGTCGGCGATCTCGAAGGCGAGTTGGAGAAATCGCTCAATGAGATCGAACGGCGCGCGGGGTGAGGGGGGGGCGGGGAGTGGGGTGATGGAGTAATGGAGTAATGGGGCGGATTCTCGGAGTGTTTCATACTAGCGATCGGGCGGGTTGTTCATGGGTAAATTAATTGAGTTGCGTTGTCCTAAGTGCGCTTGTGCTTCGCCGTCCAAGACTGAGTTTCGTTGTCGCGCTTGCAACGCGGTGCTGGAAGCCGTCGTCGCGGTCGATCATTTGCAGCCGGACGATTTCACCCGCATGCGCCAGAGCCGCGATCAGTCGATTTGGCGCTGGTTCGAGTTTTTCCCGGTGGCGAGTCCATCGTCCATCGTCTCCTTGGGTGAAGGCTCGACGCCGTTGCTTCATGTTCAGCGGCTGGGCGAGGCCATCGGCGTAGCCAATCTCTATTTGAAAAACGACACGGTGCTGCCTACGGGCTCGCTCAAGGACCGCAGTAACAGCGTCGGCATGTCGGTGGGCAAAGAGTTGGGCTACGCCACCGCCAGCGTGATCTCCACCGGCAACGCTGCCGCCTCGGTGGCGGCCTACGCCGCCGCGGCTGGCATGAACAGCGTCGTTATGGTGCCTAAGGGCACGGCGGCGTCGAAGATCATTCAAGCTCACGCCTACGGCGCCACCGTGATCGTCGTCGATGGCCGCTTCGACTACGAAGTGGCCGAGCTCTATAAAAACGCCGTTAGCGAATTTGGCTGGTACGATTGCGTCTCGACCAATCCCTACCGCGTCGGCAAGAAAAGCTACGCCTACGAATTGGCCGACCAGTTCGATGGCGCGACTGCGGATTGGGTGATCCATCCGACCGCGGGCGGCACCGGGCTGGTGTGCATGTGGCAGGGCTTCAAAGAGTTCTTGGCGTTAGGTTGGCTCGCGCGCGCGCCGAAATTGGTCGCGGCGCAAAGCGAAGCGGCGGCGCCGCTGGTGGCGGCGATGGCTCGGGGCAGTTCGACTTTCACACCGGTTGACGTCCGCGACACCGTGGCTGAGAGCATTCAGGTTGGCAATCCCAGTTCGCTCGGTAATCGCGCGCTCGATGCCTTGCGCGAATCCCATGGAACCGCGGTGGCGTTGAGCGATGATGAAATTCTCGCCGGCCAATCTCTGACCGCGCGATTGGCTGGCATCTTCGCAGAACCGGCCGCGGCGACCTCGGTGGCCGCGGCTAAACAGATGCGCCAGCGCGGATTGATTGGCCGCGATGACGTGGTGGTCTGCAATCTCACCGGCCATGGTTTGAAGCAGCCCGAAGCGGTGCCGTTCGCGGAAAAAGAATTTATCCCGATCGCGCCGACGCTAGCGGCGTTGCAGGAAAAACTGCGCAACGTCGGTGACAGTTTACCTTGACAGTTGCCGGCCGGCTGCCGTAACTTCGCCCAGTTCAATTTCTATCAGGAGGTCAGTCTCATGACTCAGAGAATCGCGCCGGCGGCGGCGCTGCATATCGCGACTTATTCCGGCTGGTATCGTTATGCCGCGCGGGATGGCGCCTGGGAGCGCACCCATAAGGCGCTGGCCTTTTGGAAGATGACTTCGTTGCAGGTCGACCCGGATGATCCTGGCCATGTTTACGTCTCCACCGAACACTCCGGATTGTTCGTTAGCCATGACGGCGGTGCCCATTGGCAGCGGCCCAAGCCCAATGTGCCGCGCTTGACCACCAACGCGTTACTCGCGCTGCCCGGCGCGATCTTGGCCGGCACCTGGCCGGCGGCGCTTTATCGCGCGCGTAACGGCAGCCCGTGGCAGGAGCTCGACGGCGTGCGCTTGGGCGCCAGTGGCGGCAACTTTCCGCCGAGCCCGGAGCTGAGCGCGCGGGTGCGCTTTCTCGCCGCCGACAACCACAATCCGCGCCGGCTCTACGCCGCCATCGAAATCGGCGGCCTGTTGGTCAGCGACGACGATGGCGCCAACTGGGCTTGGGTCAGGTCGGGATTGGACGATCTCGATGTCCATCAAATTTTACCCAGCGCCAAGCATCCCGGCGTGGTGCTGGCGGCCTGCGGCGAAGGAGTTTATCGCAGCGTCGATCGCGGCAACCATTGGGAGAAGATTACTCCCGCCGGGCCGCGCACCTTCGGCTCGTCGGTGAGCGAAGACGGCGCCGGCATGCTTTATCTGGGCGTCGCCCATGACCGGCCCAATACCTGGCTGCGCGACGAGCGCGCCAACGCCGCGCTCTATGTCAGCCAAGACGGCGGCGTCGAATGGCAGACCGCGCTGGAAGGGGTCGACGGCGGCATCATGGCGATCTGTCCCGGCGTCGGCGGCGACGGCGTTTTTGTTTCCACTTCCGAAGGCGACGTCGTGCAGGTCAATCCAACCGGCGCGCACAAGATCATCAGCGGCCTGCCGTCGATCACCGCTTTAGCGGTGGGGGCGTAAATCAGCAAGCTAACTCTGGAGTGGAATGCGTAGGTCCGAGGTCGCGGAATACTCACCACAGAGGACACAGAGATCACAGAGTAGAAGAGTCGGAATGGGATAGTTTAACCGAAGAAATCGTAAATCTGTATTCAGGGTTCGTAGCAACTGTCTTGCAAGTCAAGCTTTCTGAAGAAAAGTATCAGACCAACAAGTTTTATGTTTGATCATAGAATTGAGAATCGTGAGCAGCTTGCGCATGCAAGCGATGAGAGCGACTTTGAACAGTTTACCCTTCGCTTTCAGC
>CAMDBU010000229.1 GCA_945889495.1 Syntrophobacter sp. SbD2 | reverse complement strand
GCTCACCGCCACCCACATCCCTCTCTGCTCTTCGTGTTTTCGTTTTCCCATCGCCATGCAATAAACTCTACACGATCTCTTCTTCCTGTCGATCCTCATCGCCTCGGTTACCCACTTCATTCTCGACTTTCACCACGGGCTGCTAGGGGTTAGATTCTCATGTCACAACTATCTTGCTCAATCGATCCATCTCCCGCTCCAGCGCTGAATCCTCAGCTCTAGGTTCCGCCAGCAGGCCGATTAATGTTCCTACTGTGGCGCTGTCTCGATTGAAATGCTTCGCTACCTTGCCGAGTGGGTATCCGCGTCGGCGCACCAACAGATACCAGCCCCGTATTCGCCTTGATCTAGTGCCGGCTAGCCGGTAGGTTCGTCACGATCACTTCCTAGCTGTTTCGGTGCGGGGCGGTAGTGCAATTAAGTGGACTCGTTCATGTGATACCCATGTCGGATTTAAAAACGGAATCATTGGAGAAAATCGTCCGAGCGTCGGCGCTCGATATCGCCCAGGTTCAAGAAACCCTGAGCGCGAATATTTTCGGCAACCCGCTCCATTACTTCCACGAAATAAATTCGACCAACACCCACCTCCGCGAACTCGCTGAGTCTGGCGCGCCCCAAGGCATCGTCGTCGTTGCCGAAACCCAAACCCAGGGTCGTGGCCGCTTGGGGCGGCGGTGGGAGTCGCCGGGGTTTGCTAATCTTTATTTGTCGATTCTATTGCGGCCGAAGCTTTCGCCGGCGCATGCGGCGCAGATTACTTTGGTGGCGGCGGTGGCGTTGGCGGATGTGGTGGACACTTATGTTCCAGGACGGGCGGCGATCAAGTGGCCTAACGATATTCTTGTCGGCGGCAAGAAGCTTGCCGGGATTCTTACCGAAGCTTCCTGCGACGCGGAGCGGGTGCATTACGTGATCTTGGGTATCGGTGTCAATCTCAATTACCCCGTCGCCGCGATGCCGGATGAGATTCGCGGGCGGGCGACTTCATTGATAGAAGTCACTGGCGCGGCGGTGTCGCGAGAAAGCTTTCTTCTACGATTGATTCAAGGTGTCGAGCGGTGTTATGGAGAGCTTGAACAAGCTGGCTTCGATGCGCTGGCGCCGCGCTGGGAAAGTTACTTCGCCTGGCGCGGCAAGCGGGTGCGGGTGGAGTTGTTGGATCAGGTTACCACCGGCACCGCCCAAGGTATCGATCGCGATGGCGCGTTGATCGTCATGGACGACGGCGGAGTCGCGCAGCGGATCGTCGCCGGCGATGTGATTCCGTTGGAGAATTGAAGCGCAATCCATGTTACTTGCCATCGATATCGGCAACACCAACATCGTTCTCGGCCTCTACGAAGGCAAGAAGCTGATCACCCATTGGCGTTTGGCGACCCAGGCCGAGCGCACCGCCGACGAGTACGGCGTCATCGTCACTCAATTGATCGAGCACCGCGGCTTTCGCTGCGAGCAGATCTCGGCGATCGCGGTGTCCTGCGTGGTACCGCCGATGCTGACGACTACTCAAGAATTGGCGACACGCTTTTTCGACCGCGAGCCGTTGATCGTCGGCCCGGGCATCAAGACCGGCATGCCGATTCTCTACGAAAATCCCAAAGACGTCGGCGCTGACCGTATCGTCAACGGCGTTGCCGCCTACGACAAGTATCACGATGCTTGCATCGTCGTCGATTTCGGCACCGCCACCACCATCGATCTGATCTCGGCCAAGGGCGAATATGTCGGCGGCGCCATCGCGCCGGGGTTATCTATTTCGCTCGAAGCTTTGGTCCAACGCGCGTCGAAACTGCCGCGCATCGAGATCGTCAAGCCCAAGGAAGCGATCGGGCGCAACACCGTCAATTCGATTCAAGCGGGGATTTTTTACGGCTACGTCGGCCTGGTCGACGGACTGGTCGCGAGAATTCAAAAGGAACAGAACCTTCAGGCTAAGGTCGTTGCCACCGGCGGGCTCGCGCCGCTGGTGGCATCCGAGTGCGCGTCGATACACGAAGTCGACGAATTTCTCACCCTGGACGGCCTGCGGATCATTCATGAAAGGAACGTGTTAACCAAGTAAACGGCACAACATAAACCTAGCAGAAATTAGAAGGAGGTATCCTTTGTATGGCTGCAACCGAGTTCGATAAACTGCGTAACGTCGGCATTCTGGGTCAGGGAGGTTCGGGTAAAACTTCTTTAGGCGAAGCGATGTTGTTTGCGGCGGGGGCGACTCAGCGGCTGGGCAAAGTTCTCGACGGCACTTCGGTGCTCGATTTCGAGCCGGAGGAGATCAAGCACCATGTATCGATCTCGACGGCGTTTCACTCCTTGTCATGGAAGAAGCATGGCCTTACGTTGATCGACACGCCGGGCTACGCGGCGTTTCTGGCCGACTCCATCAATAGTATCCGCGCCATGGGCGGCGCTCTCTTCGTGCTCAATCCCGCCGTCGGTGTGCGCGTCGAAGCGGAGCGTTTGTGGGCGCGCGCCAACGAAGGCGGCGTCAGCCGCTTGCTGTTCGTCAGCAAGATGGATCATGAACAAGCCGATATCCGCGAGCGCATCGCGCCGATCCTTCAAACTCTCGAAGCCAAGGGGATTTATTTACAGATGCCGGTTGGCGTCGAAACCGGTTTCAAAGGCGTCGTCGATCTTTTAACCATGCGCGCCTGGCTCTACGACGGCGACTCGGGAAAATACGCCGAAGCGGACATTCCCGCCGAACTAGCCGACGATGCCCAGGAATGGCGCCAAAAGCTGATCGAGGATATTTCCGAACTCGATGACGGGTTGCTGGAAAAGTTTCTCGACGGTACAGAGCTGTCGTTGGACGAAATGAAAACGGCGGTGCGCCAGGCGACCAGGGAGCGGCGGATATTTCCGATCCTGTTCGGTGCGCCGCTGCGCCAGGTCGGCGTGGCGCAGTTGCTCGATGCCGTGGCCGACTACCTGCCGGCGCCATTGGAAGAGCTTGAATTCGAAGGCAAGAATCCGGCGAACGGTGAAGCGCTCAAGCGCAAACACGATCCCAACGCGCCGTTTTCCGCCTATGTGTTTAAGACCGTCATCGATCCTTTCGCCGGCAAACTGTCGGTTTTGCGGGTGCTCTCGGGTAAGCTCAACTCCGACCTGACCGCCTACGTGGCGAGCCGGCAAATTCGTGAAAAGGTTGGCCACATATTTCGTCTCGAAGGCAAGAAGCAGGAGGCCGTCAAGGAAGCGTTGGCCGGCGAGATCGTCGCCGTTGCCAAGTTCAAGGAAATCGTCACCGGCGATACACTGTGCGACGAAAAAGCGCCGATTCAATTTGCCGGTCCGGTGCATTTCACGCCGAATGTTTCCTTCGCCTTGGAACCTAAGAGTAAAGCCGACGAGGACAAGCTGCCCAACGGTTTGCATCACATGAAGGAAGAAGATCCGACCATCGAACTCCATCGCGACGAGGAGACCCGCGATTTCATTCTATCGGGCATGGGCCAGCAGCATGTCGAAATCGCGGTCGAGAAGTTGAAACGCAAATATGGCGCCGAGGTGGTGCTCAAAGCGCCCAAGGTGCCCTATAAAGAAACCATCCGCGGCAGCGCCAGCGCCCAAGGGCGGCAAAAAAAACAGACCGGCGGCCATGGCCAGTTCGGCGATACTTGGATCAAAGTCGAACCGCTGCCGCATGGCGCTGGATTTGAATTCGTCGACAAGATCGTCGGCGGCGCGATCCCGCGCAACTATATTCCGGCGGTGGAGAAGGGCATTCGCGAAGCGATGGCGGTCGGCCACTTGGCCGGTTATCCCATGGTCGATGTCAGGGCGACGCTCTACGACGGCTCGTACCACGATGTCGATTCCTCCGACATGGCGTTTAAGATCGCCGCGTCAATGGGGTTTCGCAACGCCGTCGAGAAGGCCAAGCCGGTGCTGCTCGAGCCGATCATGAATTTGGAAGTAGCGGTGCCCGACGAGTGCATGGGCGACGTCATCGGCGATTTGAACAGCAAGCGCGGCAAAGTGGTCGGCATGGAAACCAAGGGGCATACCCAGGTGATCAAATCCAAAGTGCCGATGGCCGAGGTGCTCAAGTACGCCGCCGATCTGCGCGCCATCACCAGCGGCCGGGGCGAGTTTCAACTGGAGTTCGCCCACTACGAAGAGATGCCGGCGCATTTGGCCGAGCGGATCGTGAAAGAAGCCCAGGCGCGTAAGATGGCGGCCCATGAAGGCGAGCATCGGGCGCACGGCTAGGGAGGGGCGATGGCGGAATCCTACGGCGAATTTAACGCCAGCCTGCTCTACTGCAATAAATGCGGCCAGGCGATGCCGGTGCGCCAGCGTTTACTGCCCTGTCAACTCATAAGAGAATGTAACCCAAGGGGAAGTTGTTGCCTCATAAAGAATGTAACCGAGGGGTTGGTAGATATTGACGATAGGTTTGGTTTTTTTCCGTAGGTTGATGTGAGCAGGTGGCTCGCCGTTGTTTTGGGTTGTCA
>CAMDBU010000228.1 GCA_945889495.1 Syntrophobacter sp. SbD2 | reverse complement strand
GTCCAGAAGTTGACGCAACGCGTGTGGGGATTCGCAATAACTCCAAAACTTTGCCGTTCGCACATGAAAACACGAAACCCGCGTGTTGCGCTCAAAAATTAGCAGGCCGGGTTCTAAAAAAACGGGGTTTTCTGTCAGGCACTAGTTAGCAAGCGGCGAGCGCGACAGGCTACCTGTCAAAGCTGTCCAGAAGTGACAACAATGACAATCAATTGATCTGGTCAGTGACCGAAGGCGGAGAAGAACCGCGGCTCAATCGTCCCGAACGGTTGAGCGCCGGCCCTTCTTTTCCGACTGATGGCGCTTGTCATCGAGCATGCGCATCTTGGCGCGGTGCGAGCGTTTGCGCTTTTGCCGGCGGATTTTTTCGATCCGTTGGGCCTCGGCGCTGGCGGCGCCGCGTTGCTGGGTATCGATTTTGTCGAGCAAAATCCGGCGCGCCAAAAAGCGATTGAGCGCCTGGGAACGCTCCTGCTGGCACTTGACCCGAATGCCGCTCGGCCGGTGGTGCAGCACCACGCAAGACGAAACCTTATTGACGTTCTGGCCGCCGGCCCCCGACGAGCGCACGAACTGCTCGTCGATATCGGCTTCGCGCACGCCTAAGGCGAGCATGCGCTCGGCCAGCTGCTTTTCCTTATCGGCTGAAACTAACGTCGCCATGGTCGAGTTGAAATTCCTATAAGCCGTAGAGCGCTTTGGGATTGTCGAAGAGAATTTTGCGTTTCACCTCGGCGCTCAAGTTGGCCATCGCCTGGAAGCGCGCGATGGCGTTGAGTTCGCTCGAGGTGTCGCCATGGCCGTAGTCGGTGCCGATGACCAGATTGCCCTCGCCGGCGTAGGAGAGAATATACTCGAAATCGTCGTCGCTTTGGGTCGAGACATAAATATTATGTTCGCGCAAACAGTCGCGCGTGATCGGCCGGGCGCTGCCGAGAGAGCGGCGCATCGCTTCGTGGATAACCCAGGGTACCCACTGGCTCGACACCTCGATAAAACCCCAGCGCAGCTGGGGAAACAGCCGCGGGATCTCGCTCATGATCAGCGCGTAGCAGGCGGTCACCGTCGGCACGCGGAAAGTAGAAAAGCCGCCGCCGGCTTCGTTGGTCATGAGCTTGAACAGCTCCGGGCTGCCGTTACCCAGATGCACGGTCACCGGAATGTCCAAGCGCTGGGCTTCTTCGTAGATCGGATAGTAAAACCGGTCTGTCATCATGCGCTCGCGCTCGAAGGGGCGCATGGTAACACCCACCGCGCCATGTTCCTTGGCGAAACGGATTTGTTCCACCGCGGCCTGCGGCGTTAGCGCCGGCACCACGCAGGTCCAGCGCAAGCGGTCATGGCCCAACTTCCAGACATCGGCCAACCAGCGGTTCCACGCCCAGCTGAGCGCGATCTCGGCGTCGGCACGACCGGTGAGCGGCGTGATCCATAGGGAATTGAACATCACCTGGACGTCGATGCCGAGCTCGTCCATGTGTTTTAAGCGCTGCTCGACGTTGGACAGCTCGCGCGCCGCCACCGGCGTGCCGACTTCCCGCCCGAAGCGCTTGAGATGAGCTTCGGACTCCTGTTCATCGGGGGAAGGAAACTTATTGCCGAGATTTTCGCCGTCGAGCACCCAGATTTGCCGCTTGGGATTGTCCGGCGACACCATCAAGGTCGGGCGATATTTCTTTTCGCTGCCTTCGAGGTAATCCCACACGCGCTCGGTCTCGACCACATGGGCATCGGCGTCGATCACGCTGTTTTTATAATTCATCGCGCAAGCTCCTTCGCTTTTTGAATAATTCCCCGCCGCTGGCGGCGAACACACTATTCCTGGGGAATCCAAAGGGGGTTGAACATCCCCTTTGGTCGCGATCGGGGTTCATACCCCGATCGCGAAATGCCTGCCTGATTGATTACCCGACGGCGGCGATTCTGTCCACCGCCCAACAGCGGCAAATATTGTCGCGGCGAGTCGAATTCCGCGCGCGCAGCGGATATAACGGTTGCCAACCCAGATTATGAACGAGTTCGCCAACATCAAAGAGCAAATGCGCGGCATGCTCACCGCCCTAGCGGTCGGTGTGCCGGCCGGCTTTCTATTCGCCTGGCTGCACACGCCGATCCCCTGGATGCTCGGTCCGATGATCGCGGTGGCGAGCTTGAATCTCATGGGCGTGACCATGCATTCGCCGCCCTACGCACGGCAAATCGGCCAAGTGATTCTCGGCTCGGCGGTGTCGCTTTACTTCACGCCGCCGGTGGTCGCCGCGCTGGCCGGCAATCTACCGGCGGTGCTGGCCGCCACGGTGGCGGTCTTTATCGTCGGCATCTTCGGCGCGCTGACCTTAAGCAAAGCCTCCGGCGTCGATTGGAAGTCGACTTTTTTCGCGTCGATTCCCGGCGGCGCCATGGCGATGGCGGTGTTGGCCGACCGCTACGGCGCGCAAATGTCGCCGGTGGCGGTGGCCCATAGCCTGCGGGTCTCGGTGGTGGTGATCATCATCCCGTTCGTTCTGACCTACAGTGGCATTCCCCTGGAGGCCGCCGCCTACAAACCCGACCTACCGTTGGTGCCGGCTATTTTGGCGCTATGGTTGATCGTCAGTTGTTTCTTAGGCGAACTGTCGGAACGGTTTCATTTTCACAACGGTTGCCTGCTGGTGCCGATCTTTTTCGGCGCGGCGTTAACCATGGGCGGCGTCCAACTGTCTTCGGTGCCGCACTCGTTTACCGACTTCGCCCAGCTGATGTTCGGCCTGGTGCTCGGGGCGCGCTACGAACGGGCGTTTTTCGCGCGCCACAAACTGTTCATCCCCTTCGCGCTGCTCAACTCGCTATTCATCTTGGTGGCTTCGGCGATCGCCGGCTCCGCCCTCGCCTGGCTGTTCAACCTCCCCCTCGCCACCATGATCATCGCGACATCGCCGGGCGGTCTCGCCGAGATGACCATCACCGCCCAAGCGCTCCATATCAGCGTGCCGCTGGTGGTGGCGTTTCATTTGTTCCGTGTCGTCGTGGTCAACATGGGCACCCAGCATATCTTCCTGGCGGTATCCCACTTGCTGGCGCGCTCGTCCCATTCACCGGCACCGAGCCAAGAACATTGACTCAGTCTATTCAGAAACAGCGCGAATAGAACTCGCCGTGGAGTTTTGTCCTTGCTGTAAACTGCGCCAGCGATGTATGATTGACTCATCGAAGCGCTGGTAACCAAACTGCTCCATTCTCTTATGGCTGATCGTCAATTACTCTCTCGGGTGCGAGTCGATCCGACCATCTGCTCCGGGCGTCCCCATATCCGTGGCACTAGAATCCACATCGCGGTGATTCTCGACGCCCTGAGCCGCGGCCTATCGCCGCGCCAAGTGCTCAATCACTACCCGGTGCTAAAGCGCGACGACCTGCGCGCCGCCGTGGAATACGCCTGCAAACTCGCTCGGGAAAATGGCGGCATCGCCGTACTCAATCCCGGGCGCGGCATTGCCGAGAGCCTGCAACTGCGCTGACTCACCTGCCATCGGGCACGGCTCCCATCGGTTGGCAATTAAGCCTACTTACTCTCGCCAAAAATCCAGCGACGCTTCATGCGCGAGCCATAGGTTAGACCGAAGCGCCGCTTGGCCACCTCGGTGATCACGCTCACCGCCTCCTCGGCGGAGTCGGTGAGCGTGATCCGTTCGAGATCGACTGCGTCGATGGTGCGCGCTTTGACCAAGCGCTCGGACATGAATTCCATCAGCGGCGTCCAGAATTCCTTGCCCATCAGCACCAGCGGAAACTCGCGAATCTTGGCGGTCTGAATCAAGGTGGCGGTTTCAAAGATTTCGTCCATGGTGCCGAAGCCGCCGGGCATGGCGATAAATGCGTAGGAATACTTCACCAGCATGACCTTGCGTACGAAGAAGTAGCGAAAGGTCACCCAGTCGTCGAGGTAAGGATTATGCTGCTGCTCCTGGGGCAGGACGATGTTGCAGCCGATGGAGCGGCCGCCGACATCCTTGGCGCCGCGGTTAGCCGCTTCCATGATTCCCGGCCCACCGCCGGTCATCACGGTGAAGCCGGCCGTGGCGAGACCGGCGCCAACCTGGCGCGCCATGCGGTAGTAAGGATTGATTTCGGTAAAGCGCGCCGAGCCGAACACGGTGACGCAGGGACCGACAAAATGAAGCGCACGAAAGCCGCGGACAAATTCGCAAAATACCCGCGACGCCCGCGCCAGCTCGCTCAAACGGCGCTGCGGCCCTTCGAGAAAGCGCACCACCTCGGGCGAGCCCGGATGCACTCCCCAACCGTCGATGGCGACGATCTCGTTATTCTCGTTCGACATCGGATCAAGACTCCTAGCAGCCCGTGGTGAAAGTCGAGAATGAAGTGGGTAACCGAGGCGATGAGGATCGACAGGAAGAAGAGATCGTGTAGAGTTTATTGCATGGCGATGGGAAAACGAAAACACGAAGAGCAGAGAGGGATGTGGGTGGCGGTGAGCGAG
>CAMDBU010000227.1 GCA_945889495.1 Syntrophobacter sp. SbD2 | reverse complement strand
GGCTTCCACCATCGTCAGCTCATTACGTAACGATCGTTGTATGATGTCTAGTCGTTTCTCGTCTCTCATCGTCAGGGTTCTCATCCTTCCACCCTGACATATTCACGTTGCCGTTAGACCCTGACAGATTCACTTTGCTACAACACTGGCGAAAGTCTCGATTGACGGTTTCCAGAGCGGGTGATATGAGCGGCCACTGAGAGTTTTGATTAACCCAAACAGGGGAACTCCGATGCGCCGTTTCTTGATCCAGTTTGTTAGCGGATTGTTGCTCGCGGCAATTTTCTCTGTTCCAGTCAAAAGCCTGGCCGCCACGGCGAGTTCGTTCGAGGCGATTCTCGCCAAGGCCAAGACTGAAGGCAGCGTTACGGTGGCCGGTCCGGGCACCGCCGATGCGCGCCGTGCGCTGTCGAAACCATTCGAGGATCGTTACGGTATCCGGGTCGAATACGACGGCAGCCGGGGCTCCGATCAGCGCACTCAGATCGTCAACCAGCGCGCCGCCGGAATTTATCAGTCCGATGTTTGGATCACCGGTTTCGGCACCGTCGAAGGGCTCGACGTGGCGGCGTTGTTCGAGCCGCTTGAGCCGCTGTTTTTTCACGCCGATATCAAAGCCGCCAAGACTTGGCTCAATGGTCATCTGTGGTACAACGCCAAGGACCGGCGCATTTACGGCCATTCGGCGCGGCTGTTCGGCGGCCTGGCGGTCAATCCGCAGAACGTTCGTAACGAAGTCATCGGTTCATTCAAAGATCTGCTCAAGCCGCAGTACAAAGGCAAAATCATTGCCGACGACGCCCGGGTGGCCGGCGTCGGCCAAGGTTTTTTCACTTATCTCTACATGGGCAAGGAGTTTGGCTTTGGGCCGGGCTTCATCAAGAAATTTATCGAAGACCAGGATTTGACTTTTACCCGCAACGGCCGGCAGGCCGCCGACTGGATCGCCAATGGGCGCTATTTGTTTTGGCCGGCGCCCGACACCCGGCCGGTGGCGGAGCTGCAAGGCAAAGGCGTGCCGATCGAACACCGCTGCCTGGCCGATGGCCAGTGGCTGTCCATGGGCAGCGGCGGCGTCGGCGTGTTCATCAAGGCGCCCCATCCCAACGCCGCGGTAATTTATTTAAATTGGCTATTGAGCAAGGAAGGCCAGACGAACTACGCCGCGGGCGGCGACACGGTGAGCCGCCGCGTCGACGTGCCGGCGAAAATCTCATCTTGCTTCGTGCCCGAGGCGGGCAAGAAATATTTCTGGGTCGACAGCCCAGCCGCGCTGGAGATGCGCAAGCCGGGCGGGGAGTTGGTGCAGTTCTTAAAAACCGTCTACACGAGAAATTAATTGCCGGCGATCGGTCGCCCTTATAAAAAATTCGCCGGCGCAAATCGAGAGGAGATTTACCATGAATCAGGTCATCGATGCCGATACCCATGTCGCCGAGTCCGAACATATGTGGGCGTTATTGGAAAAAGAGCTGCACACCCGGCGGCCGATCATGATGCAGGTTCCCAACGATACCGTGTACGGTTCCAGCAACGCCTTCTGGTTGATCGACGGAAATATTGTTCCCAAGCCCGCCGGCCGCGGCGGCAACCGGCTGATTACACCGTCGGCCTCCGAGCAACAGTCAACCCGCACCGACATTCCGATCGCGTCGCGCGAAATGACCGCGCCGGGTTTGCGCCTCAAGGACATGGACAAGCTCCACGTCGATGTTCAGGTGGTTTTCCCGACGTTGTTCTTGGTCTACCTGACCGACGATGTCGAGTTGGAAGTCGCCCTATGCCGGGCCTACAACCGCTTCATGAGCGAGGCTTGCGCCAGCGACGCCACGCGCTTGAAGTGGGTGGCGGTGCTGCCGCTTAGATCCATCGACGAATCGCTCAAGCAGATGAAGTGGGCTAAGGATCATGGCGCGGTGGGATTGTTCTTCCGCGGCCTGGAGAAGGATCTCAATCTCGACGATCCCTATTTCTTCCCGGTTTATAAAGCCGCGATGGATCAGGATCTGGCGATTTGTGTTCATACCGGCGCCGGCTCGCCGGTGATGTCGAGCCTGTTCAACGTCGATCGCCACTCGGTGTTTTGCCATGGCCGGTTGTTGCCGCTGATCGCCTTCCGAAATTTAGTCGCCAATCGCATCCCCGAACTGTTTCCCAAACTGCGCTTCGGCTTCATCGAAGCGTCGGCGGGCTGGGTGCCGTTTTTACTGCACGCCTTGCGCCGGCAGTTCCGCGGCCGCTGGTCGGAATTGTCGAGCGCCGAGCTGTTTCAGAAATATCGTTTCTACGTCGCCTGTGAGGCCGATGAGGATGTCGCCTATCTATCCCACTATATCGGCGAGGACAATCTGATCATCGGCTCGGATTACGGCCATAACGATCCGTCGGAGGAGGGCGACCTGGTGGGGACGATCAAGGCGCGCGAGGATATTGCGCCACACTTGGCGGAGAAAATTCTCTCCGATAATCCGCAGCGATTTTACAATTTGTAGAAAACTTTTCTTGATGCCCGGCGCGTTCTTTGGCGCCGGATCGCCGGTTCGATTAAAGACCTAACCGCCAGGACGGGAGAAGTTCCTCTGTTCGCCAAACTCAATCCCGCATCCCTGCGCTTCACCTTGCTCATCGCGGTGGTCGCTTGTTTCACCGCCTATCCGATCGGTGTGCTTTTTGTCGGCAGCTTTCAGGTCAATCCGCTCGGACAACCGACGGCGTGGGGCTTGGATGGTTGGCGCATGGCGTTTACCGACGGCTCGGTGCCCAAGGCGCTGTGGAATACGCTTGTCTTAGGCGGCGCGCGGGTGGCGATCACCACGGTCTTGTCGGTGTTCTTCGCCTGGGTGATCACCCGCACCGATACGCCAGGCAAGAGCTTTATCGAGTTCATGCTCTGGCTGGGCTTTTTCTTGCCGCTGTTACCGATGACCTTGGGCTGGATCTTACTCCTCGATCCCACTTACGGTTTGATCAATAAGCTGGCGGTGGATTGGCTGGGCTTGGCGCGCGGCCCGTTCAACATCTATTCCTACGGCGGGATTATTTGGGCACATCTGGCGTTCAGCACCTGCGTGCGGGTGATTCTGTTAACGCCCGCTTTCAAGGCGCTCGATGCGACCTTGGAAGAGGCGGCGCAGGTGGCCGGCAGCAGCGCGCTCACCACACTTATGCGGGTCACCGTGCCGGTACTCTTGCCGGCGGTGCTGGCGACCACCATGCTGAGCTTCATCAAGAGTCTCGAGTCCATGGAGATCGAGATCGTCCTCGGCGTGCCGGCGCGCATCTACGTGTTCTCGACCTTGGTCTGGGACTATGCGCACTTTCAGCCGCCGGCCTACCACGCCGCCACCGCG
Organism: Syntrophobacter sp. SbD2; assembly: GCA_945889495.1. Taxonomy (GTDB): domain Bacteria; phylum Desulfobacterota; class Binatia; order UBA9968; family UBA9968; genus DP-20. Next base: position 1,214 of record CAMDBU010000227.1, on the reverse strand, counting down.
CTCAGCAGTGTGTTTCTGGTCGCCATCTTTGGATTGATCTGGTTGCAACGGGTCTTACTCGGCGGCCGCGACTACACCACGGTGGGCGGGCGCAGCTATTCGGTTCGCGTCGTCAGCATCGGCCGCTGGCGCTGGCTCTGCTTCGCCATCTGTATCGGGTTTATCGCCATCATGATCGTCCTGCCGATGGCGGTGCTGGTCATGGGGACGTTCATGAAAGCGTTCGGCTACTTCTCGATCCCCGAACCCTGGACGCTCAATAATTGGTCCGCCGCTTTGGCCGATCCGATCTTGTCGCGCTCGTTGCGTAATACGTTGATCCTCGGCACGGCAGCGGGCGGGTTGGGCGCGCTGCTCTACGCCATCCTCGGCTATAGCATTATCCGCTCGCGCTTGGCCGGCCGGCATGTATTGGATTTTCTCGCCTGGCTGCCCTGGGCGCTGCCCGGAGTGCTGATCGGTTTGGCGCTGCTGTCGGCGACCCTGGGCATCGGCAAGGCGGTGACGCCGATCTACGGCACGCTCTATTTGCTGATCCTGGCGATCATCGTCAAGGAAACCCCGCTCGGCACGCAGATCGCCAAAGCTAGCGTCATGCAGATCGGCCAAGAGCTCGAAGAGAGCTCGGCGGTGAGCGGCGCATCCGGCGCGCGCACTTTCCGCAAGATCGTTTTGCCCTTGCTGCTGCCCACCGTGCTCGCCACCGCGTTGGTAGTGTTTGTCTCAGCCGTGCGCGACATTCCGGTGGTGCTGTTACTGTCTTCGCCGTCGTCGCGGCCGCTGTCGCTCTTGATGTTGGATTACATCGCCGGCGCCGAAACCGAAAAGGCCACGGTGATCGGCGTGTTCATTGTTCTGATCATCGTCGTGGCGGCGTTGCTGGTGCGTTTCCTGGGCTTGAGGAAACATCTCGACTAGTGCCGCCGCCGCAACCGAACGAAACTCCAGATCATTACCGCCGCGACGGCGATCCAGAGCGCGATCAGCGCGGTTTGGCGGTAGCTAGCGATGGGCGGCAGCGGCTCGTCCCAATTCGGCAGCGCCGCCAGATCGGTGCGAAAACCGCCGCTAGCAGCCCGTGGTAGAAGTCCGATTTTCACAAAACGCTAGGCATCAGTGCGAGGCGGTGACGAGAGATCATAAATATTCTCCGATCGAGTCCTCGGCGCCGATGAGCAGCGACTTGGTCACGTAGTCGCACCCACAGAGCAAAA
>CAMDBU010000226.1 GCA_945889495.1 Syntrophobacter sp. SbD2 | reverse complement strand
TCGCAGGGTTGTTCACCGCCGACCTGCTCGCCCGCCAAGGCAAGCGGGTGCACTTGTTCGAAGCCAGCGATCTCACTCAGCTCCAGCCGCGCACCCTGATCGCCACCGCCCAGCTCGAAGCGGTGCTGGGCTTTTCTCCTGAACAAGCGGTGGTCAACCGGGTCGCCACCATGGAACTGATCGCCGCCCAGTCGACGATCAAAGTCGGTCTGGGCAAACCGGACCTGATCGTCGAGCGCGCTGCCATGATCCGGCTGCTGGTCCGGCGCGCCCAAGACGCCGGCGTCGAGTTCTGGCTCAACCATCGGTTTCTCGGCTGCCAAGCGGTGGGTGGCGGCTTGCAGCTGAACCTGCAAGACAAACTGGATAAAAGCCAGCGGCAAATCACCACCCGAACTTTGGTTGGCGCCGACGGCGCGGTGAGCGCGGTGGCCAGCGCCGTGGGCATCGAACATTACCCGCGCGCGCCGCTGCTCCAGGCGATCGTCGAACCCGACGGCGGCTGCGATCCATCCAATGTCCAGGTCTGGTTTGAGCCCGAACAAACCCGCTATTTTTTTTGGTTAATCCCGGAGAACCCCAGGCGCGCCGCCGTCGGCTTCATCGCCGACGATGCGAGCACGGCGCGAGCGCGTCTCTTGGGCTTTTTGCGCGCCCATCATTTGCGGCCGCTGCAGATTCAAGCAGCGCGCATTCCGCTGTTCGTCGCCGGCCGCCGCCCCTTCAAGCGCATCGCCGCTTGCGATGTTTATCTAGTCGGCGACGCCGCCGGCCAGGTCAAAGTCACCACCGTCGGCGGTTTAGTCACCGGCCTTGCTGGCGCTAAAGCCGCCGCCCAGGCGATTGTCAATCGATCGAGCTACGGCAAAACCATGCGCCCGCTCAAGCGCGAGTTGGCGCTCCATGGCCTGATCCGCCGGGCGCTCAACGGTTTTGACCGGCGCGATTACCAGCAGTTGCTAGCCACCATCGACGGCGCCACCGCCGACTTGTTGGCTGCTTACAACCGCGATGAGCTGGCCAAGATGGCGCTCAAGCTAATCATCACCCAACCGCGCCTGCTCGGCTTCGCCAAACACTTGGTGTTGGGACAAACCAACCGCAACCCGCGCCCGGAGCCCAGCGCTTGGGAGCGCGAAGTGCTGCCGACAACCGCGCCGCTGCGGTTCGAAGATAAATAGAGTTTGCGCCGTGGAGCGAACCGCCGACGGAGGAAGAACTAACAGCGGAGGAAAACTTTGGTGGAGCTGATGGGAGTCGAACCCACGGCCTCCTCGTTGCGAACGAGGCGCTCTCCCAACTGAGCTACAGCCCCACTAATTTGGAATGGATTTTAAATACTCCAGCACTTTATCTCTAAGGTCGGCTCTTTTCAACGCATAGGCCACGGTGGCGCGGACAAATCCGAATTTATCGCCGATATCGTAACGCTCGCCGACAAACTCGCAGCCAAAGATCTTGCGTTCGCGCACCAACTGCGATAGCCCATCGGTCAACTGAATCTCGCCGCCCCGTCCGGGTGGCAAATCTTGTAAAATTTTAAAGATCTCCGGCCGCAACACATAGCGGCCGATGATCGCCATGCGCGACGGCGCATCCTTCGCCAGCGGTTTTTCCACGGTCGCTTCGACCTGGTAAAGCCGCTTTTTTATTTCTCGGCCTTTGATGATGCCGTACTGATGGACCTCGGACTCGGGCACTTCCATAAGCGCCACCACCGATTCCGAAGTCTCTTCGAAAATTTTGATCAGCTGGCGGATACCCGGCACCTCGGCCTCGATCAAGTCGTCGGCGAGCATCACCGCGAAGGGTTCGTCGCCGACCAAGTCCTTGGCGCACAGCACGGCGTGGCCCAGCCCTAGGGGTTTTTTCTGCCGCACCGAGACCACTTCGGTCATCTCGGCGATCATGCGCAAGGTCTTGACCATTTCATGGTTGCCGCGCTCAGTGAGCAATTGCTCCAACTCGGGCGCTTCGTCGAAGTGATCCTCGATACCGTCCTTGCCCCGGCCGGTGACGAAAATAATCTCTTCGATGCCGGCGTCCACCGCTTCTTGGACGACATATTGGATCGACGGGATATCGACGATCGGCAACAGCTCTTTGGGCACGGTTTTAGTAGCCGGTAAAAAGCGCGTGCCGAGACCGGCCACGGGAATCACTGCTTTGCGTAATTTCATGATCAGTGAAAATAGAAGCGGTTAGACGACGCGCCGAGCTTTTTTTTCTTCGTCTTCCTGGTCGGATTTGCACTGGATGCACAGCGTCGTCACTGGCCGGGCTTTCAACCGGGCGATGCCGATCTCCTCGCCGCACTCTTCGCAGACGCCGTATTCGCCGGCTTCGAGCCGCTCCAAAGCTTCTTCCATCTTGAAAATCAGTTTGCGCTCGCGGTCGCGCATGCGCAGCATGGAGTTGCGGTTGGATTCCATGGCCGCCCGGTCGGTGGGATCGGGAAAATTCTCTTCCTCATCCATGGTGCCGACCGCTTTGCCGGCCTCGGCGCGCAGTTCTTCGATGCGCTCGTGCAAGAACCTTTTAAAAAAATCGCGGTCTTGAGTATTCACAAATCACCTGGGCGAATTCCGAGTATTATAGGGCACCGGCGCCAAACCGCAAACCAATTTCCCGGCGCCGGATAGAGGGATCAAGGATTACTCGGCGAAACTCGCGCCATGGGGATGGGCGAGCACATAGACCTCGGTGGATCTAGGGAGCATGGAGCGATTTAACGTCAGTTGTGACTCCGCCAGTCGCTTCACCGGGTAGTGCTCCCGGGCGAAGGCGGCGAACAGCTCGGCCTGGCGCGCGACATCGTAGTGCATCGGGATGACGATCGGTGGTTTGACCTGGCCGATCACCTTGATGACGTCCTCGAAACCCAAGTTGGTCATGGCATCGATGGGCACCATCATGATATCGACCCGCTGGAGCACTTTGACCTGCTCCTTGGTGAGCAGATGGCCGATGTTGCCCAAATGGGCCAGACATAAACTGCCCATCTCATAGACAAAGATCGAATTGGCGATGGCGCCCCAGTTGGCGCTGCGCTGGCTCGGGATATTGACGATGGTGATGTCCTTGACGCTGGTGCGGATCGGCTGCCAGGTTTGTTTGAAAGTGATGCCGCGCAGGATCACTGGATCGCCGGTCACTGCGCCGGTGTTGTTATGGGTGAAGTGATCGTTGCTGATGGTCACCGCGTCCGCTTTGATCCCCGGCGTGACGTTGAAGTTGGGATCGGCGACCACTTTGGTTTGGCTGCCCGAATGGATTAGAAAACTCGAATGGCCGTACCACTGGATGAAATAGGAACCGAGCGCTAGCGATTTGTCCGGGCTTGTCGAATTACCGCGGGTCTGAACTAAATGGCGACCATGGTGAAAAAAATGCACCACCGACGGGTTGCACACCGCCTCGACGATCTCCCGCAGGGGCACAAGCAGAAATGTGGTGAGGGCTGCAATAAAACTTCGCCGTTTCATTTTTCCTCCTCATGGGCGCGACGGCGGAAGCCTAGCGCCGCCGCCGGCGCTTTACAAGAAGGACGAACTTAGGAAGCACAGCGTTTGCAGGTGCCGTAGAAAGCCGAATGGTGCGCGGTGATGGTAAAGCCGTCTTCGGGAAGTAGCGCCGGCCGGATCTCCCCAGGACTCTCCAGGAGCAGGTCGAAAACCCGGTCGCAACTCTCACAGATCAAATGATGGTGGCGCTCGACCAGCGGATCGAAATGCTGCGAGCGGCCGAGCATCAAGACTTGCAGCCGGTTATTCGCCACCAGCTTTTGCAGATTGCGATACACTGTGCCGAGACTGATGTTGGGCAGCTGGCGGCGCACCCGTTCATAGACCTGATCGGCGGTGGGATGGGACTGGTCGTCTTTGATCGTTTGCCACACGGTCGCCAACTGCTTGGTCTGCCGCCCGAACTTGTGCCGCGCCGCCATGGTCAATCCAACAAATCCTGCGCTAACGAATTTTGCACCGCGGCGCTGAGCGGCTGGCTCGCGCGGTAGTTGGCGTGATCAACGACAAGTTCTGACGGCGCGCCGGCGATAAACGCTTGGCGCACTGCCGGGTCGAAGTGGAAGCGCACATATTGCACCGCGCTAATCTTGTCCTCTTTGGCGCGCCCCTCTTCGAACTGGGCCGGGACTCGCTGGCCGCCGACCGTGAAGCTAACCGCCTCGTCGATGCCCAGGAACTTGAGCAAGTCGTCGCGCAAATGAGTCTGGTCCTCGATCTCGATGAACAGCGTCGCGCTCAACTCGCCGGGGTTGGGAATCAGTTCGTTGTAAACCGCGATCTCTTGGCGAATCTTGTCGAGATCGGTGATCCGTTCAGCGCGTAGCATTTCCTGGATTTGAAAGCTCACCGTGTCGCGGTTTTCAAACACCAGCGAGATATTATCGCCAACCGAGACTCGGCGGATTTTTTTCTTGTCGATAATCTCCCGGCGAAACTCGTCGCGCACTTTTTCATAGGCGGCGAAACCCAGAATCTCGTCAAGGACAATTTTTTTCATGTTGGTGAAGCAAAAAAATCGGCGGCGGCTGGCGCAAAGTGAAACG
>CAMDBU010000225.1 GCA_945889495.1 Syntrophobacter sp. SbD2 | reverse complement strand
CCCTGGCAACTGTTCGAGCTTTTTGGGAGCCACGATGGGACGGTCCATGCTACAAAACGGTCTCCAAGGACCGAGGGGCGAACGGCCTGTCCCATCCTGTTTCGTGTTAAACAATGTGCATACAGACACTTCAATTTCATTATACAAGGAGGCGCGCAGAAATTGCTCGACCAGCTGTGGCTCGCCGCGCAGGAGCTCGTCGCGCACGACCACGCTGCCGTTGGGCGCGACGATGTCGGCCTTGGCCAACGAAGCCGCCTCATGCATGCCGGCGTCCTGGGCGGAAAAATTCCACGGCAGCGGCAAGATCGTCGCGTCGACGAAGCCATTTTGCAGCGCCAGCAGGCGCGGTGCGCTGTCGCCGGCTTGGATCAGCGTGTAATCTTTTCCCTGCTCCAAACCGTTGCGGCTCAAGTATTCGCGCAGGAGAAAGTAAGTGACCGAGTTGAAACCGGGCACGCCGACTTTCTTGCCTTTGAGTTCCTTGATGTCGCGCATCTGGGTGCGCGTGAAGACCCAGAACAGCGGCTTTTCCCAAGTGGAAAACAACACACGTAAATTTGCGCCGCGCAGTGTCGCCGCCATGGCCGCCGCCGGCACGCTGGTGAATTCCACCTCGCCGCTCATGAGCGCCAGATTGGCCAGGTTGCCGGTCATCTGGATCAAGTCGACGTCGAGACCTTCGTCTTTGAAGTAACCTTTGTCCTTGGCCGAAAAGAAGGCGATCTGGGTGATGTTGTAGCCCGGTATGCCAATGCGCACACGGCGCGCTGCGGCTGGTTGGCTGCCGGCGATGACCATTGCCAGAACAGCGAATAGCGTGAGGAACGCGCGCGGTGGCATCATGGGAGGTTTAAGCTTCGCGCCGCGCTTACTTATACAGCTTGTCGATGTAGCCGCTCGATTCGAGCTCTTTCAAAAAACTGATGTCGGTGAAGTCGCTCGGTTTGGCTTGGCCGGCCTTGGGATTGCGGGCTTTCAATTGGTCCAGGAACAGCTGAATGCCCGGCTCGGTGGGATAGGGCACGCGGCGCGTCAGCTTGACGACGATTTCGTTGTAGGCTTCCTCTACTGCTTTGTCGTCCTTGATGGCGAGATATTTCTGCAAGACCTTCTGCGCGCCCTTGGCGTTGGTCAGGTTATAGTGAATGGCGTCGACATAGGCGCGCATGAAACGGCGCACGGTGTCGGGTTTTCTCTTGATGTAATCGCGGGTGGAGGCGACGCCGTTTTGCTGCCACTCGACATCGAGCTTGGTGAAGTCAAGCAGCATGCGCAGGCCGAGCTCTTTGGCCTTCAGCGTCTCCGGCGCTTGCAAGAGCGTCGCTTGCAAGGCGTTGCCCTGCATGGCGGCGAGACGAGCGGGAATGTTGCCGGCTTGGACGTAGGTGATCTCGTTCTCCTTGATACCCATTTTGTCGAACACCGTGGTCGCCGCCGCATGGTCGGCGCTGCCGATGCGGCTGACGCCGAAATGTTTGCCGCGCAGGTCTTCGATGCGCTTGATCTGCTCGGTGACGAACAGCGCGTAAGGAAATCGATTGGCCGCGCCGGCGAGTAGCACCGCGCCGGAGCCGGCCAGGTTGCTGGTAATCACCCCCGAGGCGCCGCTGTGGACGATGGGCGTCTCGCCGCCGACCAGGGCGGCTACCGCCAAAGGCGCGCCGACCAGCAAAACCAACTCGACGTCGAGGCCATGCTTGGCGTAAAAGCCCAACTCCTTGGCGCTCCAGACGTTCAATTGAGTAGGCGCGATGACTGTGTAGGCGACGCGCAGCTTTTCGATTTGCCCGCGCGCGCCGCCGCCGGTCAGGGCGACGATGGCGAGAGCGAGCATAAGTCTTAGCAATGGCGCACAGCGCGGATCGTTCATGGATGGCAAATTATTTTAGACCCGCGGTGCAGATCACTTCGGCAGCTTGTCGATGTAGCCGCTCGATTCAAGCTCCTTCAAAAAACTGATGTCGGTAAAGTCGCTGGGCTTGGCGGCGGCGGCTTTCGGGTTAGTGATTTTTAATTGATCGAGAAAAATTTGAATGCCGGACTCGGTGGGGTAGGGCACCCGGCGGGTCAGCTTGGCGACGATCTCGTTGTAGCTTTCCTCGATGGCGCGGTCATCTTTAATCGTCAAATATTTTTGCAGGACTTTTTGCGCACCTTTGGGATTGGTCAAGTTATAAACCCCGGCTTCGACATAGCCGCGCATGAAGCGGCGAATGGTGTCGGGCTTGCGCTTTATATACTCGCGCGTCACCGCCACGCCGTTTTGCTGCCACTCGACATCGAGCTTGGTGAAGTCCAACAAGGCTTTGACCCCCAGCTCTTTTGCTTTCAAAGTTTCCGGCGGCTGGAGCAGGGTCGCTTGAATGATGTTGCTCTGCATCGCCGCCAGGCGCGCCGGTACTGAGCCGACGGTCAAGTAGCCGACATCGTCGCCTTTCAAACCGTAGCGCGCGAACACGGTCTGGGCGGCGGCGTTGTCGGCGCTGCCGATGCGGCTGACGCCGAATTTTTTGCCTTTCAGATCTTCGATGCGTTTGATCTGCTCGTTGGCGAACAGCACGTAGGGAAAGCGGTTGACCGAACCGGCGATCAGCACGGCGCCCGAGCCGGTAAGGTTGCTGGTAACCACCGCCGACGCACCGGTGTGAATGATCGGCGTCTCACCGGCGAGCATGGCGGTGACGCCCAGCGGCGCGCCGACCAACAGCACCATCTCGACGTCGAGGCCATGCTTGGCGAAGAAGCCCATCTCTTTGGCGGACCAGACGGTCGATTGAGTGGGGCCGATGACCGTATAGGCGACGCGCAGCTTTTCCGGTGTCTGCGCCAGGGCCGGCGAGCCGGCCGATAGGACGGATAGGACGCATAGGACAAATCGAAGCGCGGAGAATGTTTGGCTCAGCCGGTTCATCGAGTTCTCCTTTTTAGTTTTTTCCGGTGATGATCTTGTCGTCTTTGCCGGGCTCGTAAGGGCGAGTATCGCGGGCGAGATCGACGCGCTTGAGCACGTCGTCGGGGGCCTGGGCTTCCTTGGGGAAGTCGTAGGGCGGCAGCGGCTTGGTGGCGTCGAAGATCAATTTGGTCTCCATGGGGCCGCGCTCCATGCGGTTGTAGCCGTAGGCCGTCGGGTTCAAGTGCGAGCCGATGATGTTGGGGATGATGACTAAATCACGGTCGGCTTGGAAACGCATGGCCAGCGCCCACAGCACCTGGTTTTCGTTGAACACGTCGACATCGTCGTCGACGACGATGACATGCTTGATGTTGGGATCGGTGACGATGGCGCCCAGCGCGGCTTGTTTAGGATCGCCTTCGGCGCGCTTCTTGACCGAAATATAGCAGTGCGAGCGGGCGGCGCCGGAGATCGGCAGGTTGACCGCAGTGGTGCTCGGGACCACTTCCTGCACCCGTTTCAACAAGCTGCCCAGTCTTGGCGCGGCGCCGATGATGTTGTGTTCGATATGGGCGCTGTGGATGCTCTGGTACACCGGGTTTTTCTTCATGGTGATGGCGGTGACCTGAATATAAGGTTGTTCGCCTTCTTTGTAATAATAGTGCGGCCACTCGCCGAAGGGGCCTTCGTAATGGCGCTTTTTGGGCGGCACCACGCCTTCGATAATAATTTCGCAGTCGGCCGGCACCATCAGGTCGACGGTTTCCGCTTTCACGACTCGTAACGGTTCGCCGAGGAAGGCGCCGGCGATTTCCAATTCCGTCCCGACGCCGGCCTGTTTGCTGACCGCGGCCATGTTCAATGCCGGGTGATGGCCGATGCACAGCGCCACTTCCATGGGCTCGTTATTATCTTCGTATTCGGCGCGCACGTAGTTGGCGTGGTTGGCCGGATTGACCATCAAACCCAGCTGGTGTTTGCCCTGCTTTTGATGGCGATAGATGCCGACATTGACCGCGCCGCTGCCGCGTTCTTTGCAAATCATCGCGGCGGCGTTGACATAGGCGCCGGCGTCGCCTTCGTTGTGGGTCAAGACCGGTAGCAGATCGAGATCGGCTTGCTCGCCTTTCAAGATCACTTCCTTGCACGGCGCGTCCTTGGCGGCGACTTCTTTGACCGGCAGCGGCCGGTGCTCGCGGTAGGCCAGGTCACGGACCATTTGCGGCACATTGGGCGAGCCCAGCGCCAGCGCTAGACGTTCATAGGTGGCGCCGAGATTGACGATCGCCGGGATCTTCGAACCTTTGACGTTCTTGAAAAATACCAGGGGAAATTTATTTTCGCGTTCGAACTTTTCGACGATCGCCGTGACCTCGTAGACCGGGTCAACTTCTTTGTCGACGACGACGACGTCCTTGGGCCGCTTCTCCAACAATTCATCCAAATAACTGCGCAGATCTTTTGACATGGTAAGTAACCTCAGCTTTCTAAAATTGTCGATGGCGAAGCCCCGCCGTCGGTGGCGAGCGCGCTAAATAGTGCCTGACCGGAAACCCCAATCTCAGTCTCTGCATCGCCGTAACGGCACGGGGTTAAGCGGGCTTTGAGGGCACGAAGAATGGCAATAAGTGGAGTTGGAAAGGGAGTTTTTTGCGAATGTGCTGGGGAAGGAAGGAATT
>CAMDBU010000224.1 GCA_945889495.1 Syntrophobacter sp. SbD2 | reverse complement strand
GCGGCTTCCACCATCGTCAGCTCATTACGTAACGATCGTTGTATGATGTCTAGTCGTTTCTCGTCTCTCATCGTCAGGGTTGTCATCCTTCCACCCTGACATATTCACGTTGCCGTTAGACCCTGACAGATTCACTTTGCTACAACACTTCAACTCTTGCCACTTGACGAGAAGCTTCTCGTGAATTGAATTGAACTGGTCGAGATGAGGAAATCGCTCTTGCAGCCAATGCCATTGGACGACCGCCGCTTCGACCAGGGCGGTGGGGGTGTCGGCGTTGTATTCGAGTAATTTCAACTGCTCGCCGTCGTAGGCGAGATCGAAGCGGCCGTAGAGCGCCGGCGGCTCGTCCTCCCAGGCGCGTTTGATGAATGGAATCGCCGCGGCGGGAATCGCCAGCTCGCTGAAGCGGTCATGATCGATAATATGCTGCGCCGCTTCGAGGCACATCTGGTGCAGCTCGTTAGTGGCTAATTCAATGCGGTCGATCTCGCCGGCGTGAAACGAATAATAGGCCGACTCATTCCAGTAGGGCCGGCCTTCGGTGTGGTGATAGATCAGGCCCACCGCCTCGACTTTTTTCTCCCAGTCGGCGCGTGGAGCGATGGTGATACGTTTCATAGAAAAATTTCTCTCACCGCGAAGTGTTTCATGAGCTTATGCTGGTTCGCAGACAATGAACATGGAGGATTTTTCTCCGCAGGCGGCACTAACCTAATTCGTCATTCCCGCGCAGGCGGGAATCCAGGTTTGTGCTGCGCCGAATGAACCTGGATACCCGCTTTCGCGGGTATGACGGCAAATATTTTCGAAGGAGACATGGTTCGATTTTGCTCACCACAGGCTCCGGGCACGAGGTTCGGAAAATTGGATATCCGAAACCTTCGTGTCCTTCGTGCCTTCGTGGTGAGTAATCTTCTCCGAACTACCTCAACTGCTGATCGATCCGCCTTGGCTGACAAACGCCTTTCCCGTCGAGCCGAAGCCGCCGCGTGGCACCTGGCTGGGGTTGCGGTAGCTGACGCCGCCTTGGGGGACATGGCCGCCGCCGGTGACGACATCGCCGGGATAGTAGCCGCGGCCGCCGTAGTAGTGGGAATAAAACCCACCGCTCCGGCTGTGGCCGTCAGTTGTCGATTCACACCAGCGCTCCTCGACGACCACGTTGTCCTTATTGACGCAGCGTTTGGCTTCGACCCAATCGCCGCCGTCGTCGCCACAGCCGTTGATCACCGCGGCGGCGAAGGATGATAGAAAGGTGACGGTGACCTTGGCGGATTTCTTCATTTTAGCTCATCCGTGGGTAAAGCCCATTGTCACGGCGATGAAGATGACCGCCTTGAACAAAGCCGCGGCGATGTTGCGCTGCTCGCTAACCTCGTCGCCCATGCGCGTGCCGCGAATCATCAAGCGGTCGGTTAGCCAGTGCGCCGACAGCATGGTGACGGCCCAGAGCGCGAGGTAGGCGGCGACGATGAGCAGATCCTGGCGCCAGCCGCTCGATGGGCCGCTGATGATCGTGCCGCAGATCATGCCGCCGGCAAGCAGAAACGCCGCCAGGGAAATGCCGACCGCGATGTTCTGATGGTCGAGGGCCTGGTCGGTGCCGCGGGCGACGATGCGGTAGAGCAGCGCGAGCAGCACCAGCAGCAGTTGGCCGATGACAAACCACAGTATGGCCGTGGTCGCGCCGCTCTCCCAATCGTAAAACGCCCCGCCGATTACATAGGCGCTGGCCATATATGTGGCGCCTTCAATGAGCGCCACGGCGAGGTTTTTCTCCTGGACCACCTCGCGGTTGTTGCTGAAGTGGTAAAGGATGAACCAGTCGTTCAAAAAACGCGAGACATATATGAGCGCGGTCGCCAGGAGCGCGTGGATGGTGAAACTCACCGCGCCAGCGTCGCCCTGGGCGCGGTCAAATATTCCCAGCAGCGAGAAAACCACCGCGATGGCGAACATGGCATAGCGCAAGCCCAGCGCCGCATTGTCGCGCTGGAGCAGTTCGTTGCCCGGGTCATAGCCTTCGAGTTTACCGGTCAGCCAGAGAAATCCCGCCAGACAGGTCAATAGCAGCAAGACGCCGAGGGCGAGGGACAGCGGACCGATGAGGATAGTTTGCCATTCCATTGAATCTCCCAGGTTGCGCGCGATGGGGCCGAAGTGTAACTTCGGCTCGAAAGTAACATGGTGCAAAACGCGCTGTAAAGCCTTTAATGGGAGGTTGTGTGGCGACCGCGGAAAAGGAGAAGCGTACAGGTGAATTCATATTCGGAAGTGATCGGTAAGTTCGCTGGCGAATTCAAACTTAGCGACGTACCGGCGGCGGTGATCGACAAAGCCAAGCTGGTGTTTCTCGATACCTTGGGCGTCGCGCTGGCTTCGTCGACCATGGATTTCGGTGCCATGGTTATCAACGTCGCCAAGAAGCTCGGCGGCGGCGTGGATAGTTTGATCATCGGCACGGCGCAGCGCGTCGCGGCGGCCAATGCGGTGATCGCCAACGGGACTTTGGCCCATGGTTTGGACTACGACGATACCTTGGAAGAGGCGATTGTTCATACCGGCTCCTGCGCTTGGATGACCGCTTTCGCCGTCGCCGAAGAGAGGGCCGCCAGCGGCCGCGAGTTTTTAGCAGCGGCCATCGTCGGTACTGAAGTGCTGTGTAAAATCGGTCTAGTTGCGCCGGGAAAATTTCACGCCCGCGGGTTTCATCCGACGGCGATCTGCTCGACCTTCGGCGCGGCGGCGGCGGCCGGGCGGCTTTACGGCTTGACCCTGGCGCAATGGATCGATGCCTTCGGCCTATGCGGCAGCCAGAGTTCCGGCATCATCGAGTATCTCGCCGACGGCACCTGGACCAAGCGTCTGCACCCCGGCTGGTCGTCCCATGGCGGGGTCATCGCGACGCTCTTGGCCCAGCAAGGGTTTCGCGGCCCGGCGAAAGTCTTCGAAGGCATCAACGGGTTTTTCCCATCCTTCGGCGGCAAGAACGATTACCGCTACGAAAAAATCACCGAGCTGGGAAAAATTTGGGAGATTCCCAAGCTGACCTTCAAGTCCTATCCCTGCGGTTCGATCTCCCATCCGTACATGGACTGCGCGCTTAAGATTAAACAAAAACATGCTCTGGCGCCGGCGCGTATTCGCGAGGTCGTCTGCCGCACCGCCGAGGGGCCGGTGCACCGGCTGTGGGAACCGCTGGCCGATAAACAAAAGCCGCTGAGCTCCTACGGCGCCAAGTTCAGCTTGCCCTACAGCATCGCGATCATGCTGGTGCATGGCCGGGCCGGCTTGGAGGAGTTCACCGACGCGGCGATTCTTGATGCCGAGGTGCTGCGCCTCGCCGCCAAAGTCCGCTACGAGCTCGATGCCACGATCGATTACCCGCGCCATTTTTCCGGCCATGTCAAAGTTTATCTCGACGACGGCACGCTGCTCGAAGAAAACCAGCTCCATCCCCGCGGCGGTTTCGAAGACCCGTTGCCGCCGGCTGACATCGAGGAAAAGTTTCGCGCTAACGCCAAACTGGCGCTACCGCTGGAGCGGGTGGAAACAGTTCTCGACGCGGTGCGCCATTTAGAAGAGTTGCCATCGACGCGGCAGTTGGGCGATCTGTTGATCGCGCCGTGAGCGCGCCCGCACGGGTTGCTCATTTAAAAAAATCCATGACCATCGCTCAAGCTGGGTTGTTCCGTTGCGCCGGTTATGTCGCCTTGCTGCTGACCTTGCTCGGTTGCGGCGGCGACAATTTTCGCGACGTGCGTAACCTCGCATCGACCTATGAAGCGATTGTCTGCTTCGGCGATAGTTTGACTGAAGGGGTTGGCGCCAATGGCGGCGAAGACTATCCCTCCGTGCTGGCGCGGGAACTGGCCTATCCCATCGTTAACGCCGGGCGGCGCGGCGATACCACCGGCGACGCATTGGCGCGTATATCGGACGTGGTTGGCCACAATCCGCGGCTGGTGATCGTCCTGTTGGGCGGCAATGACTTCTTGCGCCAAGTGCCGCGCGGCGAGACCAAGAAAAACTTGGCCGAGGTGGTGCGGCGCTTTCAGGCGCACGGCGCCATGGTAGCGCTCGCCGGCATTCGGCTGGGAATTTTCCGCGATGAGTTCGCGCCGATCTACGAGGCGATCGCCAAGGAGTTTGGCGCCTATTATATTCCCCAGGTGATGGAAGGAATTCTGTCCAACCCGCAACTTAAGAGCGATCCGATTCACCCCAATGGCGCCGGCTACCGCTTAATGGCGCAACGCATGGCGGGGAAAATCAGGCCGTTGCTGCGTGCGGCAGATCGCTCGACCGGACGGCGCGGTTTTTAGTCAGGTAATGGACCGCGGCACCGGTCAAGAGGATCGCCACCCAGGTGGCCACACCGCTGACGATCTTCGGATTCCCGGCGCCGAAAAGCCAACCTAGTTGTTGCCGATTGATGTCGCCGAACAGGCTGCTGATTTTTAAGCTAAACACCCAGCCGCAGTGCAGGCCGATGGCGAGATACAACTTGCCGGTTCGTTCGACAGCGAAGGAGAGTACGACGCCGACCAGCAAGAGGCCGATGAAACCAGGAAGCATCGACGGGGGATCGAGAAAGGGCGTGAAGGTGTGCGCCAAGTGACGGAAGCCGGCGCTGATGTCTAGCAGCCCGTGGTGAAAGTCGAGAATAAAGTGGGTGATCCGTGGTGATGAAGATCGACACTAACGACATAACGTACTAAAGTTTTCTGCATGGCGATGGGAAAACGAAGACACGAAGAGCAGCGAGGGATGTGGGTTGCGGTGAGC
>CAMDBU010000223.1 GCA_945889495.1 Syntrophobacter sp. SbD2 | reverse complement strand
ACGCGTTTGGATAGCGATTGAGAGGTACTGAAACAAGTCGATCGAGCTGATCGGTAGCACAGAGGTTGCGTCGCCCGGCTAGCGCCCGCTGATTGAGCGCTGCACCGGTTGTCGGGTTAAACGTGCTGCTGCTTATCGACGGATTATGGTCTCGGTGCCTGCCGTTGACTTCTCCCCGGCGAGCAACTTATATGTTGAGTGAAAATTCGCGGAGGTTCACCAAGCTATGAGCGTCACTAAATTCGGAGCCCATTATTTGCCCACCTATGTTCCCGATCTCGACGGACCGGTGACAGAATTCTATCAGAAGATGTTCGGTCAAATGGAAGAGATGGATCGGTTGGGCTACGACCATATCTGGGTAACCGAACATCACTTCGCCAACTACGGCGGCCAGTTGCCCCATCCGCCGACTTTTATGTCGGCCATCGCGCGCACCACCAAGAACATTCGTCTCGGCATCGCCATCAGCGTGGTGCCGCTGCACAATCCGGTCGATCTGGCCGAGTCCTACGCCATGGTCGATGTGATCTCCAACGGCCGGTTGGATTTCGGCGTCGGCAAAGGCAGCGAGTCCCATGAGTATCACAAAGCCGGCGTCGACCAGAAAGAAGCCGGCGACCGCATGTACGAAAGCGTCGAAGTGATTCGCCAGGCGTGGTCGAACAAGCCGGTCAACTTCAAAGGCAAGTACTACAGCGTCGACAACGTCAACGTGCTGCCCAAGCCGGTGCAAAAACCGCTGCCGCCGATATGGGTCGGTTGCGCGCGCACCGAAGAATCGTTTACCTGGGCCGGCAAGAATAATTTTCATCTCATGACCCTGCCCTACCTCTACAAAGAACCGGGTTTGCTGCCGAAGCTGGTCAAGCTCTACCGTGATGCGCAAAAAGCCGCGGGCCACGATCCGGCGTCCACCGAAGTGCTCGGCAAATTCCATATCTACGTTTCGGATAGCTTGGACAAAGCCGTCGATGACGCGGCGCCCTATCTGCAAAATTATTTCGACGTGCATAACGACGCCGATCCGGCGCGCAAAGAGCTCGGCCTGATGACCCAGCGCGATCCCAAGACCCAACTGTCGCAAGGCTTCGTCCTGGCCGGCGATCCGCAGCGGGTGGCCGATACGATCCGCAAATGGGCCGACGAATGCGGCCTGACGACCATCTCGGGAACGTTTTTCTTCGGTGGCATGCCCCATGAGATGGCGCTGAAAAACATTCGCCTGTTCGCCGACAAAGTCGTGCCGCTTTTCAAGTAGGAAGGATTGGCCGCACCCTTCGACGAGCTCAGGGCGATCGGAACGCAAAGGGCGCAAAATCGTAATCGGTCGTGTAGGGGCGGGTTTTAAACCCGCCCTTTTTTTGTGCCCGACCATTTTGGCAGTGGCTTAGGGTGGGTAGAGGCGTTGGGCCGAAACCTATCGATCCTACCAAAATATTGTTACCGCGCTGGCAGGTAGGAAAAATCGAAAACTTGATTGGTGGTGATCTCTTTGGTGATGCCTTCGGTCTGCCGTGCATCGCGGATCGTGTCGGCCATGAGTTGGGCGTCGACGCGGCCGTCGGCGGTTTCGATTTGTTTGTGCTGCTCGTAGATCTTCGACAGTAAATCCTCGTCGTCGATTCTCAGGGCGCGTTTGAGAGTCGGGAAGATTCTCGCTTTGTTCTCTTTCGCGAAGGTGCGCGCCCGCGCCAGGGCGCGGATCAGGCGGCGCACTTGATCGGGGTGTTTTTCCAGTGTTTCGCCCAAGGCCGCCACGCCGGTGCTCGGTAGGCGGACGTAATTTCCCGAGAAGCCTAAATTGTTCAAGCCTTCGCGATAGGCGATGAAATTGAACGGCGGGTTCAACATGGCGGCGGCGACGCGGTTGGCTTTCAATGCGCCGATCATCGCGGTCTGGCCTGGAATCGTGATGATGTTGACCTGGCTGGGATCGATTTTCGATTGGGCGAGGATGCGCCGCATGATGATGTCCTGAAGACCGCCGCGCGACGAGATCGCCAGCACTTTGCCTTTCAGTTCGGCCACCGAGTTGATGGTGGCGGCGCCGACCAGATCTTGCAGCGGCCGGTCGACGAACAGCATGACGATGCGCAAGTTGATGCCACGGATCGCCGCCGCCACCGCGGAACCCATTGTCGCGGCGTATTGGATGTCGCCGGCGAGCAGGACTTTGATGTTGAGCGACGCCGGCATGACCACCATCTCGGCGTTGAGTCCTTCCTGTTGGAAAAAGCCATGCTCCTTGGCGATGAAGAACGGCATGGCCGTGATGGTCACCGACGGCAGGCCGATCTTGATGTTTTCCGATCGGACCGATCCAACGGATCCGACCGCTAGGACGCAGACAAGCAAAATCCTCAGCAACATCGTTACTCCAGCGGATAGAGCTTGCGGGCGTTGTCGTTCAAAATCTTTTGCTTGGTGGCGGCGCTGAGTTTGGGGTGGTCGACGATGGGTTCGGCGGCGCCGGGCCAGCGGCTGTCGAAGTGGCTGTAGTCCGAGGCGAAGACTAGCCAGTCGTCGCCGAAGGTATCGACGACATGGGACAGTTCATTTTCATCCGCCTCGAAGGAAAAATAGAGCTGGCCGCGTTCTAAGAGTTTGCTCGGTTTCGCTTTCAAACCCGGCGTCTGCACGCCCAACACTTCGTAATGCTCGTCCATGCGGTGAAACCAATAGGGCAGCCAGCCGCAGCCCGACTCCAAGAATACAAAGCGCAATTTGGGAAAGCGGTCGAGCACGCCCTCGCCTAAGATCACCGATAGGGCGATCATCTGTTCAAACGGATGGCCGAACAGGTGCGACTAAAAAAACTTGTCGACCCGTTCGGTGCCGGTGGCATCCGAGCCGTAGCGGCCGAGAAACATATGAACGCAGATCGGCACGTTCAACTTTTCCGCCTCGGCGTAGAGCGGAAAGTAATAGGGATCGCCGAGATGGCGCCCTTTGATGTTGGGAAATATCGACGCGCCGACCATGCCGAGCTCTTTGACGCTGCGGCGCAGCTCTTTCACGCTGGCGTCGATGTCCTGTTGGGCTAGAGCGGCGGTGCCTTTGATCCGTTTGGGATTGGCGGCGCAATATTCCGCCAGCCAGGTGTTACGTGCTTCCGCCAAAGCGGCGGCGAGACCGGCGTCGTCGAGCGCGGGTAAGGTGCCCGACAGGCCGGCGCCGAACAAGACGGCGACGTCGATCTTCTCGCTGTCCATGTCGACCAGGCGCGCGTGCGGGTCGGTCATGCCGGCGCGGCGCGGATGGGGCCGGCTGTAAGGGCCGCCGACGCCGATGCCGAGACCGCTCGGGCGTGGCCAGGCTTTGCCTTCGATGATCGTGCGTAGCTGGCCGTTGCCGCTGTCGCGCCGTTCCGGTGCCAGACTTTTATATTTTTCCGGCAGACGCGCTTTCCAGTCGATGTGATTTTCTTCCAGGTGGCCGTCGGCGTCGACTATGCTCATGGCTCCTCGTGTCTTCGCTGCGCTCAGAATCTCAAATTTCAGATTTCAAATTTCAAAAGTCCGGACTGCTAGGTGTCTAACAGGCCAGCGTAAAATACTTCTTCGATCTTCGCCAGCTTACGGGTCAAGCCTTCTTCGTGGGAGTTGCGGAAAAGGGTTTCCAGCATCGCTTGGTTTTTCGCGATGCCGAAGGGGAACGGATCGCTGCCGACCATATTTTCTTGGCTCGCTCGGTCGCTGTGCTCGAAATAAAGATACGCCGGGCTGGAGAAGTTGCCGCGCTCGTAGGCGATCCGTTTGCTTTCGCTGAACAGTCGGACGATTTCCGCCGCCAGTGACGGATTGGCTTCGAGCAGGCGACGTTGGGCGACGATCACATGGTTGGCCGGCACGATGGCGGTTTTTTTGTAAAACTGATCGACGATGGAGAGACCGCCATCGGCGAACATTTTTCTCAAGCGCGGGTTGCCTTCCAGCGGCGTGCCGCCGTAGCGGTCGATATTCAATGTCATGAGCTTGGCATCATGGCGCGGCGCGAAGCCGTAGGCGGCGTCGATCTCGCCGTTGTCGAGCATGACGTCGAAGGTCTGTTCTTTGGTAAGCCAGGTGGTCGACACTTCGGTGGGTGGGCGGGTGTCCATGCCGAGCAGGCCGCCATGGCTCAGGTCTTGAACCCGGCCGATGTACCAGGAGATGTCTTTGGGTTGGATGCCGCAGAGCTCGCGCAGGATGACGCGAAACCATAGGCCGGCGGTCATGACGTAGTCGGGGATGCCGATCCGTTTACCTTTGAGATCGCAGAGCGATTGGATACCCGCGCCGGTGTTGACGTGGAGCGTCATCCAGACAAACGCTTTGGCCGGGAAGATCGGCAACGCGGCCCACTGCCAGCGGTCGCCCTTGGCCTGCTCGCGGGTGATGAGGAATTCCGACAGCGACATCTCGAAGACATCGAACTCGTCGTTCTTCAGATTTTTAAAAAACAGCTCGGGCGGCGTGGTGACATGGATATTGAGGTTCGCTAGGTCCGACTTGACGCTGCCGTCGATGAGCGGCTCGAAGCGGGGATTTTTGGTAACGCCGACTTTTAAGTTCAACATTGAATGACTCGTTTCTAAAATGTGATGAGCCATTCATACGCCGAGGCGCGGCGCAAGGTCAAACTCGACGGCGGGGTGAAACTAGGGATCGGACTCGGAGTGTATCTCGCAAAGGCGCAAAGACGCTAGCAGCCCGTGGTAAAAGTCCAAATTTTACAAAACGCACGGGGGCAGTGCGAAGCGGCGACTTTGGATCGCAAATAGTCCCAGAGCGAGGCCTCGGCAGCAAATAGCGGTTGCTCGGTCGCGCCGTAGCACCCACAGCGTAAAATAAT
>CAMDBU010000222.1 GCA_945889495.1 Syntrophobacter sp. SbD2 | reverse complement strand
CGGCTTCCACCATCGTCAGCTCATTACGTAACGATCGTTGTATGATGTCTAGTCGTTTCTCGTCTCTCATCGTCAGGGTTCTCATCCTTCCACCCTGACATATTCACGTTGCCGTTAGACCCTGACAGATTCACTTTGCTACAACATTTGCGGCAATTTCAGTTGACGGTCAGCACTAGATGCGATAATGAGCATGAGCCGTTAATGATTGCGGCGCCAGGAGAATCTCATGCTTGAAGCATTTATCAGTGGATTTTGGCAGACCGTCGCGTGGCCGGCCTTCGGCTACATGCTGATCGGTATCGTGATCGGCTTTTTCGTCGGCTTGCTGCCGGGCATCGGCGGTTTGTCGACGCTGGCGCTCATGCTGCCGTTTTCCTACTCGATCAAGGAACCGATCTCGGCTTTCGCTTTCCTGCTCGGCATGCTTGCGGTCACCGGCACCACCGGCGATTTAACTTCAATACTTTTTGGGATTCCTGGGGAGGGGTCCTCCGCCGCCTTGATTCTTGACGGTTATCCAATGTCGAAAAACGGCGAAGCCGGCCGCGCCTTGGGCGCCGCGATCATGAGCTCGGTGGTCGGCGCCGTCATCGGCGCGCTCTCGCTGGCGCTGTCGATCCCGATCATGCGGCCGCTGGTGCTGCTCTTCGGCTCGCCGGAGTTATTTGTCATCGCCATCATGGGCATCACCTTCATCGGCACTTTGGCCGGCCCATCGCTAATTAAGGGTCTCCTCGCCGGCGGCATCGGCTTGATGCTCGCCGCCATCGGCGTTGACCCGCAGACCGGCTCGCTGCGTTATACCTTCGGCACCCTCTATCTTTGGGACCGCTTGGACATCATCCCGGTGGTCGTCGGCATGTTCGCCATCCCCGAGATCGTCGACCTGGCGGTGCGCGGCACCAGCATCGCTAGCGGCAAGCAGGAGAAACTCCATGGCGTCATGGAAGGCGTCAAAGACACCTTTATTCACTTCTGGCTGGTGGTGCGATGCAGCTTGATCGGCGTCTACTTCGGCGTCCTGCCGGTGCTCGGCGCCAACGTGGCGCAATGGATCTCCTACGCCCATGCGGTGCAAGGTTTGAAAGATAAATCGCGCGCCGGCAAGGGCGCCGTCGAAGGGCTCCTCGGTCCGGGCGCGGCCAACAACTCCACCCGTGGCGGCGATTTGATTCCCACCATCGCTTTCGGCATTCCTGGTAGCGGTTCCATGGCGTTGTTGCTCGGCGCCATGTTGATCGTCGGCTTGAACCCCGGTCCGGAAATGCTCAAGTCGAAACTCGACGTGACCTTCTCGATGGTCTGGGTTTTGATTCTGTCCAACATCATCGTCGCCGCCTTTTGTTTTCTGATTCTCAACCACTTGGCGGCTTTGACCTTCATCCGCGGTTCTTTGCTGATCCCCTTCCTGTTGTTTCTGGTTTTCATCGGTTCGTTTACCGCCAACAACGATCTCGCCGATATCGTCGTGACCTTGATCTTCGGCATCGTCGGCTACTGCATGGTCAAATGGGGCTGGCCCCGGCCACCGCTGATATTAGGGTTAACCCTGGGCAAAATCGCCGAGAACTATCTGTGGATCTCCACCGCCGCCTACGGCACCAAGTGGCTGTTGTTCCCGACGGTTCTCGGACTGATCGCGGTAACGCTCTTCACCATCGCCTATCCGACTATCAAGGAACGCATGGGCAAGGCCAAGTACGAGCGGCCCGACGACGCGGTGTAAATTTCAACTCCTTGGTTTAGAGTCTAGCGTCTGGCGTCCAGGGTTCTACGGAACTCGGACGCCAGATTTTTGTTGGGGCCATCGAACTGATATTTCACCGCGGGCTGATCGCTCAAACGCAAGACTCCAGACCCCGGACGCGAGACATAGATTAAGCGTTTGACAGCCAGTCGGTTTCAGTGGGATAAGCAATAAATCTGACAGATCCAAGGGAGGACACCCAATTATGACTCATGATGTAGTCATCAAGAACGGCAACGTCATCGACGGTAGCGGCAGCCCGGCATTCCAAGCCGACGTCGCCATCGACGGCGATAAAATCACCGCCATCGGCAAGAACCTCGGCGGCGGCAAAAAGGAAATCGACGCCAAGGGCCATGTGGTCGCCCCCGGCTTCGTCGATTCCCATACCCACATGGACGCCTTCGTGGTGCAGTACCCCAATGGCAATCCAGTGGTCAACTACGGCGTCACCAGCATCGTCATCGGCGACTGCGGCGCTTCCTGCGCGCCGGTGCCGCCGAAACCTGAGCCACGCAAAGTTTTGGTCGAATACCTGCGCCGCGTGCTCGACAAATATGTCGACGACAAGGACTGGCACTGGAATACCTTTGGCGAGTATCTGAACTACCTCGAAGGCAAGATCGCTATCAACTGCTTGCCGCTGATGCCCCACTCGCCGGTGCGTTTGACCGTCATGGGCGAAGCCGCCTACCAGCGCGCCGCCAATCCCGAAGAGCTAAACGCCATGAAGGCGATGGTGCGCGAAGGCATGGAACTCGGCGCCATCGGATTCTCCACCAGCCCGCGCGGCGGCCCGGCGATTCACGCCGGCACGCCGAGCACCTTCGCCGAACATGACGAGATCATCGAGCTCGCCAACGTCGCGGCGGAATACAAAGGCTGCTTTCAATTCAACGGGTTCCAGATGGTCTTGCAGCCCGAGTCCGGCGTGCCCGAGATGCTGACCAAGATCAAAACATTGCAGATCGGCAACGAATTCCGCGTCCGCCCGGGCCAGAAAGATGCCGGCATGGCGTCGATCCGCTACATGGAAGAAGCCCAGAAGCGCGGCCAGGATATTTACGGCGTGGTCATCCCCTACCAGCATATCCGCCGCTTCAACCTCGACGACTGCTTCCTGTTCAACGGCCTGCCGACTTGGGAAGCGATCAAGAACTCCAGCGATTTGAAGGCGAAGCTGAGCGACAAAGCGACCCGCCGCAAGATCGAAGAAGAGCGCATCGCCTGCCAGGGCAAGTTGGAATTCCCCGAATGGCATGGCTGGGACCGCGTGGTGTTCGAGCACTTGGAAAAACCCGAGCTCAAAAAACTTGAACAGAAAAATATGGCCGAGGTCGCGCGCTTGACCGAGAAGCAGCCGGTGGACGCCTTCTTCGACATCTGGATCGAGGACAACTTCAACTCGCAGATCCTCTACCATGGCTTGGCCAATGCCCATCCCGAACTGTTGGCCGAGATGATCAAGTCCGACACTAGCCTGATCGGCACCGATGTCGGCGCCCATCTCGATCGCTTCTTCTGGCATGGCGCGCCGACCAAGATCTTGGGCTACTGGAGCCGCGAGAAGCATCTCATGAGCCTGGAAGCCGCGGTGCATAAGATCACCGGCTATCCGGCCAAGAAACTGCGCCTCAACCGCGGTCTGGTGCGCGAGGGATTGCCGGCGGACATTACGATCTTCGATGCCGACAAGATCGACGATCTGGTCAGCAAGAAATTGCCGGTCACGGTTGACGCCCAGGAAGTCCAGCGCCATCCACCCGGCATGAAAGCCGTGCTGGTCAACGGCACCACGGTGGTCGAAGACGGCCAATGCTTGGACGTCTTCCCTGGCAAAGTGCGCCGCCAGCAGCTGTGCGTCAACTAGCATCGCTAGACAACCCAGCGTTTGTCCCTCGCCCTCTTAACCTCGCCCTCTCCCGTCTCGGGAGAGGGCTGGGGTGAGGGCGTTTTTTTTAAGCGAGTATAACCATGACGATCAAATCCTGCGCCATCGACATTCATCACCACTATGTCCCTGAGAGCTTGCTCGAAGAAGCGAAGAAACGCGGCCAGCACTTGGGCGTCACGCTGACCGAAAAAGACGGCAACCGCGCGCTGTCCTTCGCCGGCGGGCCGCCGTTTCTTTTACATCCCGATTTGCCGGCCATCGACCACCGGCTCAAGATGATGGAAGACTCCCGGCTCGCCATGGCGGCCTTGGAAGCCCATACCGCGACACTCGGCTACCGCCTCACCGGCGAGCAGGGCGAGAACTGGTGTAACGCCTACAACGACGGCATCGCCGAGCTGGTAAAAAAATATCCCGACCGCTTCGTCGGCATGGCCTCCGTGCCGCTGCAAGACGCGCCACGGGCGGCGCGCGTGTTGGAGCGCGCCGTGCGCGATTTGAACTTCCGCGGCGGTTACATCGGCACCAACGTCAACGGTAATTATTATAACACCGACGAGTACGACCCCTTCTGGGCCAAGGCCCAGGAGCTCGACGTCCTGGTCGTCATGCACCCCGAAGATGTCGCCGGCTCGGAAAAAATGAACCCCTACGGCTTGAAGCTGATCTGCGGCAACCCCGCCGACAGCGCGCTGTGCTTCGGCATGATGACCTACAGCGGCGTCTTCGACCGCTTTCCCAATCTGAAACTGTGCATCCTCCATGGCGGCGGCTTCTTCCCCTATCACCTAGGCCGCTTCGACCAGGGCTGGGCCGTGCGCGCGGGCCAGCGCGCCGCCAAGGCCAAGATGGCGCCCAGCGGCTACTTGAAGAACATCTATTACGACAACATGATCTACCGGCTCGATACGATTAAGTATCTCATCGGTCTCGGCGGCATCGACCACATCATGGTCGGCACCGACTACCCCTACGACTTGGGCGATTGGGACGCGGCGAAAAAAGTCGAACAGCTCGATATTTCAGAAACCGACAAAATGCTCATGCTCGAAGGCAACGCCAAAAAGTTGTTGCGGATCAAATAGCCGCGACTTGGTTAGCGAAGACAAAGGGCAGGCGCGGCGATCGCGTCTGCCCTTTGTCGTTTCGGTACGTAATGCGGGAATTATTTTTCACCACGAAGGCACGAAGGAGACCAAGTTCGGAAAGTAAGTTATCCGAACCCTTCATGTCACGAAACGATACTGCTACAGGGATGATCTGCGAAGGAACTCGCGCCATTCCGATAGGGGTAGGAAACGGCTTTCGCCGTCCCCTCCCTCCGAACCGTGCGTGCGGTTTTCCCGCACACGGCTCTCCAGTCGGTGGTTTCCTCATCGGGATTGGCTCGCCAGTCCACAGATTGCAATCTTGGTGAACAATCCGTGC
>CAMDBU010000221.1 GCA_945889495.1 Syntrophobacter sp. SbD2 | reverse complement strand
GCGCCGGGGTTGTGCCGCCTCGCGACCACGTCTTCAGAAGAACAATCTCACTCTCGGTCAACTCAATGGCTGGGGCAACTCGCATCAAAACCTCCGCTTGCCCCTTAGACGAACAGTAACTACTATTAATTCAGAGACACTACACTAGGCAGTTAGAGCCGGTGAATCCTCTGCTTGGCCAGTTTCTTTGACAACCGCCGGTGACAAAAAGTCGCAGCGCTGCAAACTTAGTTACATTGTCAGGGCTCGCGATGGTCTGCCATGGGCCGAAGAGAAAGTTTGCAGGCATCACCAAGATCGGATAATTTGACATTGTGGCGGCAACTGACAAAACCATCGTTATCGGCGTCACCGGCGGCATCGCCTGTTACAAGGCGGTGGAGCTGGTGCGCTTGCTGGTCAAAGCCGGCCACCGCGTCCAGGTGATCATGACCCGCGGCGCCATGGAGTTTGTCACGCCGCTGACCTTTCAAACCCTTTCCGGCCATCCTGTCGCCAGTGAAACTTTCAATCTCACCCAGGAGTCCGAGATCGGCCATATCAATCTGGCCGATTCCGCCGATCTATTCGTTATCGCGCCGGCGACCGCCAACATCATCGGTAAGATCGCTGGCGGCATCGCCGACGATTTATTGACGACGGTGCTGATGGCGACCCAGGCGCCGGTACTGATCGCGCCGGCGATGAATATCCATATGTACGACAACCCGATCCTGCAGGAGAATCTGCGCAAGCTGCACCGGGTCGGCTACCATATACTCGAGCCCGCCGAGGGTTTTCTCGCCTGCGGCTATGAAGGCAAGGGACGGCTGCCCGATCCGGAGGTCATCGCCGCCGAGGTCGACCGATTATTAAGAAAAAATGATTTGACTGGCGAACGGTTTCTGATCACCGCCGGGCCAACCCGCGAGGCGATCGATCCGGTGCGCTACATTTCCAATCGTTCGTCGGGAAAGATGGGCTACGCGCTGGCGCGGGCGGCGGCGCGCCGCGGCGCCGATGTGGTTTTGGTCAGCGGCCCGACGGCGCTCGCTTGTCCGGCCGGCGTGCGCCTGGTGTCGGTGACCACGGCGGTCGAGATGCACGACGCCGTGAATAAAGAGTTCGGTGCGGCGACGGCGGTGGTAGCGGCGGCGGCGGTGGCGGATTACCGGCCGGTGGCGACCGCCGAGCAAAAGATCAAGCGCGGCAAGGGGCCCATGGAACTGCGGCTGGAGCCCAATCCGGATATCGTCAAAGCGCTCGGTGAGCACAAAAACGGCAAGCTGCTCATCGGCTTTGCCGCCGAGACCCAGGATTTGACCGCCAACGCGGCCAAGAAGCTGCGCGAAAAGAATCTCGACATGATCGTCGCCAACAACGTCGCCGAAGCCGGCAGCGGTTTCGACGGCGACACCAACATCGCGACCATTCTCGACCGCAACGGTGGCACTCAGGCGCTGCCACTGATGAGCAAAGACGATCTCGCCGACCGCATCTACGATCATTTTCTGGCGCTAAAAAGCGGACGCTAACCATGGGCGTACCAGTGGAGCCGAAACCCGTTAAGTATTTCGTCGCCTTTCTGCTTGCCGATCTGACGCGGCGCTATGACGTGGAAACCGCGCTATGCGATATGCTGGACATCATCGACTATCAAGGCGCGACCTCGACTTGGCGGGCGTCCAAATTCTATCAGCCGGAAATGGGCAGCGATCTCTGGCGCGGCTACTGGTCGTTGGAATCGCTGCGCGGCGCCGACGAACTGGCCGCGACCAAATTGCAAACCCAGGCGATTGAGGACAAGTTCCGCGACCCGGTCACCGGCCGGCGCGGGGTCAATCTCGACCCGGGCTATCTCGACAACCTCAAAGTCGTGCTGGCGTCGACCAAGAACGCCAATCAGCGCGTTTATCTCCACTCGGGGATTTACGCCGAAGCCACGCTGTTTTACCACCACGGCGACTTCCATGGGCAATCTTATACCTACCCCGATTACTTGAAGCCCGAAGCGATCGAATTCTTCAAGAAAACCCGCGCCATCTATGTTGCACAGTTGCGCCGCTTCGCGGTCAGCTCGTCGACGCATTAATTCATATTGCTTCGCGCCGGTGTCGGGTGGTACGATCCGCCGGTGAAAGGATTGCGCTGATGTCGGAACCGAGCGACGCCGAAGAGTTGGCCGCGTTAACCACCACGCTCATGCGCCACTTGCAGCGCCGCCAGCGGGCCGGGCTGCGTTATCTGCCGAAGGTTTCAACGGCGCCCACGGAAGCCAAGAGCCCCAGTGAAATCCCTAACTCTATGACCGGCACTGAAATCGACATGTTGGCCGATAGCGCGCCGGCGCTCCAAGCCGGTAGCTTGGAAGAGTTGCGCGCCGCCATCGGCGATTGCCAGCGCTGCAAGCTTTGCTCGGGTCGCACCAACATCGTTTTTGGCATCGGCAATCCCCACGCGCGCTTGATGTTTGTCGGCGAAGGGCCGGGGCGGGACGAAGATTTGAAAGGCGAGCCCTTCGTCGGCCGGGCCGGGCAGTTATTGACCGACATCATCACCAAGGGCATGGGGCTCAAGCGCGAAGATGTTTACATCTGCAACGTGGTCAAATGCCGGCCGCCGGAGAACCGCAACCCGGAGCCCGACGAAGTGGCGGCCTGCGAGCCGTTCCTGAAAAAACAGATCGACATCGTCCGCCCCGAGTTCATCGTCGGCCTGGGCAAGTTCGCGGTGCAGACGCTACTTAACAGCAAAGTGGCGATCAGCCGGCTGCGCGGCAATTGGGCGAGCTATCATGGCATCAAGCTGATGCCGACTTTTCATCCGGCTTATTTACTGCGCAACCCGGCGGACAAAAAACTGGTCTGGGAAGATATCAAGCTCGTGATCAAAGCGATGCAAGATGAAGACGCTTAAAACGATAATTTTCCTGGTGCTGATTATCATCGGCGCTGGAGTCTGGGCTCAGTCCAAGGACGCGGCGCCCCATGTTGATTTGATCGCCATCGACGGCAGCATCAATCCGGCGGTGGACGACTTTATCCGCGAGGGCATCGCCCGGGCCAAGCATAATGGCGCCCGGGCGCTGATCATTCAGCTCGACACGCCCGGCGGCCTGCTCAATTCGACGCGCACCATCGTCAAAGAAATGCTCGGCGCCCAGGTGCCGGTGATGGTCTGGGTCGGGCCGAGCGGCGCCGGCGCCGGTTCCGCCGGCGTGTTTATCACGTTGGCGGCCCATGTGGCGGCGATGGCGCCGGGCACCAACATCGGCGCTGCCCATCCGGTGGCCGGCGGCGGCCAGGAAGTCAAAGGCGTGATGGGCGAGAAGATCGAGAACTTCACCGCGTCGTTCAGCGAATCGATCGCCCAGAAACGCGGCCGCAACGCCGAGTGGGCGATCCAGGCGGTGCGCAAAAGCGTGGCGATCACCGAGAGCGACGCGCTCAAGAAAAACGTCATCGATATCGTCGCCAAGGATATCGACGATCTGCTCAAGCAGGCCGACGGCCGCAAGGTCGATCTCGACGGCAAGCCTCATGTGCTGGCGTTCAAAGACGCCAAGGTGAATCGCCACGACATGAGCCTGAAGCAGAAGATTTTAAATATTCTGGCCGATCCCAATATCTCTTATCTGCTGATGATGGCTGGGCTGCTGGGATTGTACATCGAGTTCTCCCATCCCGGCGTGATCTTCCCCGGCGTCGCCGGGTCGATTTGCTTGTTGTTGGCGTTGGCGTCGTTTCAAGTCTTGCCACTCAACTACACCGGATTGGTATTGATCGGTCTTGGCATTGCGTTGCTCGTCGGCGAGATGTTTCTACCGAGCTTCGGAGTCTTAGGCATCGGCGGCATCATCGCGCTGGCCTTTGGCTCGCTGCTCCTGTTCGATACCGAGAGCTCGGATCTGATCGTCGACCGGTCGATCGTTTTTACCGCCGTCGGCACGGTGGGGGCGATCATGTTGGGGTTGAGCTATTTGGTTTTTCGCACCCAGCAGGCCAAACCGACCATGGGGATGGCTAGTTTGATCGGCCAGATCGGCGAGGTTCGGGTGGAGCTCGCGCCGGCGGGAAAAATTTTCGTCCATGGCGAGTATTGGAACGCTCACGCCGATGGGCCCATCGAAGCGGATGCTAAAGTTGAAGTCATCGGCTATGACGGTATGACCTTGAAAGTGCGCCGGGTTCAAGGCGGTGAAGTGGCGGGCTAACAACAGGAGGACGACATGTTTGGATTCGGACCGATAGCGACCTTTGTGATCATCGCCGCGGCGGCGTTGATCAGCGGCATTAAGATACTCAAAGAATACGAGCGCGGCGTAGTGTTTCGGCTCGGCCGCATGGTCGGCTCGCGCGGGCCGGGCATGGTCTACATCATTCCGGGCATCGAAAAGATGGTCAAGATGGATCTGCGCACCGTGACCATGGATATCCCGCCCCAGGACGTGATCACCCGCGACAACGTCTCGGTGAAGGTCAACGCGGTGCTCTATTTCCGCGTCATCGATCCCAATCTGGCGATCAGGGAAGTGGAGAATTATCTTTTCGCGACTTCCCAGCTCGCTCAAGTGACGCTGCGCAGCGTGTGCGGCCAGGGAGAGCTAGACGAGCTCCTGTCCGAGCGGGAAAAGATCAACACCCGCATCCAGGATATCTTGGACAAGCAGACCGATCCCTGGGGCATCAAAGTCGTGTTGGTTGAGCTCAAGCATATCGACCTGCCCCAGGAGATGCAGCGCGCCATGGCCAAACAGGCTGAGGCCGAGCGCGAACGGCGCGCCAAGGTGATTCATGCAGAGGGCGAATTTCAGGCGTCGCAGAAGCTCGCCGACGCTGCCGGTGTCATGGCGCAGCAGCCGATGGCGTTGCAGTTGCGTTATTTGCAGAGTCTGGTGGAAATCGCCTCGGATAAGAATTCGACAACGATCTTTCCCGTGCCCATCGATTTGCTGTCGGCGTTTATGAAAAAGGATACATAATTCTCCACAGCCGCATTTACCCTCGAAAAGAATTGTAATCTGTAGCAACTGTCTTGCAAGTCAAGCTTTCTGAAGAAAAGTATCAGACCAACAAGTTTTATGTTTGATCATAGAATTGAGAATCGTGAGCAGCTTGCGCATGCAAGCGATGAGAGCGACTTTGAACAGTTTACCCTTCGCTTTCAGC
>CAMDBU010000220.1 GCA_945889495.1 Syntrophobacter sp. SbD2 | reverse complement strand
ATGACAACCCAAAACAACGGCGAGCCACCTGCTCACATCAACCTACGGAAAAAAACCAAACCTATCGTCAATATCTACCAACCCCTCGGTTACATTCTTTATGAGGCAACAACTTCCCCTTGGGTTACATTCTCTTATGAGTTGACAGGCATATGCGTCGCGTCGGTCTCGCCGTTGATCGACAGATCGCGGATCATCGCCCAACCGGAGGCTTTGTGTACTTGTACATCTAGGCCGTGCTTTTTGTAGAAGCCCATGGGCTCGGCCATGATGATCGGTGTGGCGCAGGTGATCGGAATGAAGCCGACCTTGAGATCCTTTTTCTCGATGGGTCCGGGCTTGCCCTGAGCCAACGCTTTCGCCGCGCCCATGGGAAAAATCGAATTGAGTATCGCCGTCGCGCCTGCGGCGCCGACGTAGCGGACAAATTCACGCCGCCGCAGGTCAGAACCAAAGACCGCATGAGCGACCGCCTGTTCGACTTTCTGCTCGATCAATGTTTCCGCGCTGGCCGCTACCGTCGATTGATCTACGGCGGCGTTAGGTACGCTTACCTGGTTATTCTTCCCCATCAGTCGCCCTCCTTGATGGTGAAGGAGCATGAGCAACGCCTGTGCCAGCAGGTGCAAATAGAAAGTTAGCCAACCTATTCAGCTATTTGACCGGCGACGAAGAAATTTCAGGCAGGCGAAAATCCATGCACATGCCTATCTATTGGGCAGCGCGCGTAAATGATGAGCAGCGGCGTTGAGGTTTGCTCGATCAACAGGCCAGTTAGTTTTTGCTGGGAAGCAACGATGAAATTTTTCAGGCGGATGAAGGCGCGCGCTGCCGAGAGCGGCGATTCAGAATGATGGGCATCGCTGTAGCGTCCGGGGCAAAAGATTTTTCGCCACTACGATGGATCAGGATAAGGAGGGGAAGAGATTTAACCACGAAAGGCACGAAAGAAAGATTTAACCGATTCCGAATTTCGTGTTTTTCGTGGTTTATCTTCTCCGATCCGAATCTTTGCGCCTTTGCGCCTATGCGGGAGAAAATCCGATTCTTTAAAAATAGCGCCACAGCCACCACTTCTCGAAGCCGACCTTGGCCCAGTAGATCGCTTTATTCGGTCCCCAGGTGCGCGGATCGGTGACGCCGAAGGGCGGCCAGCCGGTGGGATAAGTGGTTCGGTTCGCGGCGGCGCGTCCAGCGCCGAAGGCGAGTAGTCATATGGTATGCAGCCAAAGGTCGACAGGTCTCCCCTTCCCCGTGATCTCGACGGCGAGGTTATGCGCTAGCACGTCCGCTTCTTGATGGGCCACGCCACCGGCTTTGGACGCCGGCATATCGGCGCAATCGCCGATCGCATAAACGTTGTCCCACTTGGTTTGCAGCGTGTCGTAGTCCACCCGGATGCCGGTCTCGCTTTCGGCGAGGCCGCAATCGATTAGCACCTGCGCCGGCCGATGCGGCGGCACCATGACCAACAGATCGTAGGGCAGATTGTAATTGTACAAACCCTGGACGACTTTTTTCTCGTGATCGATGGCGCGCACGACGAACTCATAGTGTAGCTTGATGCCACGCCGCTGACTCTCGGCATTCATCCACACCACCGGGTCGTGCGCTTCGCCAGTGGGTTCGGGATCGCGGGTGAAGTAATCGATCTGGACCCGCTCGCGAAGGCCTTTTTGGCGGAAGTAGCCGTCGAGCATCCACTGCGCTTCATAGGGCGCCGGCGGACAGCGGTACGGTCCCAGCGGCACGCCGACGACGACTCGGCCGCCACGGAACGCTTCAAGGCTTTCGCGTAAACGCAGCGCCGATTCCATTTCCCAAGGATGTTGCGATCCTTCGGCGAAGCCGGGCACCAAGTCCGGCCGGGTTTGTAAACCGAGCGAAGTGATCAAGTAATCGTAATTGATTTTTTCTTTTTCCAGCGTCACTTCCTGGCGCATCGGATCGATGCCCAAGATTTCCGATTGGATGACGCGGACGTTGCGCTTCTCCAGGATTTTCAAATTGCGGCTGATGTCGCGCGGCTGGCGCTCACCGATCATGACGAACAAAAACGCCGGCATGAAAATATGATCGGGCCGCCGGTCGATGAGTATCACATCATGGTCGGCGCCGAGCTTGCGCCCCAATTGGGTCGCCGCCACCACGCCGCCGCAGCCGCCGCCGAGAATGACAATCTTTTTTCGCCGCGATAGAAGTTGCATGTTGAGTTCTTTGCTAAAGCTATTGGTCTTTGGCGCTGAGATGCTGCTTGGAGCGTTGCGCCAGGCCTTGCAGATTGCGCAGCCGCTGCTCGCGCCACTGCCGCTGCTCGCGCCGGCCCTCGGCGGTCAGTTCCTTGCCGAAACCGGAAGTCGATCGCAAGAACCAGATCACCAATTTATCGGAAATATCTTTGAGCCATTCCATGGATTACAAATCTCCGCCCCACCGTCCGGCTGCGACAATTAGAATCTGCCGCGACGATTTTTTTGGCTTATCTTAAAAACGTATCGATCTGCCGGAGCTTTTCGCTGGCTTCGAGCAAGCCCGCCGGCGACGGTCCCGCTTCGCCGATGAGACCGACCTGGCGCAGGAACTGGCCAATCTGCTCATGGTCGCGCGGGCTCACCGGTGTGTAGGGCCGGCAGGGCTGGCCGATATCGACGCCGAAATGTTTCATCGCCGACTTCATCACCGGCGGCAAACCATAGGCGCCCCACTTGCCGGGAAACAAAGCGTAGCAGCGCGCCCAAAAGCGCGCCGTCTCCAAATCGCCGGCGCGAAACGCCTTGACGATCTGCGCGCCGATGCGTGTGCCGGGCGGCGGCATGGTCGCGCCCGAACCGCCGAGCATGAGCGTCACCAACAGCGGCTGCATGGTGGTGAAATAATGACCGCGGCCGGCGAGCTCGATCTGCTCGATCAAACGCGAGATTTTCGTAATGTCGCGGGAGCTCTCTTTGAAATAACGAATGTTGTCGATCTCGCTGATCTTGACGAAGGCGTCCTGTGGCGGATCGGCGCCCGGGCCGGGATTGTGATAGCAAGTCACCGGCAGCGGACTGGCCGAGGCGACTTGGGTGTAGAACTCCATCAGCTCGGCGATGGTTGGTTGGCCACCCCAGGGGCGTAGCGGCATCAACACCTGAATAAAGTCACCGTTCACCTTGGCGGCATATTCCGCCAACTCGATCACCTCGCGCGGCGCCGGACTGGAGCAGCCCAAGATCACCGGCACCCGGCCGCCGATCATTTCGGTGGCGACTTTGAGCACTTCCTTGCGCTCGTCGCGCGACAGCATGGTGTACTCCGCCGCTTCCACCGCCGCCACCGTGATCGCGTCGCAATCGGGGATGAGAAATTCGATTTCCTTTTCGAGCGCCTTGTAATCGACGCGATCGTTCACGTCGAAGGGCGTCAAACAGGCGCCAATGATGCCGCTAATGGGTTTGGTAGTTGTCATAGATTATCGATCACAGATTTTTTAACCACGAAAAACACGAAGGTCGCGAAAACCGGACAATCGCACTTTAATATTTCGTGCCTTTCGTGTTTTTCGTGGTTGCATATTTCCTAATTCAAAACCTCAGCAACAATCCGCGCATGACCGGCGTCGCTGCCTTTGACTTTGAGCGGCAGCGCCAGGATGCGCGTGTGCTTGCCGATCACCGCGGCCAAGTTGGTGACGTTCTCGGCGATCAACACATTGTTGCCGAGTAACATCCGGTGCACCGGAAAGTCGAAGCCCTTGGGGCGCAGCGGTGTCGGCAGATCGACGGTGATGCAGTCGATGCCGAACATCTTGATGCCCTTTTGGACCATCCATTCGGCGGCGTCCACCGACAGATAGGGATGGAGATTATAATCCGGGCTGTCGAATTTTTCGTCCCAGCCGGTGTGCAGCATGAGAATATCGCCGCGATTGACCGCGACGCCGGAGGCTTCGAGATCCTTCGCCGTCACTTCTTCGCCGCCATTTTTCTTGACGCTGATCACCGCGCCAGTGCCGACGAAGGCGTCCACCGGCAACTCGTCGATGGACTTGCCGTTGGCGACGATATGGATCGGCGCGTCGACATGGGTGCCGGCATGGCACGGCATGGAAAACTCGGTGACGTTCAACGGCGCG
Organism: Syntrophobacter sp. SbD2; assembly: GCA_945889495.1. Classification (GTDB taxonomy): domain Bacteria; phylum Desulfobacterota; class Binatia; order UBA9968; family UBA9968; genus DP-20. The sequence continues at coordinate 1,299 of CAMDBU010000220.1, read as the reverse complement.
CCCTTTTCTAAACTTAAAAATCTAGAAACATGGACTTCCGGCAGGATCGGGATCTTCGGCATGCCGTCATAAATCACCCGCGACAGATCGATCATTTCCATAACTTGAATCTCCTTGTTTACTTGCCGCCGCGCCAGCGCGCGTAGAGCGGATCTTTGTCGACATAGGCGCGCACGATACCGTCGAAGGCGAGCCAAAATTGGTCGAGAGTCTTGATCACCGATGCGCGCACGGCGATCTGCTGCGGCTCGGTGACGGCGTAGCGCTCCACCGCCAGCGGGCCGACTTTCATATGCTCTTCGTCGACCCCCATGTGCAGCGTCCAGTAGCGAATATCTTCCGACTCGCGGTTAAAACCGTAGTGCTGGGTGAGGCCGTTGACGATGCGGGTCATGCGCTGGTTGGCCGTGCCCTCCAGACAAAAACCCTGGCAGGCGTAAAGCTCCAGCCAGGTGCGCTGCGACATCAAGAGCTCGCGCCAATCGAGAAACGCCTGGGTCTCCGGCGTCGGCTCAACGGCGTCGAGCTCTTCCTTGCTGGCATAACCGCAAGCCTTGGCGAAGCGGATAAACAGCGCCTTGTGACTATCGGTGCCGGTGATTTCCCCGGTGCCCTCTTCGACGACGTTCTCGATCCACATTTTTTCCAGCTCGGGATCTTCCGGACAGCGCGCCAACATGGCGGCGATCGGTTTGGGAAACGGCTTGGGAAAAAATAGATAGAACTGGCCGATGAAACCCTTGAGCCCGTCGCGATCGAGCTTGCCCCCTTCGATCATGCCGATCACCGGATGATCCTTGGAGTGCTTGGCGCGCACCATTTGTTGTATCTCTTTGACAAAATCTTTGCTTGTTACTGCCGCCATGGAAACCAACTCCTCGGCCCGACATGGGTCAATATCGATTAAATGCCCCCGGCGCGATTCGAACGCGCGGCCTCAGGATTAGGAATCCTGCGCTCTATCCACCTGAGCTACGGGGGCGTTAGGATTTTCAATAAGTTACATACCCGACCGGGAGAGTCAACGGAGAATAAATTACGCACGAAGCAAATCTCGCGCGGCTGCGAGCTAAACCTGGTTCACTCGACAATCTCTCGCACCATAGTCACCACATCCTTGTTGACCGCGATGAACGGCGCTTCCCATTTCTCGTGTCGTAGCAACGTCAATCTGTCATGTTAACGGCAAGGCGAAAATGTCAGGTCGGTTTGTTGGTAGCAGCCTCCAAGGTAGAAATCGGACCGTAGCGGAACCCCTGCTTCTTAGCTGGCGTTCGGTATAGGCCAAGTGTGTGCGTC
>CAMDBU010000219.1 GCA_945889495.1 Syntrophobacter sp. SbD2 | reverse complement strand
GCTCACCGCCACCCACATCCCTCTCTGCTCTTCGTGTTTTCGTTTTCCCATCGCCATGCAATAAACTCTACACGATCTCTTCTTCCTGTCGATCCTCATCGCCTCGGTTACCCACTTCATTCTCGACTTTCACCACGGGCTGCTAGGGTAACATACGCGAGCTTCGGTCTACAATAACTTGCGCTAGAGCGTCAGGAGCGGTTTTTATTTACGCTGCCGACGCGACGGTCGATATGTACGCCGACTCAGGCCGTGCCGATCACGCCCTCGGCGAACTTTTCCAGCACCGCCTCCTTCGACTCGCCGAAGGGGATGATTGTCAGCTCGCCGATGTCGTACTTGGTTAAATTTTCCACTTGCCGTCTGACTTCCGCTGGGGTGCCGGCGAGGGCGAAGCGCTCGACCCACTCATCGCGCACCAGGTGGGAGTGTTCGGCGCCCATGTGGTGGTAGGTGTCGTAGTGTTGCCATAGCCGTTCGACGGCTTGGCGGTCTTCCGCGTCGGTGAGTTTGCCCATGCGGTGCAGTCGGCCCAGATGGGTCATGGCGGTGCGGGCGATCTTCCCTTTGACTTCGTCGCGCGCTTCTTGGGAATTGGCGGCGATGCAGCAGGGCAGGCGGTAGACGACTTTTACTGCCGATTCGGGGCGGCCGGCTTCAATGCAGCATTTCTTTAACGTCGCGATGGTGTCAGCCAAGGTGGAGACCTCGCCGGTATAAACGATGCCGTCGCCAAGTTCGGCGGCCAGGCGCATGACTTTCGGCGCGCGGGTGCCGAAGTAGATGGGAATCTTGGCGCCGCCGGCAAAGACGCAGTGAGCCTGCTTACCATTGATCTCGACCGTTTCACCAGCCAGGAGTTTGCTGAGTAGGCGCATGGCGTCGGTCATCTCGTCGCTGGTGAGCGGCTTCATGCCGATATTTTCCGGACCGGTGGCGCCGACGCCGATGCCGAGCGTGGTGCGGCCCGGCGCGAGTTCGGCCAAGGTCGCCATGGCGCTGGCGGTGACGGTCAAGTGGCGCACCAGCGGATGGGTGACGCCAGGGGCGATTTCAATCTTACTCGTCGTCGCCGCGATGGCGCCGAGCATGGTGTAAAGCTCGCGCCAGATCATGTGCGAATCGCCGACCCAAAAACGCTGAAACCCCAACGCCTCGGCGCGCTGAGCTAAGCGCACGCCGTCGCGGGCATTCTCGGTGGCGAATAGGCCGACGCCGTAGCGTAGTTGATTCACTGTGTGCTCGATTCCGGGGAAGTAAGTAGTAAGTAGTTAGGAGTGAGGAGTCAGAATCCAGAAGTCGGAAGTCGGAGTCTCCTCACTCCTTTACTATTTACTCCTTACTGCGGCGCGCTTCTTCGCACGCAGGTCCGCTGTCGCGTCGCTATCGACAATGCGCCGCGCCACATCGATCACGACACCGTAAGCGTCCCGCGCGGCGCCGATGCTGACGTAGCGGTCGAGGACGTCGCGCAGGACGCGCTCTGGGTCGCGGTCGAAGGGATCGCCGAAGCCGCCGCCGGCGTTGGTTTGCACGCGCACGGTGTCGCCGGCTGTTAAATTCACCTCGCGCACGCCGTCGGCGACCTGGACGCCGTTCAAAAAAACATCGCCGACCTGGGCGCTGGCGCCGCCGAAGATGCCCCAGGGCGGCATCTTGCCGCGGAAGCTGCCTTTCAAGCTGCGCACCGGCACGGTGGCGTCTTGCAGGGCGAGATAGTCGCGCGTGCTGCCCATGCCGCCGCGAAATTTGCCGGCGCCACCGGAATCGGGGGTGACGCTGAAGCGGGTAATGCGCAGGGGGAATTCGCTTTCGTTAATCTCGATCGGACCGGGGCGAAACTGTCCGGCGCCGAGCGGGCCGTGAATTAGATTCACGCCATCGCGGCCGTTGGTGGCGCCCTGGGCGGTGTTGAGCAACTCCATCAGCACCCAAGATTTTCCCGATGGCGATGTGCCCATTAATCTGATCGAGCCACCGCCGCCGGCCGACGCGGCGGCGCGCTCGGGGCAAAATTCGCCCAGCGCCTTGACCGCCATGTCGCAGACGATATGGGCCAGCGGCGTGTAGTGCGACACCGCGGCGCCCGGTGTCGGACAGACGATGGTGCCGGGGCGAAATTTAGTTTCGACGACGTCGACAAAGCCATGGTTGAAGGCAAGGTTGGCGTCGGTCATCGCCATCAGCGCGCAGTAGCAGCTATTCTTGACCATCGGCGTGACCAGATTGACCGCGCCCTGGGCCTGGGCGTCGGAGCCGGTGAAATCGAACAGGATGCGGTCGCCGGTCTTGGTTATTTTCAAGTGGGCGCGGATGGAGCGTTTAAGATCGACATTATCGTGATCGAGCAAAGCCTCGGCTTCATGGGTTCCGTCGGGCCAGGCGCGCAGCGCCATGCGCAAACGCTCGGCGATGCGCTCAATCAATTCGTTACTGGCGGCGCTGACGGTGTCGGCGCCGAAGCGGGCGCACAGCTCCTGCAAGCGGCGCGCGCCGACTTTGCACGACGCCACTTGGCCGCGCAGATCGCCGAGGGTCTCGCTGGGGATGCGGCTGTTGGCGCTGACGATGTTTTCGATGTCGCGGTTGATCTTTCCGGCGCTGTGATATTTCACCGGCGGCAGCACCAACCCTTCTTCCCACAGATCGCGCGCCGCGGTGAGGCCGCGGATGCCGCCCAAGTCGGGTTTATGCGCCAGGGTGCCGCTGTAGCCGACGATCTTGCCGGCGAAGAACACCGGCATCAAGGTGATCGTATCGGAGGTATGAGTGACGTTGCCCTCGAAGGGATGGTTGAACAGCAAGACATCGCCTTCGGCTAACTCCTCCGGCGGAAAATAGCGCGGCAGATGTTCTTTGACCGCGGAGAACGACGCGAAATGGAACGGCAGCTTTTTCGACACCGCGATGGTGCGCAGTTCGGCGTCCAGCAACCCGGCGCTGCCGTCCTCGGACTCGCGCAGGACGGTGGAGTAGCCGCTGTGGAACAGCACCATGCGCATCTCTTCGACGATGCTGGTGACCTTGGAGTTGACGATCTCCAAGACGATCGGATCGCTGCGCGTAGTCATCGGCTGACCTCGATGATGATATTGCCGAAGGGGTCGATCTGGGCGCTCTGCCCAGGATGGATCACCGTGGTGGAATCCTCCTGCTCGACGATCGCCGGGCCGGCGATGCGGTTGCCGCAGCTGAGTTTTTCCCTGGCGTAGACCGGACAGTCGAGCCAGCCGTCGAAATAAGCGCGGCGAGTATTTTTCAACGCGCTCGCGGCGCTCTCACTCGTGAACGGCATTGGCTTCGGCTCCGGCCTGGGCACGGGCAGGATCGCGGTCAGATGGTAATTGACGATCTCGACTTTTTGCTCGCTGGCGCGGGTGCCGTATTGCTGCTCGTGGCGGTCGTCAAATAGTTGGCGCCATATCGGTTTGTCCGATTCGCGCAACTCACCGGCGCCGATGGGCACGCTGAGTTCATATTTTTGAATCGTGTAGCGCAGGTCCAAGGCGCGGGCGAAACGAATTTCCTCGGTGGCGACTTTTTCGGTTCTTAATTCGTCCAGAGCGGCGCGTTCGAGCTCTGCGAAGCGCGCTTGCACTTCGGCCGCCGTGACGCTCGCCAGATCGGCGATGCGCGTGCGGATGTAATCGCGCTGAAAATCCGCCACGAGTAAACCCATCGCCGAGGCGACGCCGGGAGCGGGCGGCACGATGACCCGGCCAATCTGCAACTCCTCGGCGAGTTTCGCCGCGTGCACTGGGCCGCAGCCGCCGAAGGCGACGAGCGCGTATTCGCGCGGATCTTCGCCGCGCGCCACGGTGACCAGGCGCAACGCTTCGACCATCTGCGAGTTGACGATTCTCACTATGCCGTCGGCGGCCTTCACCAAGTCGAGGGACAACGGTTTGGCGATATTCGCTTCGACCGCTTGCTGGGCGGCGTTGCCATCGAGCTTCATGCGCCCGCCGAGAAAAAAATCCGGGTTGAGCCAGCCGAGGACGACATCGGCGTCGGTCACCGTCGGTGACTGGCCGCCGTTGCCATAACAAGCCGGGCCGGGATCGGCGCCGGCGCTATGCGGGCCGACTTTGAGCATGCCGCTGGGATCGATCCAGGCGATGCTGCCGCCGCCGGAGCCGATCTCGACCAAATCGAGAGACGGCACGCCCAACAACCATTCGCCAGCTTGGAAGCGAGACACCACCCGCGGCACGCCGTCTTCGATCAGGCCGGCCTTGGCGGTGGTGCCGCCCATGTCGAAGGAAATAATTTTGCCGTTCGCCGTCAACCGGCCGATGTGGGCGGCGGCGAGCACACCGGCGGCGGGACCGGACTCGATGATCTGCACCGGAATTTTCTTGACCACGCCGGTGGTCAAACTGCCGCCGGTGGATTGCATGATGTAGAGCCGGCGGCGAAAGCCGCGCTCGCTGAGTGCTTGTTCCAAACGGTCGACATAGCGCGTCACCACCGGCGCGACGTAGGCGTTGGTCACGGTGGTGGTCAAGCGCGAGTACTCGCGAATCTGCGGCAGCACTTCCGAGGACAAATAAACTTGCGCCCTGGGTGCCACCGCGCGGATCAGCTCACGCACGCGCTGTTCATGTTGGTCGTTGAGAAACGAAAACAAAAAACAGACCGCCACCGCTTCGGCGTTGGCGTCGGCCAAGATCGCCAAACGCTCACGCGCGGCGCTGTCATTGAGCGCCGTGACGATGTTGCCTTGGGCGTCGACGCGCTCGGCGATCTCGATGGTCTTGCGTTGCGGCACCAGCAAGCGCGGTTTGGGATAGCACAGATAATCGTAAGCGCCGGGGCGGATTTGGCTCAACTCGGGGGTCTCGTAAATACCGCTAAACCCCTCGGTGATGACCAGCCAGGTATCGCCGCCTTTTTGTTCTAGGAGCGCGTTGGTAGCCACCGTGGTGGCGTGGCTGAGCAGGGTCGCGTCGCCAGGTTTTTTGCCATCGCGAAAGTATCGATCGATGGCTTCGATAACGCCCTGGGTCAGGTCCTTGGGCGTGGTCAAAACTTTCAGATTGAAAAATTCGCCGTTCTCTTCGTCGAGAACGCAAAGATCGGTGAAGGTGCCGCCGATGTCGGTGCCGATGCGGTAACGTGCCATGAAATAATATTCTCAGCGGTACTGGCCGCGCTGGACCAGCTCGCGCACCAGACTATCGTCCATGAAACTTTCCGGCGCGGCGGTTTTAGCTCTAGGATCGCTGCTCTGGCGTAGCACCTCGACGATGCCGTCGCGGTTCGGTTCGGGAATCTTGGCGATGTACTCGGTGCCATACTTGTAAATGGTTTCCAATATCTCAGGATCGTCTTCGCGCATGTATTTCTTGATCACGTCTAGCAGCCCGTGGTGAAAGTCGAGAATGAAGTGGGTAACCGAGGCGATGAGGATCGACAGGAAGAAGAGATCGTGTAGAGTTTATTGCATGGCGATGGGAAAACGAAAACACGAAGAGCAGAGAGGGATGTGGGTGGCGGTGAG
>CAMDBU010000218.1 GCA_945889495.1 Syntrophobacter sp. SbD2 | reverse complement strand
GACGCACACACTTGGCCTATACCGAACGCCAGCTAAGAAGCAGGGGTTCCGCTACGGTCCGATTTCTACCTTGGAGGCTGCTACCAACAAACCGACCTGACATTTTCGCCTTGCCGTTAACATGACAGATTGACGTTGCTACGACATCGCAAAGTCACCTTGCGCTTGATCGAAGTGCCCTGGGACCAGGCAATGGATTTGATCATCGATACCAACGGCTTAGCCAAGGAAGAAGCCGATAGTATCGTGCGTATTTCCACGGCAGCGAGGATGACCTCAGAAAGACAGCAGCAGCTAGCTGCCCGGAACGCCTCGCGAACCGCAGAAATCCCCCAGCTCTCGTATTTGACGGTAAATTACGCCCAGGCAAAAGACATTGTCGATAAGGTCAAGCTGCTCATCAAGGGCGGTGCGGAAATCACTCCCGACGAGCGCAGCAATATCATCATCGTTCGTGGGAATAAGACCGATCTGGCCGAAGCCGTGGAGATCGTTACCAAGTTGGACGTACGCACACCGCAGGTTTTAATCGAATCGAATCTCATCGAAACTACCCCGACGTTCTCGCGTTCTCTTGGCGCGGAAGTAGATTTTAGAATCGGTAACAGTGCTCGTGCTGATTCAAGATTCTTGGCGGGTACACCTTACGCGGGCTTTTTAACATCCATCGATCCAACTATTCCGACAACCCTTAACCAAGGTCTTCGCTTCGGTTTATTCCAAAACCGTTTCGGGCCATTCAGTGATCTAAATTATGCGCTTAGTGCTGCCGAAAAAGAAGGCAAGGTTAAGATCATCTCTCGTCCTTCCGTTGTTACGTTAAACAAAGTTGAGTCGAAGATTGAAAGCTCGCGTATTGTCAGAGTTCGCACCACCGCTGCAACTGTTGGTGAAGCCGGTAGCCTACGCGAAATTAGGGCGGGAATAACTCTCAGAGTAACTCCCCAGGTATCAGCCGACGGATTTGTCTTATTAAAAATCTACGTCAAATCTAGCACCCTGGATTTTGGCAGTGCTGTAGACAGCATACCGGCAGAAAACCTACGCGAAGCCGATGCGAACGTAGTAGTTCGAGATGGAGAGACGGTAGTGATTGGCGGTATTTTGAAAGATACGAGCTCTGACTCAACGGCAGGTGTTCCATTCTTAAAAGAGATCCCGGTGCTTGGTTGGCTTTTTAAGAATGCTTCATGGCAAAAAGACTTTGAGGAACTGGTGGTTTTCATTACGCCTCGTATCTTGGCATCTGGTTCCGAAAATCTGCCGAATGCGGAACAGCTCTGGCGCGATCAAATGAAACAGACCGATGGATCAGTACCGCCGGTGACCTCGATTACCCCCTAGCCACCGCCAAAAGATTCAGCTAGGATGCCCCCCATGTTGCGCTATTTCACGGCGGGGGAATCCCATGGCCCCTGTTTGACCATGATCATTGACGGGGTGCCGGCCGGTTTCCCCGTGCAAATTTCCCAAATCAATCACGATCTTTGGCGTCGCCAGCAGGGCTATGGCCGGGGCGGCCGGATGCTCATCGAAAAAGACGAGGCGGAGATCCGTTCGGGGATCCGCTGGGGCGAGACCATGGGGTCACCAATCGCACTCGGCATCGAAAACCGCGATTGGAAAAACTGGACGAAAAAAATGTCGGCGAAACCGGAAGACCGCGACGATAAGATCGCCGTCACCAAGCCGCGGCCGGGACATGCCGATTTAAACGGCGTGCTCAAATACGACCGCGCCGATGTCCGCGATATTCTCGAGCGGGCGAGCGCGCGGGAGACTGTCGCGCGCACCGCGGTGGGTTCCTTGGCCAAGCAACTACTGGCGCCCTTCGGTATCCGCATCATGGGCTATATCCGTTCTCTCGGCGGGATTGCCGCCAACTTGGACGGGCTTAGCTACGCCGAGACCTACGAACGTTCGGAAGATTCACCGGTGCGTACTGCCGATCCGGTGGCCGAAGAAAAAATGATCGCGCTCATCGAGGAGTGCAAAAAAGAAGGCAATACCCTGGGTGGTGTGTTCGAAGTGGTGACTCTTGGCCTACCGCCGGGGCTTGGCAGCCACACTCAGTGGGACCGCAAACTGGACGGCCGGCTGGCCCAGGCGTTGATGAGCATCCAGGCCATGAAAGGGGTCGAGATCGGTCTCGGTTTCGAAATGGCGCAGCGGCGCGGCTCGCAGGTTCACGACGAGATTTTCTTCGACCCAGCCAAGATGGTGACGGAAAAAACCCCGCGCATCGTTCCCACCGGATTTTATCGCGGCAGCAACAACTCGGGGGGCACCGAGGGTGGCATGACCAACGGCTCGCCGCTGGTGGTGCGGGTGGCGATGAAGCCGATTTCGACTTTGATGAGCCCGTTACAGTCGGTGGATACCCGGACTAAACAGCCCACTGACGCTTCGGTGGAACGTTCCGATGTTTGCGCCGCGCCCGCAGCCGCGGTGGTTGGTGAAAGCGTGGTCGCCTTCGAAGTCGCCAAAGCGTTTTTAGAAAAATTTGGCGGCGACTCGCTGCGCGAGATCAAGCGCAACTACGAAAACTATCTCGAGCAGATCAAAAATTACTGACCTTGCCGGATCTGGAAAACATTGCGCTGATCGGTTTCATGGCGGTGGGCAAGAGCGCCGTGGGGCGCAATTTGGCCAAGCGGCTGCGCCGCCGCTTTGTCGATCTCGACCGCATGATTGAAAAACGCGCCGGTCTCAAAGTACGGGAAATTTTCGAGCAAAAGGGCGAAGCGCACTTTCGTGAGCTGGAGAAACAGACCTTAGCCGAGTTATTGCAGCAGCCCAAGCAGGTGATCGCTACCGGCGGCGGTGTCATCATGGACCCGGAGAATCTCCGCCTGCTACGAGAGCAAAGCCTGTTGGTCTGTCTCACCGCTTCGACCGATACGATTTTGGCTCGGGTCGGCAATGGCAGCAAGCGGCCACTGCTCAAAGGACCCAATCGGCGCGAGCGTATCGAAGAATTACTGGCGCAACGGGCAGATAAATACGCCCAAGCCCATGTCACCGTCGATACCAGCGCGCTGACCCTCGAGCAGGTGGTCGAGCAAATCGTCGCCGCCGTCGCGGCGCGTCAATAACGCCATGCAAACCTTAAACGTAAATTTAGGCACGCGCTCCTATCCGATCCATATCGGCGCTGGTATTTTGCCGCGCATCGGCGAGTTCCTCCAGCAAGCCGGACTGCGCGGCAAAGTCGCGGTGGTAACCAATCCCACCGTGGCGCCGCTTTATTTGCAAAGCGTCACCGACGCGCTCACCGGCGCCGGTTACGGCGTGATTCCGGTGCTGATCCCAGACGGCGAAGAGTTCAAGACGGTCCAATCGCTGCAAATTATTTACGACCGGCTGATCGCCGAACGGTTGGAGCGCAAATCCTGCGTGCTCGCGTTGGGTGGCGGCGTGGTCGGCGACATGGCGGGATTCGCCGCGGCGACTTATTTGCGTGGCGTGCCCTATGTCCAGGTGCCGACGACCTTGCTCGCTCAGGTGGACTCTAGCGTCGGCGGCAAGACCGGCGTCAATCATGCGGACGGCAAAAATTTGATCGGCGCTTTTTACCAGCCGCAGCTGGTGGTGATCGACGTTACAATGTTGCGCACCCTGCCGCGCCGGGAGCTGGTTGCCGGACTGGCCGAAGTGATCAAGTACGGCATCATCGAGGACGCCCAGCTGTTCGCTCTGCTCGAGCAAAAAATCGCCGGGTTAACGCAATTGGACGAAGCGTTGCTGATCGACACCATCGCCACTTCCTGCGCCATCAAAGCGCGGGTGGTCGAAGCCGATGAGCGCGAAGACGACTATCGCGCCGTGCTCAACTTCGGCCACACCATCGGTCATGCCTTGGAAGCGGTCACCGGCTACACCGAGTTTCTCCATGGCGAGGCGGTGGGCGTCGGCATGGCCAAGGCCGCGGCGCTGTCGGCGCGCCAAGGTTTTTGCGATGGCGAGAGTTTGCGGCGCATCGTCCAGTTGATCAAGCAAGCCGGTTTGCCGAGCGCGATTCCGGCGAACGTTTCCATGACTGGTTTGATTCAAGCCATGGAAGTGGACAAGAAGGCGGCCGGCGGCAAAATCAAATTCGTCATGTGCGAAGGCATCGGCAAGACACGCTTTCACTGGTTGGCGCCGCAGGAAATCTTGAGTGCGCTGGCGGGTTAACGGTTCACGTCAACACAACATAGGAAAACAAGATGGCAAAGAAAAAGAAAATCCTGGTGCTGAATGGCCCCAATCTCAATTTACTCGGCACCCGGCAGCCGGATATTTATGGCAGATTGACGCTGGCGCAGATTGAAAAACAGGTGCGCGTCTTGGCAAAGGAGTTAGCTGTCGATATCGATTTTCGCCAATCTAACAGTGAAGGCGAACTGGTGACTTGGATTCAGCAGGCGGCGAAACAATTCGGCGCCATGGTGATCAATCCGGCGGCCTATACGCACACCAGCCTCGCCATGCGCGACGCGATCTCCGCGGTGGGTATTCCGACCATCGAGATTCACATCTCAAATATTCACAAGCGCGAGCAGTTCCGCCACCACTCGTTTATCGCTGAAGTCGCGGTGGGGCAGATCGCCGGATTCGGCGTCGAGAGTTATCTGCTTGGACTTAGAGCCGCGGTGAGTCGTTGTTAGCTGGTTTAAGCTTCGATGTTCTTGCTCTTCATTTCTTGCAGCAGATCGTTGCGTTCTTTTTCCAGGGCGTCGATTTCCTGGCGCATGTCGCTTAGTTCCTTACCTTTGCTGGTGTACGGGTAGGGTGGTGGCTGGCTGAGTGGCGTTGAGGCAGGGCCGCCGCCGCCCTTCTGGCTATCCTGAATTCTCGATGTCAAATCGGCAACCCATGAACTCATACCTTCTTTATTGAAATCGAGCCCGGTGTTCTTTGCCGAGCTTGCTTGCAAATAGCGATTGCGTGCCGCCTCGAGTTTCTGCGTCACTTCGAACAAGCGGCGACGGTATTCCGTCGCCTCATCGCCGCGCGCCGATGCATTTCCATCGGTGGATGTGGAACTCGGCGCGCTCGGCGCGGCTTTGGCGGGTGCCGGGACTGCCGCCCGGCTGGCGTTTTCTAGATTGCTGATATTTAACCCCGGCCGGTCCGCCGCGCCGGATTTACTGATCGATTGGATTTGATCCTTGGGTATTCCTAGCTCACCGCCAAGCCCTTGAATCTTCACCGTGGAACCCTCGTCGCGGTAACTTTGCACGGTCAGCTGACGGCCATTTTTTAACGTCACCAGGTACTGCGCATGGGCAAGACCGGTCCATGCGGCGAGGATCACCAAGGTTGCCAGGGCGCGGGATTTTTTCATAGGGGAAATTATAACATGCCAATTTGACCCTGGGTACCCTAAATCGACCGGCTGTTGTAGCAAAGTGAATCTGTCAGGGTCTAACGGCAACGTGAATATGTCAGGGTGGAAGGATGACAACCCTGACGATGAGAGACGAGAAACGACTAGACATCATACAACGATCGTTACGTAATGAGCTGACGATGGTGGAAGCCGC
>CAMDBU010000217.1 GCA_945889495.1 Syntrophobacter sp. SbD2 | reverse complement strand
CGGCTTCCACCATCGTCAGCTCATTACGTAACGATCGTTGTATGATGTCTAGTCGTTTCTCGTCTCTCATCGTCAGGGTTCTCATCCTTCCACCCTGACATATTCACGTTGCCGTTAGACCCTGACAGATTCACTTTGCTACAACATTTAGAAGAGCGCGTGTTGCCCGATGGACGGCGCGTGTGTTTCTTCGAAGGGTCGCAGGGTGTGCGGTTGGAGTTTTTGGAGTGGAGATAACATGAGGGTCTACTCATCTTGCTGCGGCTCGTGTGCGTTTCACAATCCGCTCGAACGGGTCGCTGGATGGCGACTCTTGGCAACAAATTTACGCCACAACCAAGGTATCAGCATGAACCATTGGAAGTAGCCCGCAATTGTGAATCCGACCCAGGGCGGAACGATGTCCCAAAACGGATGGTATGGCAATTGTGCGATACCAGAAAGCAGCATTGGGACGAGACTGATTACCACCGCACCAGTGTAGCCATTAGGGAACGTAAGAAAGACCATCAACCAAATGAAAGCCTCTGGCATGTCGTGTATGTCTTGTTGAACCCAAGCAAAGGCCAACATTCCGCCGCAGGCAAGAAGAAAGAGGATCGCCGTGACTCGCCCGATGATTGATCTTGGGATGAGCGTCATCAGACTGTTTTGAGTGAGGCGCTGCCTGCGACAACGGTTACTGGTTGGGCCTTCCGGCGACGGCCCGGGCCGCGAAACATTCAATTCCTGCGTCACTTCATCGCCCGCTCCAACGGCCCATTCTCCCTGAACGGCTCCGGCCAGCTGATGTATTCTTTGAAATCTGGGCGGGCTCGGATCAGGTCGAGGATGACGTTTTGGATGCCTTTGTCGGGCACTGTCGGATTCGACTTGAAGAGTTTGGCGTAGGCTTGCACCGTGCTCTTGGTGATTGTTGGATCCTTTTCGCGCATCCATTTGGCGAAGGATTTTTCGGCGAAGTGGTGATTCTTCTTGATCAAGTTGATCCCCGCGACGTAGGCACGTAAGAAGTCTTCCGTGACCTTGGGCTCGGCGCGGATAAACGCGCGGCTGCTGGTGACACAGGATGACGGGTAGACCATCTCGGTATCGCTCAGGTCGACCAGCACCGGCCAATTCTTTTTCAAGAACGGCATGGCGTAACGCGTGGTCAAAGCGGCGGCGGCGATGACGCCGCGCTCGAAGGCCAGCGCGATCTCCGGGCCGGCGCCCATTTGCAGGATCGTCATGTCTTTGTCGGGGTTCAAGCCGACATGCTTGAGCGCGGCGCGCAGGTAGAAATGCGTCGTCGAGCCGTAGCGCGTGACCGCGCTGGATAATCCCTTTAAGTCCTGGGGCGATTTTATTTCTGGCCGGGTGATTAGATAAACCGGATCGGCGTCCACTGGGCAGGCGAGCAGCGCGATGTCGCCACCGGCGGCGCGGGCGGCGACCACCGACTCGGCGCCGGCGCCGGAGAAGGGTAGGTTGCCGGTGATGATCGCCATGGTGATCAGCGAGCCGCCGCGGATCTGTACCGGCTCGACATTCAAGCCGGCTTTTTCAAAAAAGCCCGCGTCCTTGGCGACCCAGATCGGCAGGTGCGACGGCGACGCGGTGGTGCCGTAGAGGATGCGGCGGAGCTCCTGGGCGTGGAGGGGCGACAGGACCGCTAGGAACGCGATGACGACTAGGACGCAAATTTTGTCCCGCCGACTTCCTGCTCTTCGTGTCCTTCGTGGTGAAATCATCTTCTCAATGCATCCGGCCCAGCCCAATCTATTTCGCCATCGCCCGCTCCAACGGCCCGTGGTCGCGGAACAGTTCGGGGTGGCCGATGAATTCCTTGGGGATCGTGCGCCGGTTGGCCAAATCTTTCATGACCGTCTCGATGCCTTTATCCGGCACGATGGGTACGGGTTTGAAAATCCGGCTGTAGGACTCGATGGTTTTCTTTATGAGATAGGGATCTTTTTCGCGCAGCCACTTGGCGAAGGTTTTTTCCGCGAAGGCGGGATCTTTTTTGATCACCTGGATCGCCGCGACGTAGGCGCGCAGGAAATCGTCGACTACCTTGGGCTCGGCTTTGACATAGCCGCGGCTGGTGGCGACACAGGAGGCCGGATAGACCAGATCGGTGGTGCTCAGGTCGAGAAACACCGGCCAGCCTTTTTGTATCAGCGGCAGGGCGTAACGGATGGTCAATGCCGCCATCGAGATCCGGCCGTTCTCCAGCGCGGTCACCGACTCGGTGCCGGTGCCGAGCTGGAGTATGGTGACATCCTTTTCCGGATCGATGCCGACGTTGCGTAGCGCCGCGCGTAAATAGAAGTGCGTCGTCGAGCCCAGCCGCGTGACCGCCGTGGCTTTGCCTTTCAACTCGGCCGGCGATTTGAAGCCCGGCCGGGCGATCAGATACACCGGATCGGAGTCGGCCGGACAGGCGAGCAGGACGACATCGCCGCCTTCGATGCGCGCCGCGACGATGGACTCGGCGCCGGCGCCGCTGAGCGGCAACTGGCCACTCATGATGCCCATGGTGATCAGCGCGCCGCCGCGGATCTGCACCGGCTCGACATTGAGCCCCTGCTTGGCGAACAAGCCAGCGTCCTTGGCGACCCAGATCGGCAAATGCGCCGTCGAGGTGGTCGTGCCGTAGTGGATGCGGCGCAGCTCCTGGGCGTGGACTGGCGCGTAGAACAGGATCGATCCGACGAGCAAGACCGACAGCTTTACGATGCAGAGAATAATTGGTCGGCTCATGTCACTGCATATTTGTTTGGAAACTCAAACTTAGCGTGGCCGGATTCGGCAATGTCTCGCGCCAAGCTCGCAAAGGACGCCAAGGAAGAAAGATGATTTTAGCTTTGCGACCTTGGCGTCCTTTGCGCGAGATAGTCCTCGATCCGATAGGACCCGATTGCGGCTTCCTTATTTGCTGAAATACTTCGCCTCGGCTCCGTCCTGATCGAAGGGCACGAACTTGTTGACGCCCGGGCCGCGCACGTTGGGGGTTTCGCCTTCGTCGAACAGGGCTTCGGCGGCGGAGCCGGCTTGGACGCCGAGTAGCGCCGGCGCATGGGCTTCGGCGACGGTGCAGTCGGCGTCGGAGCGATTATAAGCCCAATGGACCGTGTTGGCCGGGATGCGGTGGAAGTCGCCTTGTTTGCAGAGAAAGCCTTTGTCCTTGACGAAAAACCAGATCTCGCCGCTGAGCACGTAGTTGATCTGTTCGGATTCATGTTCGTGCGGTTTGGTGTGGTAGCCCGGCTTGCGCGTGGCGATCATCAAGCTGCATTCGTTGCCATGGGCTTTGCGCACCACCATGCGGCCGGTGCCGGCTTCGCCGGATTGATCCCGTTGATATTCCTTCACGTCGGCACTCTTTACATGTAACGGCATGTTGCCTCCCTGACTATTTAAGATGTTGAATTGGTACGACAACTGCCAGTGGGCGTCAAGCGCCGCGGTGTGCGAGCTTCAGACCTTAGGGTGTCGGAGATTGCTCGCGCCAAGCACGCCAAGGTTGCAAAGTTAGAATCGGTTATCTTTCCGTTGCGTCCTTGGCGTGCTTGGCGCGAGATATTTTTCAGGTAGTCGCCGAACCGCGCGGGATAATCCGTTATCATTGACTTGGCGCTGGGTCGGCAGTAAATCCACAGGAACTATCATGTTGATTCGATGGCTCTTGGCAGCGGTTCTGCTTCTCACCTTGGCGTCAGTTTCCAACGCGCAGAAGCTGCTGCTCGCCCATGTGGCGATCAATCCGAGCCAGGGCATGCTCCATCTCGCCAAGGACTCCGGTCTGCTCGCCAAGTATGGATTCAATGCCGAGGTGATCTTAATCCCCGGCACGCCGCGCACGATTCAAGCTTTGATCGCCGGCGATTTGGACTACGTCGCCGCCGGCGCGCCGGCTTCCTTGCGCGCCCGCGCCCAGGGCGCGGAGATAACGATTCTGTCGACGCTGTCCGGTTATTCATCGCAAAAAATCTATGTCCGGCCCGATTCCAAGCTCGCGAGCTTCACCGATCTCAAGGGCAAGATCATCGGCGTGACCCAGTATGGTTCCGGCGGCGATACCTTTTTGCGCGCGGCGCTCAAAAAGACCGGCATTCGCGACAATGAAGTGACGATCCTGCAAATGGGCGGCACGCCGGGCGTCGCCCAGGGCCTCGAGTCGCGGCGCATCGAAGTTGGCGTGCTCGGCGACTCGGGGGTGATGTTGCAGTTCCGCGGCATCGCCAAAGCGTTGAAAGGTGCCAGCGCCAAGGAGATGGGTTTTCGCGGCACCGACGCGCCGATCACTCTGATGGAGCGCAAGCTCAAAACCGACCGCGGCGCGGTGATCCGCTTCATGCAGGCGTATCTTGAAACGATTCACTTCTTTCTCACCAACAAGCCGGCGACGGCGCGTTTGCTGGCGAAATACATGCGCGGCGTCAGCGAAGAGCATATCTCCTTGTGGTGCGACGAGCTGCGCGGGACGATTCGCCAGTTGCCCTATGTCGACGAGGAGGCGCTACGCGCCGAGCTCGACATGATGAACATCCCCGGCCAGCAAATTCCCGCCGGTTATGTTAACAATAGCGTGCTCGACGAGATCAAGAAGAGTGGTTTTATCGACAGACTTTACAAACAATAACAAGGAGGACAGGACCATGGGCAAGATCAGACATATCGCGATCAAGGTGGAGGATCAGGAGAAGGCCGCCAATTTTTACAAGCAGACCTTCGGCATGACCGAGGCGTGGCGCGGCCCGGTGCGCGACGACGGCAACCGGGCGATCTATTTGACCGACGGCTACATCAACATGGCGGTGTTGCCGGCGCGCGGCGAGCGCGAAGGCATCGACCACTTCGGCTTCCAGGTCGAAGACATGGACTCGACGCTTAAGTCCGCCGAGGTCTCCGGCGCGCTCAAACAAGCCGACAAAAAACCCAAAGACGGCCGCTTCGCCGAGATGGGCGTGCGCGACCCGGTGGGTCAGTTGGTCGACGTCTCGGTGCATGGGTGGAAGTCCTGAAGAAGGCAACAGCCAATAGGCAATAGTCGCCGGCTGAAGAGTTTCTTGACCGCGTTTTGACCATTCCTTGGGTCAAAGGGCTGGCTCCCTCGACAGTTTTTATTCCAAATCCTGTCGAGGGGGCAGGCTTTGCAAGTCTAGTTCATTCAATTCAATTTCCTCTCCGTTCGTTCTTTCAAGAAAGTTGTGACAGGCTCGAAGTTTGTCGAGGGACTCCGACAAATTGTTGCAACAACGTTGTTCGGAATACGGCAGTAGTCGCGAAATAAATTCATGGATAAAAAAAATCTTTCATTGGCGTTGTGCGTTTGTCTCTTGGGTCTCAACTTTTCCGCCGGGGCGCAGCAGCCAACGAAAATGCCGCGAATCGGATACCTAGTGTAGTGTCTCAAGCTGTTTGGAGTTTATTAAGGACCGCCTTGGCACGACGATATTTGGCAATAATGTCTTCAGCTTTGGCGGTCCAGACAAAGGGGTTGGGATGATCGTTGTGATAGTCGACATAGGCTTGAATCGCGGCGATC
>CAMDBU010000216.1 GCA_945889495.1 Syntrophobacter sp. SbD2 | reverse complement strand
TTTGGGAGCCACGATGGGACGGTCCATGCTACAAAACGGTCTCCAAGGACCGAGGGGCGAACGGCCTGTCCCATCCTGTTTCGTGTTAAACAATGTGCATACAGACACTTCAATTTCATTATACAAGGGGCGAAAGATTTTTCGCCCCTCCCTCTCGAAGCAAACCAGTTGAAGTTTGTAACCATGATCCGCCTAGGCATTAACGTCGACCACGTCGCCACCGTGCGCCAGGCGCGACTGGCTCAGCTTCCCGATCCGGTGGCAGCGGCGCTGCTCGCGGAGCAGGCGGGCGCCAATGGCATCACTGTGCACCTGCGCGAGGACCGGCGCCATATTCAAGAACATGACGTGCGGCGCTTGCTGGAGCGCGGCAAAACCAAAGTCAATCTGGAAATGGCCGCGACGCCGGCGATGGTGCGCTTTGCCGCGAAGCTGGGGCCGCAAGACGTTTGCTTGGTGCCGGAGAAACGCCAGGAGTTGACCACCGAGGGCGGTCTCGATGCGATTGCGCATCGGCGTAAAATCAAAGACGCCGTGGCCCGGCTGCAAGGGCGCGGCATTCAAGTCGCGCTATTCATCGATCCGGTGGTTGAGCAAATCGAATGCGCGAGAGACTGCGGCGCCCATGGCATCGAGATCCACACCGGTAGCTATTGCAATGCGAGCGGCGCCAAGCGCCCCCGGGAGCTCAAGAAGATCGTCGCTGGCGCGCGACTGGCACAAGCACTCGGCCTGGAGGTCCACGGCGGCCATGGCCTCGATTATGAAAACGTCCTGCCGATCGCGCGCATTCCCGAGATGGTCGAGCTCAATATCGGCCATAGCATCATCGCACGGGCGGTGCTGGTCGGCATCGAGCGGGCGGTGCGCGAAATGAAACAACTCCTTAATCGTGCTCGTCGCTCGTGATCGTGTTCGTCTCAGGTTCAAGGAGTTTTCCGATGTCTTCCACGAGCACGAGCCACGAACACGAGCCACGCCCCCCATGCTAGTCGTCACCACCGGACAAATGCGCGAACTGGATCGTTTGACGATCCAAAAGTACGCCACGCCGAGCTTGACGCTCATGGAGCGCGCCGGCGAAGGCATCGCCACGGCGCTTGTCGAGCGCTTCGGCGCGGCGGCGAAAAAAGGTGTGTTGATCGTCGCCGGCAAGGGCAACAACGGCGGCGATGGCTTGGTCGTCGCGCGCTTGTTGCGAAAGAAACGCATTCCTTGCGAAGTCGCGCTGTTGGCGCGGCGCGATGAACTCAGCCCGGACGCGGCGCACAATCTGCGCGCTTGGCTGAAACATAAAGGCAAGGTTTTCGAAATCGCTGCTGACAAACTGGATTTGCTCAGCCAACGGTGCGCTAAGAACGCTCTGTTGGTCGACGCGATTCTCGGCACCGGGACCAAGAACGCGGTGGACGGTTTGTTCGCCGATGCGATCACTCTCATGAACTGTTCAGGCTTGCCCATCGTCGCCGTCGATATTCCTTCCGGCATGGACAGCGATAGCGGCAAGGCGCTGGGCGTGGCGATTCAAGCCGAGATGACCGTAGCGCTCGGTTATCCCAAGTTGGGCGAAGTGATTCATCCCGGTCTGAGTTGCGTCGGCGAGTTAGTCGTCGCCGACATCGGCATCGATGAGCGCGCGGTGGCCGAAGTCGCGCCGCGGATCGAGCTTCTCGACCGGGAAACCATCGGCTGGTTGGTGCCGCGCCGCCCGGCCGATTCGCACAAAGGCACCTACGGCCATCTGCTGGTGGTCGCCGGCGCGCGCGGCAAAACCGGCGCGGCGATCTTGGCCTGCCGCGCGGCCATGCGCACTGGCGCCGGTTTGGTTTCACTCGCGGCGCCGCGGGCGCTCAATACGATCTTCGCCAGCTCGTTGATTGAAGTGATGACCGAGCCGCTCGGTCATGAATCATCCGAGCAATTAGAAACTCTCACCCACGCCGATTGGCGGCGCTTGCTCGAACGCAAAAGCGTTGTGCTGTTTGGCCCCGGCATCGGCGTCAGCGAGGCGACGCAGAATGCTACGCATTGGCTGCTGCGCAATCTCGACATGCCCTGGGTCGTCGACGCCGACGGTCTAAATAACTTGGTGCTTGAGTTGGATCATCTACGCCAAGCCAAGACGCCGCCGATCCTAACGCCCCATCCCGGCGAGATGGCGCGCCTGATCGCCAAAGACACCGCCGCGGTCAACGCCGACCGCATCGAAGTCGCGCGCAGCTTCGCCACCGCGCACCGCTGCCACGTAGTTCTCAAAGGCGCGCGCACGGTGATCGCCACCGCCGACGGCAAGGTCTTCATCAATCCCACCGGCAACCCCGGCATGGCCAGCGGCGGCATGGGCGATGTATTGGCCGGCATCATCGCTGCGTTGTTGGGGCAGGGGTTGTCGGCTGAAGACGCCATGAAGCTCGGCGTCTATTTGCACGGCTACATCGGCGACCGGGTTGCCGAATCCAAGGGGCCGATCGGGCTGATCGCATCGGATATTGTCGATGGTCTGCCCAACGCACTGGCGGAACTGGCTGCGTTCACGTCCTAATTCGTCGTGCGGTTCCGCGACACCCGGCTGCTTGGGTTTCTCTTCAGGCCGACCATGGCGCAATCCATGATTGTGGTGGATAAAAATACGACGAATCGCTTGTTAGCGAATGCTTTCCGAAGCCGGGATTCTCCAGACGTGTTACTCGCCGTGCTCTTTGATCTCGTTCGTAAGAGATTCGGCGAACTCTTCGGCTTCGTCCTCTTGGATGAGTTCGTGGGTTACCGGCATCTTGTTTAGAATGTTTTGCGCCTGGACATATGCCGTCTGCAATTTACCTTCTCTGGGCTTTCCCATCAGCAAGTGAAGACTGAATTTATCCTGGCTATCGTTTAGGCTGGTAATTCTCCCCAACCATCGGTTCGCCTTGTCTTTAATGGAATCGGCCTCAGCGAGGTCGAATGAAATCGGTTCGTAAGCATGCCAAATTTTGTTCTTCCACGCGTGCTCGAACTTGTAGTCATAATTCGGCGCGATTATTTCTTTCGCTACAAGGTGTTTGATAACCTGGCGCTTCTCCAGAGGCGCCCTGAAAACTTTCCACACGTCCTCTTCATCGCGGCTGTGACGTTCTGCTCTAGTAACGTAACGTTCGACATGCCGCGCAAACAGTTCGTGTAGGGTTTTGTTCAAATCGCTGGTGAAGCCGCCACCCGCCGTTGAGAACTGAATCGCGCTATCGTCCGCGGGCAGAACCTGACCGAGTACATCCTCAATATTCCTAGGTGGATTTTTGAAAGGCAGTTCCGAAGCGAGTCTTTGGCCGAGCGCCTCGATTTGGGACTGTACATACTTGGTAATTTGCCGGAAGTGATCGCCCTCGATGGGCTCGAACATCCGCGACAAGCGCTGGTAATGCGAAGTACAGAGCGCATTGAGATACTTGGCATCGGGCGCGTACAAAGCCACACCGACATTGACGAATTCCGCGGTCACCGGATCGTGCACATAGCGCAAAACGCTGAAAGTGTAGGAAGTTTTCATGCCAGCCTCAATTTCACCTACTCGATAAACTCCGCTGCGTGATTTCGTACATCGCTCATATAATCCCTTACTCGGGAAAGGTTGTCATTGTTCCACTCTAACGGTATTTGGTCAAACATCGCGTTTAGAGTCATATCGTCAACGCCTTCCAATGCTCGCTGTAAGCGGCTGAAGTCAATCGTCTTCCCCCTGAGGTCTTTACTGAATACATGGTCGTTTAAGAAATCGCCAGCATGGCCCGTTATCTCCCAGGGCCGCGCTGAACTCCCAATCTGATAGAGAAAAGAAAATGCCAGTTCATGGTCTATGATAAAAATCTCGCTGCCCTTCCACAGCAGATTCGGATTGTTCGTTCGGCGATCCGGGTTTTGAATGAGCGCATCGAAGGTAAAAATCTCGGCGGCGATTTGGGTAAGAGAACTGGGAATACTTTTGTTTACTGGCCAAGTACCGTAACCGCCAGACAACACTCGCGAACCGAAGTTCAGACCGCCGCTTTTCTTGATGACCGCCGCGACATCGGAGTCCTTTGCGCTCAAGAGCCCTGCGATATTCGGGTCGATATCCACAATCACGGGGCTCGGACGCGCCAGACCCAACTCGTCCGCGAGCAACGACGCGACCAGCTCACATGCCATGCCCGTAACGCCGGTTTCGGTTCCGCCTTTGAACTTGACGACGTATTCACCGGCGTTGTCTCCGTTGTCGTCCTCACACATAAAGATCGCGGGATTTGTTCGTCCCGAATCGATCTTTCTCAAGTAAGCGCTGGCCGTGAGATGTTGAACAGGTTGCAACGGGTTTTCTCTATCCCATGGTTTCGGTAGTCATCGGTCGCCATTCATGTGCAAGCGTTGGGATTCGGACGTTCGCTTAAGTTTGCCTTGCTAGATTCCTTGCAAAGGCGCGCGCACGGTGATCGCGACGGCGGACGGCAAAATATTCATCAACCCCACCGGCAATCCCGGCATGGCGAGCGGCGGCATGGGCGATGTCTTGGCCGGCATCATCGCTGCGTTGTTGGGGCAGGGGTTGTCGGCTGAAGATGCCATGAAACTCGGCGTTTACTTGCACGGCTATGTCGGTGACCGGGTTGCCGAATCCAAGGGGCCAATTGGATTGATTGCATCGGATATTGTCGATGGTCTGCCCAACGCACTGGCGGAACTCGCGGTATTGCCTACCTAAACTCGGGGCGCGCGGTCTGGCGCTTCGCGGCTTTATCTCGGTCCTCGGATTTCCATCTCTAGACCGTTGGGGTCTTTGACAAAGATCGTCGTGAGCTTGCCGGCCGCGTCGCGATTTTCGCGCAGGATCGTCGCGCCTTTTTCCTGAAACTCCTGGCGCACCTGGTCAATGTCGTCGGTGATGAAGCCATAATGATGAACGCCGACCCCGGTCGCCGATTCCATCAATTGGATGGCGGGCGAGCCAGCGATGCGCATGAAACAAAACGCATAACCAGCGTCACCTTTTCTGATCGCCGTTGGCTGCCCAGCGAAAAACTTTTCGTAGAACTCGATCGTCGCATTGAGATCCTTGCAGTAAATCGCCACATGTTCCAATTGGTAGTTCATCGCTCCTCCGGTCCAACAACTATCGCATCAACCTATTCGGGATTGCCCCTTGGCGTCAACCGGAACGAGCGGAGCGATTGTGTTCCGCTCGCCGAATTTCCGTAGGTTGATTATCGGTGGGCGGCGCTGGCGACGATTCGTGAATTGTTCGAACGGAGGATCGCAAGGGGGCAGCTGCCCCAGGTTTCGCTCGGCCTGTGCAAAAGGCCCGTAGGGAATGTGGCATGGCGGAATCGTGGCGAGCTTATGCAGCAGTGCGAGATCTGATCATCGGAGTGTTCGCAAGAAAATAGAAGTTGAGCCAATAAAGAGCTAGCAGCCCGTGGTAAAAGTCCGAATTTTACAAAACGCACGGGGGCAGTGCGAAGCGGCGACTTTGGATCGCAAATAGTCCCAGAGCGAGGCCTCGGCAGCAAATAGCGGTTGCTCGGTCGCGCCGTAGCACCCACAGCGTAAAATA
>CAMDBU010000215.1 GCA_945889495.1 Syntrophobacter sp. SbD2 | reverse complement strand
TTTTGCTCTGTGGGTGCGACTACGTGACCAAGTCGCTGCTCATCGGCGCCGAGGACTCGATCGGAGAATATTTATGATCTCTCGTCACCGCCTCGCACTGATGCCTAGCGTTTTGTGAAAATCGGACTTCTACCACGGGCTGCTAGTGGATTTGTTATCACGAACTAGGCGAAATCCCATTGACGGCAATTTCGCTTGGCATTACAGTGAGCGGCAATTTCATCGGGAGGATTCATGCGAAGAGTTCTGATTGCAAGATTAAGCGCCGTGGCGCTGTTTCTCATCGCCGGCGTGGGCCAGGGCCAGCAGCTGCCCAAGTCGGTGGCCATCGGTTCCAACCCGCCGGGGTCCTTGTTCTACGCTCTCGCCAGCGGCTTGGCCAAAGTCGTCAGCGACTCGGCGGCGATCCAAGCGCAAGTCCAGCCCTACGCTGGCACGAGTACGTTTGTCCCGCTGTTCGACAGCGGCGAGCTCGACTTCGGCGTGGTCAACGCCGTCGACATGGGCATGGTTTACCGCGGCGCGAATTTCAAAGTCGGCGGCCGCAATCCGTTTCCCCATGTCGCCAGTTCCCGGCTGATCATGCGCGGCTCGCCGCTGCGCAGTAGCTTTATCGTCCGCAAAGATTCGCCGATCAAAACCTTGGCCGACGTCAAAGGCAAGCGGGCGACGGGAGAATATCCGGCCCAGCTAGCGGTCTGGTACAACATGTTGGGCGCCCTCTCCAACGCCGGCCTCGGTTGGAACGATGTCAAAGTCGTGCCGGTACCGGCGGTCAACGAAGGCGTCGACGCGCTGATTCAGGGACGAGCCGATGTCACGACTCATGCTATCGGCTCGGCGAAATTGCAAGAAGCCGAAGCCGCCGTCGGCATTCGCTTCTTGTCATTGGATTGCACCAAGGTCGGCGAGGAAAGAATCAAGAAAGCGATTCCCGGCTATTATCTGTCGACGGTCAAAGGCGGCTCATCCGCCGGCATCCTGCAAGACATTTGCGCCTACACCTACGATATCTATCTGGTCGGCCATGCGAAATTACCCGACGCCGTGGTGCGCAGCGTGCTGCAAGCGATCTGGGTCAACGTCGATAAGCTGCCGCAGTTCCACCCCGGCTTCGCCGAGTGGACCAAAGCCCGCGCCGTCGATCCTGAAGTAACCATCCCCTATCATCCAGCCGCGGCCCGCTACTTCAAGGACGCCGGCGTGTGGTCGGCCAAGATGGACGACGCGCAGAAAAAATTGTTGGCGTGGAAGCCGTAACTAAGCCAGTCGGATTATTGGAGTGTGGAGTAG
This sequence comes from Syntrophobacter sp. SbD2, assembly GCA_945889495.1. Lineage (GTDB taxonomy): Bacteria > Desulfobacterota > Binatia > UBA9968 > UBA9968 > DP-20. Next base: position 4,271 of record CAMDBU010000215.1, on the reverse strand, counting down.
TGGAGTAATGAATCGGAACGGAGGCGCTCATGATCCAGCGTCATAGTAAACTCGTGACGGTTATCTTTAGCGGGGCACTACTTTGCCTGACGACGTCAGGGCACGCGCAAAAACTTCCGCCCTCGGTCACCATCGGCACCAATCCCGCCGGCACGGTGATCTATTCGGTTGGCGCTGGGTTGGCCAAAGTGATCAGCGGCGCGGGACCGATGCAGTCGAGCGTCCAGCCCTACACCGGCACCAGCACCTTCATGCCGCTCCTCGACAGCGGCGAGATCGACTTCGGCGTCATCAACGCGGTGGAAATGAATTTGGGCTACCAGGGGCCGGCGAAGTTGAAAGTCGGCGGCAAAAATCCCCTGCCCCATGTGCCCAACGCTCGTTTGATCATGCGCGGCTCGCCGCTCTACATCGGCCTGGCGGCCAAGAAAGACAGCACGATAAAAACCGTCCACGATCTCAAGGGTAAACGCGTCACCGGCGAATATCCCGCCAACCTGGCGATCTGGTATCACCTCTATGCGGCGCTGGCCAACGGCGGAATGACTTGGGACGATGTCAAAGTGGTGCCGGTGCCGGCGGTCAACGAAGGTATCGACGCCTTGGCCCAAGGCCGCGCCGATGTCAGCGTCCACGCCGTCGGCGCCGCCAAGATCAAAGAAGCCGACGCCGCCGTCGGCATCCGCCATGTTCCCATCGATTGCTCAGTCCAGGGCGATGCCCGAGTAAGAAAAGCCGTACCCGGCTATGGCACGGCGACGTTGAAATCGGGCTACTCCACCGGCATCATCGCCGACACCTGCGTGCTCGCCTTCGATCTCTACTTCCTCGGCCACAAAGGCTTGTCCAACGAAGTTGTGCAAGCGGCGCTCAAAGCGGTATGGGACAACACCGACAAACTGCCGCCGCTCCACGCGCAGTTCCAAGAATGGACCCACGATCGCGCCGCCTCCGCCGACGTGACGATTCCCTATCACTCGGCGGCGGTGCAATTTTACAAAGAAAAAAATCTCTGGAACGCCAAGATGGATGAAACGCAGAAGCGGCTCTTGGCGGTCAATCCATAAGATCGGACGGATCGGACCGATCCGTCGGATCCTTCCGATGCTTTTTTCAAAACCATCATGAGTGACGAACTCGCCGCCTCACCAGGAAGATTTCGCAACTTGACCGGCGCGCCGGCGGCGATCCTGCGCACGTTGCTGATCTCGATCACCGTGCTCGGTTCGCTCTGGGCGCTGGAGGTGCACCACCACTTCGAGGTCACTTTTTTCAAGCAGCAGTATCTGGCGCTGTTTCTCGCCTTGGGGCTGTGCAGCGTGTTCATCGCCGTCAAGGCCTTTCCCAATCAATCCAGCGACCATGTCCCCTGGTATGACTGGCTGCTCTCCCTGGGCGGCATGGCCATCGGCCTGTACGTGACGATTCTCTATCCGACCATCGCCTACCGCCTCGGCATTCTTTCGCCTGACCGCTGGATCTTCGGCGGCCTGGCGATCCTACTTTTGCTCGAAGCCACCCGTCGAGTCGCCGGCGGTACGCTAGCATGGCTCGCCCTCGGCGTGCTTCTCTACACCCGCTTCGCCGAGTACATGCCAGGGATTTTTTATTCCAAAAGCCCGTCCTGGGCGCGCATCGCCAGCTACATGTATCTCGATTCCAACGGCATGCTCGGCTTGCCCATCGACGTCGCCGCCGGCGTGGTGGTGGCGTTTATTCTTTTCGGCCAAGTGCTCTACGCCGTCGGCGGCGATCGCTTTCTCACCGACCTGGCGCTCATCGCCACCGGCCGCTACCGCGGCGGCCCGGCGAAAGTCTCGGTGGTGTCCTCGGCGTTATTCGGCACGGTGTCGGGCAGCGCGGTGGCCAATGTCGTGGTCGACGGCGCGATCACCATCCCGCTAATGAAAAGCACCGGCTTTCCCGCCCATCTGGCCGCCGCCATCGAAGCGGTGGCCTCCAACGGCGGCCAGATCACCCCGCCTGTGATGGGCGCGGCGGCATTCTTGATGGCGGAGTTTTTAAATATCCCCTACGGTCAGATCGCGCTCGCCGCCTCCGTCCCCGCGGCGCTTTATTATCTCGCTCTGTTTACCCAGATCGATTTGGAATCGGCCAAGCGCGGCATCGTCGGCCTGCCTCGTGAACAGATTCCAAAGTTTCGCGCGGTGATTCGCTTGGGCTGGGTGTTTCTAATTCCGCTGTCGATCTTGGTCTACACCTTGATGATCGAAAACTGGGAGGCCGGCAAAGCCGGCATGGTGGCGGTGATCGGCGTGTTGATCGTCGGCGCGCTGCAAAAAGCCACCCGGCCGACGTTCAAGAAAATCGTCGCCGCCTTCGAAGAGACCGGCAAAACCCTGCTCGACATCGTGGTCATAACCGCATTGGCCGGCATCGTTATCGGCGCTCTGCACCTGTCCGGCTTTACGTTTAAAATTTCTCTCCTGCTGGTCACCCTGTCGGGCAATAACATCTACCTACTTTTGCTGATCACCGCTCTGGGCTGTCTGTTCCTCGGCCTGCCGCTGCCGACCACAGTGGTTTACATCACGCTCGCGGTGTTGGCCGCGCCGGCGTTGATCCAACTAGGCATTCCGCCGTTGGCCGCCCATCTGTTTCTTTTTTATTTCGGCATGGTGTCCTTGATCACGCCGCCCGACTGTCTACCGGTCTACATCGCGGCGTCGATCGCCCAGGCGAACTTCTGGCAAACCGGCTGGACCGCCATGCGCTTGGGCATCGCCGCTTACATCGTGCCGTTTATCTTCGCCCTCCACCCGGCGCTGATCTTCATCGGCAGCGCCAAGGAAATCGTCATCGCCATCGCCACCGCCAGTATCGGCGTCTTCCTGCTCGCCGCCGGCTGCGCCGGCTATTTGTTCCGCGCGTTAACTTGGACCAAGCGCGTCCTGCTCTGGCTCAGCGCATTAATGCTGCTGTTGCCATCGACCAATAATTATCTACTGTTCGCCGACTTCGCCGGTTTGGGGCTGGGTGCCCTGGTAATCGCCTGGGAATGGAATCACCGGCGGACACGGATCGAACCTTTAACCGGAGAGATCTGATGAAGATTCCATCGGCACTTTGGTGCGCACCTGCTTATTGCCCCAGAGCGGCGGCGAGAATCTGACCGACATCGTGCCCGCCTATGTCACCGATCCCACCAAAGCGCCGGCGCGCGATCTATGGTTCGCCGAGCCGGCCAAGGTGTTCGACAATCTCTACTTCGTCGGCGGCAAGCTGCACTCGGCCTGGGCGCTGACCACCAAGGAAGGGATTATCGTGATCGACACGATCTATCCTTACAACTCCGAAGAGCTAATCATCGGCGGCATGCAGAAACTCGGCCTCGACCCCAAGGCGATTAAATACGTGCTGATTTCCCACGCCCATGGCGATCACATCGGCGGCGCCGAGATGCTGCAAACTCGCTACGGCGCCCGAGTCGTGATGGGCGGACCGGACTGGGAGTGGGTCGAAAAATATCCCAACCGCTACAAAACCATGGCGCCCAAGCGTGACATCGTCGCCACCGATGGCATGAAGATCGCCTTGGGCGAGATAACCGTAACCATCTGGCTCACCCCCGGCCACACGCCCGGCACGATGTCGTACACCTTCACCGTGCTCGACCGCGGCAAGCCGGTCAACCTTGCCTACTCTGGCGGCACCGCCTTCAACTTCGTCAACAACATCCCCGACCCCGGCATCAAGAATTTTCAAAACTACATCGACTCGCAAAAACACATGGCCGCCAAAGCCGCCGAAACCAAAGCCACTGTCCTGCTATCGAACCACTCCGAGTTCGACAACGCGGTGAACAAAAATCGCATGCTCGCCGGCCGCGGCAACGGACCGCATCCCTACGAGATCGGCACCGAGTGGGTGCAGCGCTACTTCCAAGTGATGCAAGGCTGCGCGCGCGCGGCGCAGCTGAAGTTGGAACAGAAGGCAGCGGGGATGGGGATGCCGTAATACGGTCTTAAATTGCAGGAGGTACTAGATAAAATATGCTGTGATAGACGACCGAGTGATGAAACACTTCGAGGCATTCACTTCGCTTTTCGAAAAGGCAGCTCACTTCATAAATGACATCACGAACCCGCGCTCCGATTGTTAGCTAAATAGTGCCTGACCGGAAACCCCAATCTCAGTCTCTGCATCGCCGTAACGGCACGGGGTTAAGCGGGCTTTGAGGGCACGAAGAATGGCAATAAGTGGAGTTGGAAAGGGAGTTTTTTGCGAATGTGCTGGGGAAGGAAGGAATT
>CAMDBU010000214.1 GCA_945889495.1 Syntrophobacter sp. SbD2 | reverse complement strand
CCGCCACCCACATCCCTCTCTGCTCTTCGTGTTTTCGTTTTCCCATCGCCATGCAATAAACTCTACACGATCTCTTCTTCCTGTCGATCCTCATCGCCTCGGTTACCCACTTCATTCTCGACTTTCACCACGGGCTGCTAGGCCTAAAGGGCGTGCGGGCCGCGCCGGATTGATCTTGGCGAATGGGGCTCTTGCAACTAAGTGATTGAAATCCGAGGCTCGCCAACAGAAAAGAAAATTGTCGTCACGAATCAGCGAATCAAAAGGAGGCAAAAATGAACACGAAATTTGTATCCTTATGGTCGTTGCATTCTTCATAACGAGCTGCTGAAGCGCGCGGACCAAGTCATCAAGTAAACGTTGTATGCGCATTTCTGATTTAAACGACCGAGGAGAAAATTCCATGAGAATAAAACCTGTTCTCTCGAATCCGCTTCTTTCGATAGCAGCGTTTATTCAATTCGTCAGAGCGCTGCAACCAGCGCAGGTTTTTAAACCGAAGACCGCAATTCTAGCTGTTAGCCTATTATTGCTGGCCTCGGTTTCCGTCGCCTCGGCTCAGCTCATCAAAATGACCGTGGGCTACGGTGCAATCGCCGCAGGGCAGCTTCCCGCCTGGATGGCCAAGGAATCGGGGGTATTCGCCAAAAATGGTTTGGATGTGCAGCTTGTTCTATTCAAAGGAAGCACGCCGGCGGTGATGGCTCTGTTATCGAGGGAGACTCCGATAGGTCAGGTCACTGGCCCGCCGATTGTGACGGCCGCTCTGAGAGGAGCCGATACGGTTATGATTGCCGGGGGAGCGGTGATCGCCGATTATTGGCTCATGAGTCAACCTGAGATCAAAACCGGTGAGCAGCTCAAAGGGGGCACTATTGCTGTCTCCACCTTCGGCGGCCAGGCGGATTTTATGGCTCGCATCGCCCTTAAAAGGCTCGGACTGACTCCGGCGAAGGATGTCGCACTCGTGCAGATCGGCATACCTCAGGACCGGTTGACCGCCTTGCAAACAGGAAAGGTTCAAGCCGCTTTGCTGACCCCACCCGACAGCTTCATCGGCCTGAAAAGAGGTTTTCATACGCTCGAGTATGTGAGCGTGCCCTCGCAGGCTAATGGAGTTGCGACAACACGCAGATTCATTCGGGAAAATCCTGACATCGTCAGAAGGTACATCAAGTCCCAGATCGAGGCGATCCACCGCATCAAGACAGACCGCGAGGCAGCAATGAGGTTAATCGTGAAAATCCTGGGCTCGCAGGATAAGGAGATTCTGGAAAAGACCTACGAAGACATCAGCTCCAACAATAAATTCCCCCCAAAACAATTTCCGACCCTTGAAGGAATCAAGAACATTCTAGATTCGCTAGGGGAGGCGGAACCCAAGGCGAAGGCTGCCAAGCCTGAGGACTTTGTCGATATGAGCTTTATTCGAGAGTTGGATCAGAGCGGTTACATCGATAGTCTATATAAGAATCGGTGATTGGCGACACCGGTGTTCATTTCCCGAGCGATCAGCATCATTGACATCGTGAACCACCTGTTCAAGTGATTGGCGCCGGACGCTTGCCGGTGACGTTACCTCAACAGGCAAATTATTTTTTCACCGCGGCGCGTAGAAAGCTGTAGTCGACGACGTCAGATTGGCTGATAGGCTTGTTTATTTTCGCGAGACTTTTCGCTTCATCGATGGCCGCTTGCAGCGAGGTGTCGTCGACGAAGCCGTCTTGGGCCAGGGCGTCGACGAGATATTTATAAGCTTCTTCCATCACCTCTTTCGAGTAGCCATATTTTCTCTGGGCGAAGGAAATAAAGCCCGTGCGTTCGGCTTTCAACGCTCGGGTCGAGCGCAGGAAGGCGCGCACCATGCGCTGGACCTGGCTAGGATTTTTCTGGATCTTTTCCAAACTCGTGGCTAGGCCGGTTAGCGGGCGCTGGAGAATTTTTCCGGCATAGACCAGTTCGTGGTAGCCTTCCTTCTTCAACTGAATATTAAGCGGCACCGGCATGTGGGTCGCTTGCACCGTGCCGGCCATCAGCGCGGCGTGGCGCAGGGTGTCGGTGCCGAGCGTGATAATCATCACATCTTTTTCCGGGTCGAGGCCCAAGGAACGCAAGCCGACGCGGGCGGCGAGATCGCCGGTGGCGCCGAAGGAGCTGACGCCGACCCGCTTACCGCGCAGCGCCGCCGCGTTGGGAATCTCCGGGCGCGACATGAGGGCGTGCAGTACCCGGGCGAAATCGAAGCTCAGATTGCGCACCGGCAAACCCATGAGCGCACCGCGGATGATCGTGCCGGTGCTGTAGCTGTAGTCGATGTCGCCCGACAAGAGCGCCTTGATGCCGAGATCGGCGCGCAGCGAGACGTAAACCAGTTCGATGCCTTCTTCGCGGTAAAAGCCACGCTCGATGCCGTAGAGCAGCGGGCCGATGGACAGAGCGGCGCGCGCCGAATGGCCGACGATGACTTTTTCCTGGGCCTGGCTGGGAGCGCTCAGACAGAGAGACGCGGCGAACAAAATTAGGTAGCAAAGTTTCTTCATGGTTCATTGCCTGAATGATGGATGTAACAATTCTCCTGGATGCTTGCAAAGCTTCGGGCAAACTCCTATTTCTGGCTGAGTTGGAGGAGCAGCGATGGGTTACCGGGACGTGCGCGAGTGGATCGAAAAAGTTCAGGCGATGGGCGAACTCAAAGTCGTCGAGGGCGCCGACTGGAATCTTGAAATCGGCGCCTTGTCGGTGCTGGCGTCGAAACATAAAGAAAACAGCCCAGCGTTGCTGTTCGACAAGATCAAGGATTATCCCGCCGGCTACCGTATACTTGTCGGCTTCTTCGAAAGCCTCAAACGCTCGGCGTTGACGACCAACCTGCCGCTCGACATCAGCCGCGACGGTTTCATTCAGGCCTGGCGCGAGCGTTTGGCCAAGCCGGCGTCGATCCCGCCGGTGACGGTGAGCGGCGGGCCGATATTGGAAAACGTTTTTTCCGGCGACGATATCGATTTGTTTAAATTCCCCGTGCCGTTTTGGCATGAGCGCGACGGCGGACGCTATATCGGCACCGGCCATGTGGTGATCACCCGCGATCCCGACGACGGTTGGGTCAACGTCGGCTGCTACCGCGTCATGGTTCACGACCGCAACACCATGGGCATGAATATTTCGCCCGGCAAACATGGCCGCATGCACCGGCAAAAGTATTTCGATCGTGGCAAGCCCTGTCCGGTGGTGTGCTGCTTCGGCGTCGACCCATTGCTACATATGTTCGCCACGCGCCCGGAGCCCTATGGCCGTAGCGAATTCGACGCCGTCGGCGGCATCAAGGGCGAACCCATGGAAGTGATCACCGGTCCACTGACCGGCTTGCCGATCCCGGCCTACGCGGAGATCGCCATCGAAGGCGAGTTCCTGCCGGATCAGGGTAAGGAAGAAGGTCCGTTCAGCGAGTGGACCGGTTACTACGCCAGCGGCGAAAAGATGGAACCGCTGATCAAGGTTAACCGGCTCTACCATCGCAACGATCCGATCATCACCGCGTCGCCGGAATACCGGCCGACGGCGCGGGCGGAACATTGCTATGAGCTGTTGCGCGCCGCCTACATTCGCGACCAGGTGGAGAAAGCCGGTGTACCCGATATCACCGCGGTAGCCAGTTATTTTCGCCGCTTTCTCACCGTGCTCTCGATTAAGCAGCGCTATCCCGGCCACGCGCGCCAGACCGGCCTGGTCGCCAGCCAATGCCAGGGGGCGGCCTATCTCGGTCGCTACATCGTGGTCGTCGACGACGACATCGACGCCTACGATATCAACGATGTTTTGTGGGCGATGTGCAGCCGCGCCGATCCGGTGGACTCAGCCGAAATCATCCGGCGCTGCTGGAGCGGGCCGCTCGATCCGATTATTCCCAAAGAGCGCAAGGGCTTTAGTTCGCGCATGATCATTGACGCATGCCGGCCCTTTGAATGGCGCGACAAATTCCCGCCGGCGGCGCAGATTAGCCCGGAACGGCAGCAGGCGGTGATGGCCAAATGGAAACAGCAATTGTTTAGTTAATTTCATGCCAGGGTTGGCGCAACCGAACGTCTAAACCCTTGGGAGATATAATTATGAAAAAAATGCACCGACTATTAGCCGTGCCATTGTTCGCACTCTTGCTAACCGGCTGGGGGCTGGGCGCCGAGAGCGCGCCGGCCAAGGAAACTAAAAAAGAGAGCGCCAAGACGGCGCAGCCGAAAAAGAAAGCGACCAAGGCGAAGAGGGCAAAAAATCAAAAATTCGTCGGCGACATCTCGGCCGTCGATACCAAGACCGGCGCGGTGTCGGTCAAAGGCGCCGCCGGCGAGAAAAACTTCATTACCCAGGACGCCGCCAAGGACGCCTTAGAGCGATTGTCCGTGGGTGAGCGGGTGCGGGTGCAATACTCCGACAAGGACGGCAAGCTGTTGGCGACCTCGGTGCGGCGGGTGAAGCTGCCGCAGACCAAGACCAAGAGTAATGCGCCGAGCACCAAGGCGAAAGCGCCGACTCAGCAGAAGCAAACTAAAGACGCGGTGAAATAGCTGCTATTCTCATTCTAGAAACATCCCGCAATTAGACCGGACCGAGCGCAGGCTCGGTCCGGCCACTTCAAATTACCATCGCCAAGCGGTGGCAGCTGTCGGTTAGCGCCGCACCCCGATGTAACGGCGCAGGCCGAACATTCCAACCAGTGCCAAGAGCAATGAGCTCGGCTCCGGGATTTTACCGCCGTTGGCGTCCAATGTTTTGATCTTGAAATTGTCGTTGCTAGCATCTTTGTCGGCGGCGACGATGAGATATTGGCCGGCCAGGCTGCAATTGATGTTCGCCGTTCGGTTGCTGTCCGATCCTGAGTTGTCGCCGGTACAGGCGGTGAAGCCATTGGCCACGGTGAAGCTACTGAATGACAGGCTTAGGAAGTCGTTGAATGTCTTACCGTTGCCGCCGACCCAAGCGTCGATGTCAGTGTCACCGAATGCGGAAAGATAAACGCTGAGTGGAATATAGCCGGTAGTCGGTAACTTGAAAACGACGATGTCTTTCTTGCCGCTGTTATCCACGGTGTGACGGTTGCCTGAGCCATCGCCGTCACCGCCGCTGCTTGTCGATCCCGGCGAGGTCACACCCAAGCCGCCCGAATACCAGCCGAGAAATGCGTTGACGAAATTGCCGCTGCCATCGGAATTCGCCGTCGAGAATCCTTGCACGGTGAGGATCTCGCCGCCGGCCGCGGTAAAGGTGCGCTGATTGCCATCGGCACCATCTACGCCGCTGCAACCGCTGCTGCAGTTCAAGTTCCAGGTGGTTGCGAACGCTACTGTCGGGATCGTAGTGGCGATGCCCAGCAGCAATCCCCAGATGAAACTCCGGCCGATTCGATTCACGTACCTTAGCGTTTCCATGAGTTGTTTCTTCCTCCAATCGGTATGATTCTCACGCGATTCATTTGACCTAGCAGCCCGTGGTGAAAGTCGAGAATGAAGTGGGTAACCGAGGCGATGAGGATCGACAGGAAGAAGAGATCGTGTAGAGTTTATTGCATGGCGATGGGAAAACGAAAACACGAAGAGCAGAGAGGGATGTGGGTGGCGGTGAGC
>CAMDBU010000213.1 GCA_945889495.1 Syntrophobacter sp. SbD2 | reverse complement strand
GCTGAAAGCGAAGGGTAAACTGTTCAAAGTCGCTCTCATCGCTTGCATGCGCAAGCTGCTCACGATTCTCAATTCTATGATCAAACATAAAACTTGTTGGTCTGATACTTTTCTTCAGAAAGCTTGACTTGCAAGACAGTTGCTACATGCCCAAGGGCAATCAGATGGCGAAACTCTTTCCCGAGTTCGATCATCTGCACTTTCGCTACTTGAAACAAAATCGCCGCGCCACCGGCAATCCCGACGCCGGCGCCTGGACCGAGTTTCTCGAAAGGACCGGCATCGCTTGGACCGTGCTCTACCCCACCGCCGGCTTGGCCGTCGGCCGCATCATGGCGCCCGACTGGGCGGTGATCGCGTGCCGGGCCTACAACAGCTGGCTCTATGAAAAGTTTTTGACTAAGAACCCGCGCCTCAAAGGCGTCGGCTTGATTCCATTCCAAGATGTCGACGCCGCGATTGTCGAACTGCGCCGGGTGGTCAAGGAGCTTGGCATGTTGGGCGGCATGTTGCCGAGCAACGGCGAGGCGATCCAAGGCCACTTCGGTAATAAATATTATTGGCCGCTCTACGAAGAGGCGGAAAAACTCGGCTGCTGTCTCGCCGTCCATGTCGGCGCGCTCCATCACATGGGCATGGATCAATTCACGACCTATTATCCGGTGCACGCGCTCGGCCATCCGTTTAGCTTGATGATCCAGGCCTCGGCGATGATCGGCCATGGCGTGTTCGATCGGTTTCCAAAATTGCGCGTCGGCTTCCTCGAAGGCGGCGCCACTTGGGTGCCGTTCATGATGGATCGCCGCGACCGCTCCTACCACGACGGCCATGTGCAGATGGACGTTAATGGCAATCGTCTCGGCGGCCCAGCGCCCGGTGAGAAAGCCAGCGACTATTTCAAGACCCAGCTGCGTGAAGGGCGGATCTTCGTCGGCTTTGACTGCGACGACGACGGCTTAAACACCGCGGTGGCCAAAGGCGGCCGCCAATCGTTTCTGTTCGGCAGCGACTTCCCCCACGAAGTGTTCGACGCCGCCAAATGCCGCCACGAGATCGACGAACTCCTCAGCCGCGACGATCTCACTCAGGAAGACAAAGAAGCCGTGCTCGGCGGCAACGCGATGAAGTTTTACCGGCCGGGGATGTAATGTCGGCGGAAGCGGTTCGGTCGAAGAGGGTTTCACCACAGAGCACACAGAGAACACAGAGGTCGGATAGAGAATATTATTAACCACGATAAACACGAAAGTTAGTCCCGAAGATGTTGCCATTTCCGTACCCTTCGTGTTTTTCGTGGTTAAATCCCCCTCCGAATCCGACCCTCTGTGATCTCTGTGCCCTCTGTGGTGAAAAATCTGTCCGTTTTTAGTTCAAAAAAATTATTGATAGTACACGCGAACTACCACACCGTATTCGACCCATGCGCCTCGTGCGACACAGGCGCGAGCACACGGTACGGGTCACCGAACTCGGCGGCGACCTCCAACACTTCGGGATGATGCAGCAGCGAGCGATCAAGCATGCCATGCTTGTCGACCACCAAGCGGTCGTCGATATAGAGCTGGCCGTTGAACACCGAGCCGTCCATGTGGCGGAACTTGGGATGTTTGCGCGGCGTGCCCAGGCCGGCCCAGGGCATCTTGCTGATCAGCTCCCAGTGCATCGGATCGGCGATGCCATGGGATGCCGAAGCTTTGGGATGGTAGCCGAACATGATCTCGATCAAGCGGTTGGACTCCGGCACTTCTTGAAACAACCGCTTGCATTCCTCGCCGACTTCGCCGCCGCCGTCGACTTCGGTGATGACGTTGTCTTTGACTTTCCAACGCATCGGCTCGGCCAACCGGCCAGCGACGCCCTGGACGCAGCTCAAATAAACTTCGCCGTTGGAGTTACCCTCGCCGTTGAACACGCCGCAGCGTCCCCAGGGGAAATGGCAACGCCCCGGAGGATCGCCGGCGCGGAACTGCATGCCGTAAAGCCGATTACCGTCGTAGCTCGCGGTCAGCTTGGTGCCCAGATCGTCGACGATGTGGACGACCTTGCCGGGGGCGACGACTTCGCGGACTTTTTCCGCCAGCTTCCAGAGAACCTTGTTGGGGAACTTGGCATAGTCGCGCGCCAGCAAACCGCCATTGCCCTCGAAATAAATATGATACGGCTTCATGCGCGCTTCATGGAGCTGGGTACCGCTCTCCTCGCGCTTGCGCCCCAGGCCGCGGTGGGTCGGCGTGAAGGTAATAAACACCGGCCACACCCAGATCGCCACATCGGAAACGTGCATCGCCTCCATCACCGCCGCCGGCACTTCGCCGTAGCGCGCGATCGGCTCGGTGACCATGGTCATCGGCTCGGCGCCGAAGAAACGCAACCCGGCGGTCAAAGCTTCGAGTGTCGTCTTATCGCTGCGCGTGTCGGCGAGCAGCAACACTTGATCACCGCGCCGCAGATCCGCGGCCTCGATCATATTACGCACGCCGATCATCATATCGGCGACTTCATAGGGGGTGGACATGATAGTTCTCCTAAACTGAGTAATATGACAATTTCATTTTCACGGCGTCGGCTTCCAACCGCTGGTTTTCAAATCGCGATAAACTTTCCGAACGATGCTGTAATCGAAAAATTTGTGGTAATCGCCCGGTGCCGGCACATTGACCAGCTCGGCGCGCATGGCGACGTCTTCTTTGATGACATCGTCGCCGACCCAACCTTCGGCGGTGAGCACCGGCAAAGTCGAATCGTAGTCGAACCCGTTGAACTCACGTTTGCGCTGGGTGTATTTGCCGAGGATCGTAATCGTCTGCTCGCGATACCTGCGCGCGTATTCGCGCCCCTTGATCACGCTGCGCAGAAACTTCTCGACCAGCTCGGGCTGGCGGGCGATCAACTTGCTCGCCACCGCCAGGCCGACGTAGGCGAAGCGGATCTCCTTTTCCGTGTCGCCCAACATATGGCCCTTGGGCTGTTTCAGCTGGGCGAAATCCCCCGCGCCGAGCGGCACGGCGTCGACGCTGCCGGCTTGCAGCGCGGCCAAGCGCTGGGCGCCGAAACCCACCGGCATATACGAAACCGAGTTGGCGTCGATGCCATACTTGCGCAGGAGCAAACGCACCGACAGCTCTTGAGTATCGCCGCGGCTGGTGACGCCGACCCGCTTACCGCGCAGGTCTTTCAACTGTTTGATATCGGCATTGCCCGACCAGAGCTGGTAGCCGGGCCGGTCGATGTTGGTGTAAATGACTTTGATCTCGGCGCCGCGCAGCATGGCGCTCAACGCCGAGCCGGCGGAAGTGCTGAAGTGCAGATCCCCCGCCATCAACGCCTGAGTCGCGATACCGCCACCGGCGCGAATCATTTCAACAGTGAGCCCTTCGTCGCGATGATAGCCCTTCTCGATGGCGACGAATTCGTCCATATAACTACCGGTCACCGCCGCGACCGAGAAGCGGACCTTCTCCTCAGCAGCTTGAACCCACCGCGTGCCGAACAGCGCAACAACGAACACCACGCCGAACAACCCTAGTTTCTTCGTTGAGATCATTGCGAGCGACAAGAAAGGGCGGGTTTCAAACCCGCCCCCTACCTGTCCGAATTCCTTTTTGTACCTTTTGTGCTCTTTGTGGTTAATTTCCTAAGTCCGAAATCTTGCCACATCGCCGTGATGCATGGGCCGCTTGGCGATGACGCCGATCTGGATGCGATTGCCGAAGGGATCGTAGCCATAGGCGGTGTTGGTGTCGGGTTCATGCCATGGGATCAAGTTGGGATCGGGGCCCCAGTAGGTCTCTTTGCGGTTGAAGCGGCTGAGCATTTCCGCATAGGACGCGTCATCGGAGCGCAGATCGACATGGGGGCCCTTGTAGCACTGCGTGCTGCGGTCGGCGACCTTGTCGACTTTGCGCAGGATCACCAATTGATTGGACTTCGCCACCGTCATGGTCAGTTGTTCGTCGCCCGGTACTTGCTCACCGACCACCAAACCGAAAGTGTTGGCGTACCAATCCCGCCCCTGATCGAGATCGGTAACTTCGATGCGCACATGGCTGATGCGCCGTAGTGGCACCGCGCCGGCCTGCGGCGCCTGATCGGAGGGCTGCTTGCGCGCGCACAGCTCCACGGTATTGCCGTCGGGATCGAGGATGAAAAGCGATTCTTTGATCGGACTCGACACCGGATAATCGCTCTCCCGTTCGGTGCGCAGATTCTGCTTGGCCGCTTCCGCCGCCGCCGCGTCGAGATTGTCAGCGGCCACTTCAAAGCCCCAAACGATCCCTTCCAAACGGCGCGCCGGGTTGGGCGAGATGCGAAAATCCTGGAGCGCCAAACCGAAACCGCGGTGATTGGCCACGGTCATGAAAATGATCATCGGCACTTCGCGGTTGAGACCGCGCACGGTCAGATTGGTGTGATGGCCGATCTGGCCGCCCATAAACGACGACCAGAAACGAAACGAGCGGCCAAGATCGTTGGACGGGATGACGCCGTGGTCGATGCGTTCGAGCACAATTGGGGTAGAATTTGCCATGGCTTTAACTCCTCAACGAATTTCTATATCGCAGCGATGCAGGTGAGACAAGCCGCGCCGTTTGAGTGCGTTGGGCAGTTGTGTAAATCTGGCCGGGATGAAGCTCAAATATTTTTTGCTCCGCGCCGCAACCGTTTTCGTTCTCGCGTTAGCGCCAGGTAAATCGCCGGCGCAGACCGCCAACCTAGAAAAGTTGCGGGTCTCCTTCGCCAGCTTCGGAGTCATTTACTATCCGCACTTTGTCGCCAATGAGTTAGGCTACTACCGCGACGAAGGCTTGAATGTCGAAGTCATCGCCATGCCCGGCGGTATCGCGACTCAGGCCTTGGTCGCCGGCGATCTGCACTTCAGCACGTCATCGGGGTCATCCCTGAATGCCAGCCTGCGCGGTATCAAGCTCAAAGTCGTTTACGTCAACCTCGACCGGCCGCTGTATAAAATACTCAGCTGGCGCGACGACATTCGCAAGGTGCCCGACCTGCGCGGCAAAGCCATCGGCATCGCGTCGCGCGGCGACACCATGGAAGGCGCGGCCAATTTGATGCTGCGCAAATTTAACATGGACCCAGTCCGTGACGTCGTCTGGATCGCCCTCGGCACCGGCGGCCGGGTCACCTCCCTGGCGGCGAAAGCGGTAGATTCCGCGGTGCTGGGCTTCGCCGATTCCTTGCGCATGCAGACGCGCGGTTTTCAGGTCCATGAAGTGGTCAACATCGGCAAGGAAATCAAAATGCTCTACACCGGCCTGGCCACCACGGAAGAAACCGTCGTCAAACGACCCGACTTAGTGCGCCGCTTCATCCGCGCAACGGTAAAAGGTCGAGAGTTCGTCAAACGCAACAAAGCCCAAGCCTTGGCCTTGGGCAAGAAGTACGACAAAGCGCCGGACGATGTCCGTAGCGCCGACTACGACGCCACCATGGAAATGATGACCGCCGACGGCACCGAAGACGCAGACACACAAAAATCAGATATAGAAATCGCCAAGCGCATGCTCAACGTGCAAAAAGACGTGGCCACCGAACAGATCTTCGACTTCCGCTTCACCCGCGAAGTGTACAAAGAGCTGCGCGAGTTGGGCTGGGAGCGGGCGCTACGGCCAGCGGGGAAGTAAGGAGTGAATAGTAAGGAGTAAGGAGTAAGGAGTAAGGAGTAAGGAGTTTCCGAATCCGGACTCCTCACGACTTACTCCTTACTATTTAGTGCCTGACCGGAAACCCCAATCTCAGTCTCTGCATCGCCGTAACGGCACGGGGTTAAGCGGGCTTTGAGGGCACGAAGAATGGCAATAAGTGGAGTTGGAAAGGGAGTTTTTTGCGAATGTGCTGGGGAAGGAAGGAATTT
>CAMDBU010000212.1 GCA_945889495.1 Syntrophobacter sp. SbD2 | reverse complement strand
GCTCACCGCCACCCACATCCCTCTCTGCTCTTCGTGTTTTCGTTTTCCCATCGCCATGCAATAAACTCTACACGATCTCTTCTTCCTGTCGATCCTCATCGCCTCGGTTACCCACTTCATTCTCGACTTTCACCACGGGCTGCTAGGTGTGGCGCAACCTTCTGGACTAACGCGAGGCTTTTAGCATGGAGTGGATTTTCGCTTCGCGCGTTATACAACACGGCCACGCGCCGTAACGTTGGCACCGCTTCCTTAAATAGCTCGAAGCGCTTTCCCTGCAGTTCAACATCCGTCGCGCTGGCAACGCCTGTAACATTTGCCTCCGGACGCGCCACCGACTTCACAAGTCCCGATGCGATTGGGTCTGACGCGCCGATGAACACAATGGGGATGTCTCGTGTCAATTCTCTGGCGATGCGCGGTGCTGTGGTACCCATCGCGACAATGACATCGACTTTCTTTTCTATGTAGGCCTTAGCAATCGGCCGGTGTTCGTCAATGTTTTCCGTGGCAGGGATGTCCAGGAGAAGGTTTTTCCCCTCGACGTATCCGATTTCCTTCAAACCGTCGCGCAGACCCTTTATCTGAGGAAGATCTGGACTGCCGATCATGAGAACCCCGGCCCGATATACCTTCTGCTGCTGCGCCTCGGCCTGAAAGCAAAGTGCCAAGAACAAAACGACTAGAAGAATCGGAACGACTGACTTATTCTTCATAAATCGAAGTCTCCATAGTTTGTAATGTCTTGTTCCGTCATTCCCGCGCAGGCGGGAATCCAGGTTGATTCCGGGTCGAGCTAATAAGTCTAACCTGGATGCCCGCTTCCGCGGGCATGACGGATGATCAACCGCCGGCAGCGCTTTCTGTATAGGTCAATAATTCACAGCGTCTCTTTCACCGCCGGCCGGTCGAGCAGCCTTTTCATCCATGCCGTCACATTCGGAAGGTCGTCGCCGATGGTCGCCTGATAGCGGTCAAGCCGGGTGAAAAACGGGATGAAAGTAATATCCGCCAGCGAGTATGCGCCGGCGATATAGTCGCGCCCGCGCATATGGGCGTCGAGCTCTCTTAAGTACTCGACGATCTCGGCTTTGGACTGCTCGACTTTGTAGTCATGGGCGACGAAGCCACCGGCGCGCTGCAAGCGGCTGTTGCAGTAGTCGACCCAGATGCGCGCGCGGGCGCGCTCGGCGAGATCCTGGGACATCAGCGGCAGCGCTGGATATTTGTCTTCGAGATACTCGTCGATGATCGCCGACTCGTAGATCACCGCGCCGTCGTCTTCGAGCACCGGCACTTTACCGTAGGGATTGCGTTCAAGCAGTTCCTTGGATTTATTTTTTAGATCGCACTCGATGGTTTCGTAGGGCAAATGCTTTTCCGCCAGGACAATCCTTGTCCTGTGAGCGTAGGGTCAGGGCCGGTAGGTGAACAGTTTCATGGCGACCTCCTGCTTGTTCAAATTTGATAAAACCCCGCAGCTTGCTGTGGGCACTGATAAATGGGGTTACCAAAGGGGGCTGAGCATCCCCTTTGGTCGTGAGTGGGGTTCAAACCCCGCTCTCGATGTTAACTCGATTGCGAATCTACGCCGCTTAGCCACCCTGGCGCAATAGCAATTTGTTGTACCAGCCGATCAGCTCGTTGTAGCGGTCGCCCCATTTCTCCGCCGATGGGATCATCACTTTGCGTTCGCCGACGTCGTCCGGCCCCTTGGTGGCGATGTTCTTATGACCCACCCAGCGGCCATGGCCCTGCATGATCTCCTGGCCCTTGCGTCCCATCAGGAAGTCAGCGAGCAGCGCGGCGGCGTGGGGATGGGGCGGATGGGACGACATGTAGATCGGGATCAGCGATTTGGCCGGCACGAAGGGCTGAGGAAAATGGTAATCGATCGGCGCGCCGGCTTTTTTCTTATTGACCGCTTCTTGATGGTGGCTATCGATCTGTACAGCGAACTCACCGGCGGCGACCAATTGCGCGATCAACGACGGGCCGCGCCGCACTTGGAGCTTTTGCTGGCCGAGTTTGGTCGCCAGCTCCAACCCCTTGGCTTCGCCGTAGTAGTCGATCAGCGCCGCCAGCCAGTCGTAGGATTCGTCGTCGATGGCCATTTTGCCGGCCCATTTGGGCTGCAATAAATCTTCGATGGCGCTCGGCGCCTCTTTGCGCGAGATCATCTTGGTATTGAACAGAAGCACCAACGGCGTGGCGAAGATGCCGTTCAAATAACCTTCCTTGTCAGCGAAGCCGTCGCGCAAGTTGGCGCGCAGCGGCGAACGGTAGCGCATGATCGCGCCAGCTTTTCTCAGCGTGCTGACGGTCATGCTGCGAGTATTGAAAACGTCGAACTGATAGGAGCGCGCCCGGCTCTCGGTGAGCGCCCGGTTGAGCAGGGAACCGCCGCTGCCGGTGAGACTGTTCACTTTGATATACGGATAGTCGGCTTGAAAGGCGTTGATCAAATCCTGGGCGTAGGGCCGATTCATCGCCACATACCAAGTCACCGCGCCTTCCTTCCTGGCGCCGGCGATGAGCCGCGATTGGCGCTCGGCTTCGGGCAGTTGGTTGAGGTCGTCGAGGAGTTTTTCCTCCTGGGCGTGGAGGCGGGCGGGGGCGAGGGCGATCAAGCTGATTAGTGTGGCAACGCATAGCACGGTGCCACGAGTCAGATTCTTAGTAATGCTTTCGGAGGCCTTCGACAGGCTCAGGCCGAACGGATATGAATTCAAAGTTAATCCGTTCATGCTGAGCCCTTCGACCCGGCTCAGGGCAGGCCTGTCGAAGCATGTTCCGAATTGTTTCCGCAACCCTCTAACCTCCATGGTTAACCTCCGATTCCGCCGCCACGGCGAACTGCCGGGTGTCGACGACGGCGCGCCATTGCGTGCCTTCGCCGATCTTGGCGCCGGCGTCGTTGAAAGCTTCCACCGCGTAGCGAATCTTCCGGCCTTTCACTTCGATGATCTCGGCGTTCATCGTCACGCTCTGGCCGATGCGCGTCGACGCCAGGTGGCGCACGTCGATGTGAATGCCGACGGTCTGTTCGTAATCGTCGAGAAACGGTTCGGTCAACTCGGTGCAGGTGCGCTCCATCAAGCCGATCATCGACGGTGTCGAAAAGACATCGGCCTTCAACTGGCGCGCGCGCATGTCGAGGGTGGTTGGGTAGGAGGCGGTGCGTTTGAGGCCGGGGTGCAGGGTCGGTTTCATGGGGCGAATATAGTGGAGGCAAGAGGCAGTAGGCAACAGGCAATAGTTTGATTGGGGACGTGAACGTGATCGTCGTTCGTGCTATGGGATACGAAACTAGCGAGGAGAACTGGCGATGTTATTACCGTTTCGTGAACATTTGGATTTTGGGCCGACGCCTTATGACCTGCTGCAACAAAAGGAAGGGATTCCCATCGTGCGCGGCAATATCGTCGAGGACGTCACGACCCTGGAGCTCGGTAAGTGGGCGCGCATGGGGGTGGACGGCTGCTTTCTCAATCTGTCGAACCAGCAGCGCTCCGACGCCTACGTTTGCGAGATCCCGGCGGGCGGGCAGACGCTGCCGCAGCGCCATCTGTTCGAGGAGATCGTCTACGTCGCCAAGGGGCGCGGTGCGACTACCGTTTGGCAGGAAGGGCGCGGTAAAGTTACCTTCGAGTGGGCCATGGGGGCGATCTTCGCGATCCCGCTCAACGCATCATACATTCACTTCAACGGCTCCCAGGAGCCGGTGCGATTGTTCGTCGGCACCAACTGCCCGGCGATGATCAATATCTTTCACAACGAGGATTTCATTTTTCGTAATCCCTTCGATTTCCGCGACCGCTTTCAAGAGGGCGACGACTTCCTGCGCTACAACCAGCATGTCACCGACCGTTACTGGGAGACCAATCTGGTTCCCGACGTCAACGAGTTTGCCCTCGACGACTTTCCGATGAAAGGGAAGAACGTCAAACATATGCGCTTTACTCTCTCCGACACTACCTACGGCTGCCATGTGTCGGAATTTCCGCCGGGCTGCCGCAGCACCTTTCACCGCCATGGGCCGGGCGCGGTGATCATCATCACCAAAGGCGAGGGCTATGTCATGCTGTGGAGCGACGGCGAGAAGCGCCAGCGCCATCCCTTCAAAGTCGGCACGGTGTACTCGCCCAACGATCTGATGTGGCATGGCCACTTCAATACCGGTACCGATGTCATGCGCCACTTCGCCATGCGCGGCGATAGCCCGAAATATAGCCACGACCGCTTTCGCAACCCGTCCTGGACCATGATCCCGATGGCCGACGAAGACCCGGCGATCCAGGAGGAGTACGTCGAGATTCTTAAACAGAAGGGCGTCGAGGCGGCGGTGCAGGTGGTGGAGGATTAGTCCTCGGAATATTTCCCGCAAAGGCGCAAAGGCGCCAAGGTCGGAAAAAATTGTTAATAGGGAGGAAGATGACGATGTTAAATACTCAAGGCATGTTGCATTTCAGTTTGGCGGTGACCGATCTCGAGCGCAGCCGGAAGTTTTACGAGGGGGTGCTCAACTTGAAGGTGGTCGAGCAATCGCCGCGCATGGTGTTTCTCCAGACCGGCGACGATTACTTGATCCTCGCCAAAGGGGACGAGCCGCTCAAGTACGATTCCAACAAAACCACGCCGGTGCACCACGCGTTCAAAGTGAAGCCCGACGAGTTCCAATCCTCCATCGACCACCTGCGCCAGCATGGCGTCGAAGTCTTCAACATCGAAGACCGCAACACCGGCGTCTTCTGGGGACCGCAGGCGTACTTCCTCGATCCCGACGGCAACAAGCTGGAAATCTACGCCGGGCCTGGGGCGAAGGTGGGGTAGAACTACGGTGGCGGTTTTACGTGGCCTGAATCGGTATCTTCGGTCCCGTTGAACGCTGAAGCAGTGATATGCCCAATTGTTCCTAGAGATTATGCGGAGTCGGATGACCAGCGTGAGCGCGATAACCGATACAAACAATGCTGACGAAGCGCACTCCCTTCCGGAATTTGCGGATGCGCGAAATTTGCAGCCTCAACCATGCCGAGACGAACCATAACGGCACGCGACTTTAAATTGTCGAGAGTCGTGAATGAAACAATCTCGGGCAAGTCGAGCAATGCAAAACCAACGCGAAGCGCACTCTTTGCCGCCTCCGTAGCGAAACCTTTTCCCCAGAAGCGAAAAGCCAGCCGCCAGCCAATCTCGACGCAGGGCGAGAATGGCAACTCTGGGGAGGGAATGTGCAGGCCGACAAAACCGATGAATTCTTTCGTCGCTTTAGATTCGGTCGCCCACAAACCCCACCCTCGCTCATCGATAGGCGATTGGCAGCGTTCAGCCATTGCGTCGCTCTCGGCCCGATTCAGGAGTGCGGGAAAGAACTCCATGACTTTGGGGTCGGCGTTCAGCAATGCAAACGGTTCGCGGTCAGCGGACCGCCATTGGCGAATCAGGAGACGGTCGGTTTCAAATTCGATTGGTTGCGCCATCAGTGGATTGATCACCTGAAAAAGCTTTCTACTCCCGTGGGCAATCTGAAACAAGCTTGACCATCGCTGGTCGTCGGCTTTCTCAATCAGGTTTACCTACGGCGCGTCACGTTCAACAAAATCTTGCTACGATCTTAATGCGCCGATTCACCATGCGATGCGGTTGAAGAGGCGGCGCAGGCGAGCCCCGCGAGCGAACGGCCCGGCATGCTCGGCCCAGGCCACCCGGCCGGCCAAATGGCCATGGAAGTCGGGATGATTAGCGCGATTCTGAGATTCGGCACCGTAGCGGACGCAATTGAAGAGTATGGCTTCGAGGCGATCGAGATCCGCGCGCGCGAGGTTCGGGCGGACGTTGACGACGATGCCGGCGAGCTGTTGGCGCACGGCGCGCCGCATGACTCGAGTTTTGCGGAAACGGACGGCGAAGCCTTCTTCGGTCGCGATGGCGGCAATGTTAGCGATAAATTCAGTCGCCTGCTTGGCTAGCAGCCCGTGGTGAAAGTCGAGAATGAAGTGGGTAACCGAGGCGATGAGGATCGACAGGAAGAAGAGATCGTGTAGAGTTTATTGCATGGCGATGGGAAAACGAAAACACGAAGAGCAGAGAGGGATGTGGGTGGCGGTGA
>CAMDBU010000211.1 GCA_945889495.1 Syntrophobacter sp. SbD2 | reverse complement strand
AATTCCTTCCTTCCCCAGCACATTCGCAAAAAACTCCCTTTCCAACTCCACTTATTGCCATTCTTCGTGCCCTCAAAGCCCGCTTAACCCCGTGCCGTTACGGCGATGCAGAGACTGAGATTGGGGTTTCCGGTCAGGCACTAACTAGCTGAAACTGCGTCGGTTCATCAAATAGATATTGATCCGTGAACCTGTCAGGTTGAGCGAAAATTGTCGTTCACCGCGCAAAATCCGTCAGCCGCGGAAGCTCAATCGATCACCGCCACGCCGGAAATCTCCAACATGCAATCGGGATTATACAAGCGCTTGACCTCGACCAGAGTGATCGCCGGAAAGTACTTGCCGAACACCGCGCGGTAGGCCGTGCCCAAAGGCTTGACGTTGTTCCAGTAGGCTTCCAGCTGGGTCACGTAAATCGTCAGCACGGCGTATTGAGTAGGCTTGCCGCCGACCGCTTCGACGGCGGTTTTGAGATTGCTCATCACCTGGGTGAACTGGGCGATGAAATCGCCCTTACCCACCACCTGGCCTGTAGAATCGAACGGCGCTTGTCCGGCGATATGCACAGTGGTGCCGCCGGTAATTTTCGCCACATGAGCGTAGCCCACCGGTGGTTCCAATCCGGCTGGGTTGATCAGTTCGAACGGCATAATGGGCTCCTTAATTATTTAGCCAAGCGAATTGGTCACCGCCGGGCTCCAGTAGTCGATAAAACTTTTCATCTCGCCGACCACATCGTCGGAAGCGGCGACGTAGGGCAAGATCACGCGGGTGGCGCCGGCTTCGACATAGGGCTTGATCTGCTCCACGACTTGCGGTGCCGACGTGGCGGCCACCAGCGGCACGCTGGCGAACATGCGGTCGGAGACCAGCTTGCGGGCGGTGTGAAAGCCGCCGGATTTCCACGCCGCCCGCATCGCTTCGACTTCGTCGCCGAAACCCATGCGCCCAAGTAAGTCGCGATAATAATCCGCCAGCGCGTAGTAAGTCAGCGCATGGCTCAGCGCTTCGCGCGCAGTATCGTAGTTGGGCGCGATGGAGCAGCGAATCTTACAAATAATTTCTATCCGCGCCGGGTCCTTGCCAGCTTCGACCGCCCCGGCACGCACTTCGGCGGCGATGCGGCGAATCTCGGTGGGATTAGCCATGTTGATCAGCACCCCGTCGGTGATGCGGCCGGCCAACCGGGTCATCTGCGAGCCGAAGGCGGCCAAGTAAATCGGCATTTTTCGGCCGGTGGGCTTGAACGCCATCTTGAAATTCTGCGCGGTGAAATACTTGCCGTTGTAGGCAAGCTTCTCGCCGGCCATGGCGGCGCGGACGATGTCGATATATTCGTGCACCCGGCCGAGCGGATGGTCGAAGGTCTGGCCATGCCACTTGGCGATGGTCGGATTGGACGAGCCGACGCCCAGGAGAAACCGGCCGCCGGACAACTCATCGAGCCCCATCGCTTGCAGCGCCAAGGTCGCCGGCGTGCGGCCAAGTATATGATAAATCGCCGAGCCGACTTTCAAATTCTTGGTCACCGCGGCGATCGCCGACAGCATCACCGTCGGGTCTTTGTTGTTCGCCTCGCCGCCCCAGGCGCAGTCAAAGCCATGGGCTTCGGCCTGGCGCGCCAGCTCCGGGATGGCATCCATCGGCAGCTGGGCGCCGGAGTTGAATTCGATGTCGATCTTCATAATCAATCGTAATTAAGAATAGCTCGCCGGCAGATTAGTCTTGAAGATTTCGATCCGCTCGGACTTTTCGATATAGCGCATGAAGCGGTATTTATTCTCCACCTCGTCGATGGGAAACGGAGGTACCGCGGTGCGTTCGGTGGTAACCTTGGCGCCGATGAAACAGAGCTCGCTACCGCGCAGCGCCGCTCGCGCCGCGCTGGCGAACTGGTCGTCGGTTTTCGCCCACTGGGAATTTTTTATTCCGGCGGCGCACGCCATGCCGACCAGATCCGTGCCGGCGCCGGTGGCGGTTTTTTTGCTGCCTGACGCCTCGTAGACTTCATTGTCGAAAACGATGTGCACCAAATTGGCCGGCTTCATGCGTGCGATGGTCGGCAGCGAGCATAGATTCATCAACAACGAGCCATCGCCGTCGAGAGCGACCACTTTACGATGGGGCAGTCCCAACGCCATGCCCAGCGCGATGGACGAGCACAGCCCCAGAGTGCGCACGCGAAAATTGCCGTCGCCAGGGTGCAGCGAATTCCACTCCAGCGTCATCGCGCCAGCGGAACTGACCACCAGGGCGTCGTTAATTTCAGCGGCGAGAATTTTTAGGCAATCGTAGCGTTTCATGGTTGGAGTCAAACCGTTACAGCGATTTCAGCGCCGAGCGCCGGCCCAACAGTTCTTTGGTCATTAACAGTGCGATGGGCTTCTTGGAATCCTCGGCCAATATCTGCGCCCGCTTGATCAGCTCCGGCGCGTCGTCGATATCGCGCATAATGTAATAACGTATCCCCAGTGCTTGCAGCACCGGCTCGGTCATAGCGCCGGTGGTGCCGAAGGTGCGGTCGCCGATATCGCCGGCGTAGTAGATCAATAGTAAGACTGGAATCTGGTACTGCAACAGCGTGCTAACGATGGCGTTGTTGCTGTTGAAAAAGCCGCCGTTCTGCATGATCGCGGCGCATTTCTTGCCGACCAGATAAGCGCCGGCGCAGATGCCCATGCCCTCTTCCTCGCGGCATAGCGGCACATGGATCACGTCTTGGGCTTCTTCGACCTCGTGCAGCAGGTCGGACATGTTGACGTCGGGCAAGGTGGCGATCAGGCTGATGCCCGCGTCCTTCAAGCCGTTGACGAGTATTTTTGCCGCTTCGGCGCCGGTGATTTGCATATGCTTGGTAAAGTTCGTTGAACCGTTCTCCGCTTAACATCTATGCTAGGGTACTGCAAGCAAAGTAAGCCCACGGCGGCACTTTTCCTTTCGCCGGTTTCTTAGTATAAGTGCCGCGTACCGCACTTAATTTTCTAACTTAGAAGGAGCCCGATCATGATCAAGCTTTATGATTTCAAATCGTCGCCCAACTGCCAACGGGTCAAAGTGGTTTTGGCGGAAAAAAATCTGCCCTACGAGATCGTCCCGGTGGATCTGACCAAGAAGGAACAGAAAACCCCCGATTATTTGAAGATGAATCCCTACGGCAAGGTGCCGGTGCTAACCGATGACAGCACCGTGCTCTACGAGTCGTTGATCATCAACGAATACTTGGAAGAGAAATATCCGGCCACCGCGCTCATGCCCAAGGACCCGGCCAAGAAAGCCAAGGCGCGCATCCTCACCGACTACGGCATGGCCCACTTCGACAGCCCCTACCAAAAGCTGCGCATGGAGCTCCAGAAGGAAGCCAAGGAGCAAAGCCAGCCGATCATCGACGGCGCCAAGGCCGATTTGAAAAAACTCTTGCAGCGCTTCGAAGATGAATTGGCTGACCAGCAATACCTGCTCGGCGACTTCTCGCTGGTGGACGCCAATTTGATCCCGCGCTTCACCCGCTTGGAAGGCTTCGGCATCCTGCCCGATCCTTCACTGCCTCGCCTGGGTAAATATATGGAGCGCATGAAAGCGCGCCCGTCGGTCAAATCCCTATAACCCGCCCTATCCGTCCAACCATGGCAGCGCCGAAAAGCGGTTTATCGACGACCGTCTTTTCGGCGCTGCTGCGTCCGCTGATCAAATATTTCGACTGCGACGCCGCGCCCCGCTACCAGGGCGAAATAACTCTCAGCGGCCTGCGCCATCCTGTCGAAGTCAGCTTCGACAACTTTGCGGTGCCCCGTGTGCGCGCGGCCGACCAATCAGATTTATTTTTCGCTCAGGGTTATCTGCACGCTCAAGAACGATTGTGGCAGATGGAGCTCAGCCGGCGCTTTTTATCCGGCCGCATGGCCGAGCTGTTCGGCGATTTCAACTTGCCCTGGCGCGAGCTGTCGAGCCAGTTTCGCGGCCATAAAACCAGCGATCTCGATTTCTTTATTCGCTTGCTGGGGGTTCGCCAGTCGGCGCTCGCGTCGTTAACTCTGCTGAGCGACAGCGACGCCCGCCGCTTGAACGCCTACAGCCTGGGCATCAATCGTTACATCGAAGGCTGCGGCAAGAAATTGCCCTGGGAATTTCGCTTGCTGCGCTGCACGCCCGAACCCTGGACGGCCACCGACAGTCTGACCATCGGTAAGGGCTTGGCTTTTCTGCTCTCCACCGCACTTTACAGTCGGCTAAACCTGATCCAGCTGGCGGCGAAGCTACAGCATGACCCGGAAAAACTCCGCGCGCTGTTACCGACCTACCCGAAAGATGCACCGACCATCAGCCGCGCCCTGATCGATCAGGCCACGGCGCTATGCGGTTTCACCGATGGCATGCTCGCCGACAGCAGCTGGCATGGCGCCGGCCATGGCAGCAACAACTGGGTGGTCGGTCCGGCGAAATCCCAATCCGGCGCGGCGATCCTGTGCAACGACCCGCACCTGCGCATGAGCCAGCCGCCGATGTTTTATCTCATGCATCTGGCGGCGGGCGAAGGCGACGACAGCTTGGAAACCTGGGGCGCTTCGATACCGGGCCTGCCATGCATTCAACTGGGACAAAACCGGCAGATCGCTTGGGGCATCACCGCCGCGCTGTGCGACGATGTCGAGCTCTACCGAGAAAAAATTCACCGCATCGACGCCAACCTCTATCTCGCTGGCGGTGAATGGTGCAAATTCAGCGAGCGCCGCGAGCTGATCGCGGTGCGCGGCGGCAAGACCATCGAGCGCGTCGTCCGCACCAGCCGCCATGGACCGCTGATCGGCGATTTCGTCGGCGCCGGACCGGCGGGCGAAACCTTGGCGCTGCGCTGGTGCGCCACTGAGGCGAGCCGGGAAATTCACTCGGTCTATCGCTTGAACCGCGCCCATGACTGGCAGGAATTTTTAGCCGCGTTAGAATTTCACAGCGCGCCCAGTTTGAATTTCGTCTACGCCGACCGCGCCGGCAACATCGGCTACGCGCTCGCCGGCAAGATTCCTCAACGGAGCGCCGAACCGTCATTCCTGCCGCTGGCCGGCTGGGTGGAAGGGAACCAATGGAATGGCTACATCCCCTTCGCCCAACTGCCGCGGCTTTACAATCCACCCAGTGGCATGATCGCCACCGCCAACAATAAGATCGTCGACGACGCCTACCCGTACTATTTGTCGAACTTTTTCGAACCGCCGCAGCGAGCGCGCCGGATCGAGCAACTACTGCGTAGCCAGGAACGCTTTAGCGCCGACGCCATGGCGCGGCTCCATCTCGACCAGCGCTCGCTCCACGCCGTCGCCTTGCTTCAAACGCTGGGCGCCGACTTGCGGGCGATTCCCACCGGCGACCCATTGGTCGACAACGCGGTTAGTCAATTGCTCGCCTGGGATGGCGACTGTGCGCCGGCCAGCGTGGCGGCGGCGATCTTCCATCTGTTTCATCACCGGCTGCTCGCCAATCTGTTGGGTCCAGAGTTGGGCGACGATGGTTGGCGCGCCTACTGCGAGATCCTCAATCAATGCATCGCGCCCACCGACGCGATCCTGGGCGACCCGGCCTCGCGCTGGTTCGCGCGCCGGTCCAGGGCAGAGCTAGTCGCCCAAGCGTTGCGTGAAGCCTGCGCCGAACTGAGGGCGCGCTTCGGCGCGACCCCTGAGCGCTGGCAGTGGGGCAAGGTCCATTGCTTAACCATGAACCATGCGCTGGGCCGCCTGCCGCTGCTGAAGCACGCCGTCTCTATCGGCCCGATGGCCTCCGGTGGCGACGGCATGACGATCAACATCGGCTTGTACCGCCATTCCAGCCCCTACGCGCACACCGTCGGCCCGGCGCTGCGCATGGTCGTCGATTTCGGGGCTCCCCAACAATCCGGCTATATCCTGGCATCGGGGCAGTCGGGCCACCCAGCTTCACCCCACTATGGCGATCAAACCGCGCTGTGGCGACGCGGCGCGCTGCTCGATCTGACGCCGCAACCCTCTACCGCTGGCGACCATTGTTTAGTTAGTGCCTGACAGAAAACCCCGTTTTTTTAGAACCCGGCCTGCTAATTTTTGAGCGCAACACGCGGGTTTCGTGTTTTCATGTGCGAACGGCAAAGTTTTGGAGTTATTGCGAATCCCCACACGCGTTGCGTCAACTTCTGGAC
>CAMDBU010000210.1 GCA_945889495.1 Syntrophobacter sp. SbD2 | reverse complement strand
GCTCACCGCCACCCACATCCCTCTCTGCTCTTCGTGTTTTCGTTTTCCCATCGCCATGCAATAAACTCTACACGATCTCTTCTTCCTGTCGATCCTCATCGCCTCGGTTACCCACTTCATTCTCGACTTTCACCACGGGCTGCTAGCATTCGTCCGCGGCGGGGGTTTCGAGATTGGCCATCTGGCCGCTCCGCCGCGCAGCGCCGCGACCATCGACGGCACGGCGAAGAATCTCGCCACAGCGAAATCGATCGTCGGCGCGTTGCCCATGGTTGAAAATATCGCCACGCTCATCGATCCGCCGGGAAGCATCATGAGCGAAGCGGATTGGACAGCCCAAATTCTCTCAGAAGCTAAAGGCGCCCTGCTCCTCGATCTCCATAATCTTTACGCCAACGCGGTCAACTTCGCTTTCGATCCCTACGCCTACATCGACCGCCTGCCGCAAGAACAGATTCGCGTTATTCATCTCGCCGGTGGCCGCTGGATCGATGCCAAGAACGCCAATGAACGGCGTCTGCTCGACGACCACCTGCATGACGTGCCGGATGAAGTTTACGATCTGTTGCGCCATGTTGGGCGACGGGTGAGTCACGATCTCACGGTGATTCTCGAACGGGACGGACGCTATCCGCCCATGCAAATTCTCTTGGCACAGCTCGAACGGGCCCGCCGGACTCTTCACCTCGCTCGCGGCGATAACGCGACGGAGGCGGCTTGAGCGCGCAACGCCTCGAAGCATTTTTAGCGCAGCTTTATGTCGACGTTGAAGCGCGCCAACGCTTTCTCACCGACCCACGCGGTGAAGCCACCAACGCCGGACTCAGCGCGCAGGACTGCGCCGCCCTCGAACAGATCGACCGCGTCGGCCTCGAACTCGCCGCCGACGGCTTCGCCAAAAAACGCGCCGGCCAGGCCGTGAGAAAATCACCGGGGCCACTGTCACGGTGGTTTCGCCGAAACTAATTCTGCGCTAGAAAGAGTCGATATCCTCAGAGGGAGCGAAGCATGTTCAGCACCAAGTTACTTTGGGTCGTCGTCGCGCTGGTCCACTGCGTTACGGCAGCCGCCACGTTTGCCGCCGACGCCAAACCCGCCTGGCAGTTGGAATGGGATAAGACCGTCGAAGCAGCCAAGAAGGAAGGCAAGCTGGTGGCGGCGATTCCCGCCAGCGCCGAGCTGCGCAAGGCGATTACCGAAGTATTTCCCAAGCGCTTTCCCGGCATCGAGCTCGATCTCACCAACGCCCGCGGGCCGGCCAACGCCGGTAAGATCGCCGCCGAGTTCAACGCCGGCGTGCGCTATTTCGATTTACTGATCAGCGGCACGTCGACGCCGTTCAACCTGCTCAACGCGGGGATTTTGGAGCCGGCCGAGCCGCTGTTGATTCTACCCGAAGTGCGAGATCCCAAGCGTTGGTTCGGCGGCCATGTCTGGCTCGACAACGCGAAAAAATATATCTACGCCTTTCAGGTCTACCAGTCGGAAAACATCTGGCACAACTCGTCGATGATGAAGCCGGAGGAGGCGCGCTCCTATGACGATCTGTTGAATCCAAAATTCAAAGGCAAGATCGGCATCCTCGATCCGCGCAGCGCCGGCGCCGGCACGGCGACTTGGGCGTTCTTTCTGAAAATCAAAGGCGAAGAGTGGCTGAAAAAATTGGCCGCCCAGGAGATGTTTCTGTCGCGTGACCAGCGCCAGTTGGCAGACAGCCTGGCCAAGGGCAAAGTCGCCATCACCATCGGCCTGACCTACTACACCTTCGCGCCGTTCTTGAAAGCAGGCTTGCCGGTCAAACCGCTGCCCGACATGAAAGAAGGCACCTACACCAGCTGCGGCAGCAGCGCGACCTCGATCGTGAAAAACTCGCCCCACCCCAACGCGACTAAAGTGTTTGTTAACTGGCTCTACAGCAAGGAAGGCCAGGAGATCTACGGCAAGGCGATGGGGCAAGCTACTCGAAGATTCGACGTCGACACCAAATGGATGGTGGCCCACGGCGTGCGCGCATCGAAAGACTTTCTCAGCGTCGAAGAAAATAACCGCTTGGAAAACTACGGCGAAGACACCGTCGGCAAATACTGGGCGGCGTCGGCGAAGATCGCTGAGGAAGTCTTTAAGTAGCGAGACAGCGCGAGGTTCACCCATGCGGACACTGCTCATTGTCTGTTTAATTATTATCGGCGCACCGCTGGAGTCGCGCGCCGCCGACGCCAAACCGGCTTGGCAGATCGACTGGGAGAAAACCGTCGAAGCCGCTAAGAAAGAGGGTAAGCTGGTGGCCGGCATTCCGGCGAGCGCCGAGTTGCGTAAGCTGCTGCTCGACGGCTTTCACAACCGCTTTCCCGGCATCGAGCTCGAAGCCACCACCTCGCGCGGCCCGACCAACGCGAGCAAGATCGCCGCCGAGCATGCCGCCGGCATGCGCTACTTCGATGTCTTGCTAAGCGGCACATCGACGCCCTTCAGTCTGCTCCACGCCGGCATTCTCGAAGCGGTGGAGCCGTTGATGATTCTGCCCGAGGTCAAAGATCCCAAGCGCTGGTACGGCGGCCATGATTGGCTCGATAACTCGAAGCGCTTTGTCTACACCTTTCAGGCCTACCAGTCGGAAGTGTTCTGGTACAACACCACGTTGACCAAGCCTGACGAGCTGCGCGCCTATGACGATCTCTTGCAGCCCAAGTGGAAAGGCAAGATCGGCATCCTCGACCCGCGCTCGCCGGGCGCCGGCACCGCCACCTGGGCCTACTTTCTCAAGGTCAAAGGCGAAGAGTACCTGCGCAAACTGGCCGGCCAGGAAATGTTCCTGTCGCGCGATCAGCGCCAGTTGGCCGACAGCCTGGCCAAGGGCAAGATCAATCTCACCATCGGCTTGTCCTACTATAGCTTCGCGCCGTTCTTGAAAGCCGGCCTGCCGCTCAGACCACTACCCGAACTCAAGGAAGGCAGCTACACGAGCAACGGCAGCGGCGCCCTGTCGGTGGTCAAGAACTCGCCCCATCCCAACGCAACCAAGGTGTTCGTCAATTGGCTGCTCAGCAAAGAAGGCCAGGAAGCCTACAGCAGAGGCATCGGCCAGGCGACCCGCCGGCTCGATGTCGACACCAAATGGTTGGTCGAGTTCGGCAGCAAAGCATCGAAAGACTTTCTCAGCGTCGAAGAAAACGACCGGCGCGAGAACTACGGCGAAGACACGGTGATGAAGATCTGGAGCAAGGCCTACAAGATCGCCGAAGAGGTATTCAAATAGCCCGGCACAAAGGCGGAAGCATGAAAGTTTTTCTCATATTGATCCTGCTCATCCTGGTAACCGCGCCGGAATCTCGCGCCGCCGATCCGAGAGCCGCCTGGCAGATCGAATGGGACAAAACTATCCAGGCGGCCAACAAGGAAGGCAAGATCGTCGCGGCGATCCCGAATAGCGCCGACACGCGGAAAAACATCGGTGAGGCGTTTGCCAAACGGTTTCCCGGCATCGAGCTTGAGCTGTCCAACGCGCGCGGACCGTCCAATGCCAGCAAGATCGCCGCCGAGCATGCTGCCGGCGTGCGCTACTTCGATTTACTGATCAGCGGCACCTCGACGCCTTTCAATCTGCTCAACGCCGGCATCCTCGATCCCATCGAGTCGCTGTTCATCCTCCCCGAAGTGAAGGACCCCAAGCAGTGGTTCGGCGGCCATATCTGGCTCGATATCGTCAAGCGCCATGTCTACGGCTTCCAGGCCTTTCGCTCGGATAACTTTTGGTACAACAGCGCTAACTTCAATCCCGAAGAAGTGCGCTCCCTGGACGATCTCTTGCAGAGTAAATGGAAAGGTAAGATCGGCTACCTCGATCCGCGCTCGGGCGGCGGCGGCAGCGCCACCTGGGCGTTTCTGCTCAAGATCAAGGGCGAAGAATGGCTGCGCAAGTTCGCCGCCCAGGATTTCGTCCTGTCGCGCGATCAGCGCCAATTGGCCGACATGCTCGCCAAGGGCAAAGTACCGTTCACCATCGGCCTCTCCTACTACACCTTCGCGCCGTTCCTGAAAGCCGGCCTGCCGATCAAGCCGCTGCCCGACTTGAAAGAAGGCAGCTACACCAGCTGCGGCAGCGGCGCCCTCACCGTGGTGAAAAACTCGCCCCACCCCAACGCGACCAAAGTATTTATCAATTGGCTGCTCAGCCGCGAAGGCCAGGAGGTCTACAGCAAAGCCATGGGCCAGGCGACGCGCCGCCTCGACGTCGATACCAAACCGCTCGCCGAACTCGGTTCGCGCGCGAGCAAGGATTTTCAAACGATAGAAGAAAGTAACCGCCTGGAGAACTACAGCGAAGAGACCGTCAACAAATACTGGGCGCGCAGCAAGAAGATCGCCGAGGATGTTTTCAAATAGCTGGCACGCCCAACCAGGAACGATATGAAGTTGAAACTGTTAATCTGCTTGTTGGTTTTCCTGACACCCATCGCCGTCCACACGACGCACGCCCAATCCGAATGGGACAAGACCGTCCAGGCGGCCAACAAGGAAGGCAAAGTCGTCGCCGGCATCCCAGCCAGCGCGGAATTGCGCAAAGCGCTCGACGATACCTTCAGCAAACGCTATCCCGCCATTGACGTCGAGCTCGCCACCGGCCGCGGTCCGGCAAACGCCAGCAAGATCGCCGCCGAGCATGCCGCCGGCGTGCGCTACTTCGATCTCCTGATCAGTGGTTCGTTGACGCCATTGAGTCTACTCAACGCGGGAATTTTGGAACCGATCGAGCCGCTGTTGATCCTGCCCGAGGTGAAAGATCCCAAGCGCTGGTACGGCGGCCATGTCTGGGCCGACAATGCGAAAAAATATCTCTACTCGTTTCAGGCCTACCAGTCGGAAAATTTCTGGCACAACACGCAACTGGTAAAAGCCGACGACTACCGCGGCTTCGACGACCTGCTCAACCCGAAATGGAAAGGCAAGATCGCCATCCTCGACCCGCGCTCGGCCGGCGGCGGTACCTCGAGCTGGGCGTTCTTTTACAAAATCAAGGGCGAAGAGTTCCTGCGCAAATTAGCTACACAGGAGCTGACGCTGTCGCGTGAGCAGCGCCTGCTCGGTGAAGGGCTGGCCAAAGGACGTTTCGCCATCACCGTCGGCCTCACCTATTACACTTTGGCGCCGTTCATCAAAGCCGGGTTGCCGATCAAGCCGCTGCCCGAAGCCAAAGAAGGCAGCTACACCAGCAGCGGCAGCGGCGCCCTGTCGGTGGTGAAAAATTCCAGCCACCCCAACGCAACCAAAGTTTTCGTCAACTGGCTACTCAGCAAGGAAGGCCAAGAAACCTACGGCAAAGCGATGGGCCAAGCGACCAGAAGACTCGACGTCGACACCAAATGGCTAGAACAGTTCGGCACCAGGGCATCGAAAGATTTCTTGAGCTTTGAAGAAAATCAAAGACGGGAAAACTCCAGCGAAGAAGTCCTGACCCAACTCTGGCCCAAGGCGATCAAGCTGGCTAACGATTTATTGAAATAGGATCGGGGATTTAACCACGAAAAACACGAAACGCACGAAAAAAATAATTTCCGATATCCCCTTTCGTGATTTTCGTGGTTAATCTTCTTCCGATCCCAACCTTCCCGGGAGACGATCCGAATAGCTCGCCGCAGCGCTTGGCCAACCCTAACTGATTCGCATCATAGACCGAGTTCGGAAAGCGTTGGGTGATCGTCGGGACGCCGTCCGAGCGGCCAGTAATATTTCCGCTCACTCTCGCGAATCGGCAGATCGTTGATGCTGGCGATGCGGCGTTGCATCAAGCCTTGTTCGTTGAACTCCCAATTTTCGTTGCCATAAGAGCGAAACCAATTCCTTGAGTCGTCATGCCATTCGTAGGCGAAGCGAACGGCAATGCGGTTGCCGTGGAAAGCCCAGAGTTCTTTAATCAGACGATAGTCCAACTCCATGCTCCATTTACGGGTAAGGAATTGGACGATGGCCGCGCGGCCAGTCACGAACTCGGAACGGTTGCGCCAGACGCTGTCATGAGTATAGGCGAGTGAGACCCGTTCCGGTTCGCGGCTATTCCAGGCATCCTCGGCCATGCGGACCTTTTTAGCCGCGGATACCTCATCGAAAGGAGGCAATGGCGGTCTTGGGCTCTCAGCGCTGCTCATGGCCGTGGCAAGGAGACGATTCGTCGCGCCTGCCCCCTAGAACTTCTTGTAGGGCAG
>CAMDBU010000209.1 GCA_945889495.1 Syntrophobacter sp. SbD2 | reverse complement strand
GCGGCTTCCACCATCGTCAGCTCATTACGTAACGATCGTTGTATGATGTCTAGTCGTTTCTCGTCTCTCATCGTCAGGGTTCTCATCCTTCCACCCTGACATATTCACGTTGCCGTTAGACCCTGACAGATTCACTTTGCTACAACAGTTAGTAAATCTTTTATTGATCCGCTACCATGCGTGTGTTAGACTTTCACTCGTTGCCAAATCTGGGAGAACTCGATTGAGCCAATCACATAAACATATCGCTCTATGGCTGGTCCTCGCGCTGGTCTTTTTGGTCATCTTCAGTGTGTTTAGCAAGCAGCATGGCCGCGAGCCGGAGATCGTGTTTAGCGATTTCATGAGCGCCGTGGACCGCGGCGATATTCAAGAAGTGCTGATCCAGGGCCATAACCTGCAAGGCAAATACAAAAACGGCGAGCGCTTTCGTACCTTCGCGCCCAACGATCCCGATCTGGTCAAATCGCTGCGCGATAAAAAAGTAAAAATCGCCGCCAAACCCGAGGAAGATTCGCCCTGGTACATGGTGTTTCTGCTCAACTGGTTCCCGATGCTTTTGCTGATCGGCGTCTGGGTGTTTTTCATGCGCCAGATGCAGGTGGGTGGTGGTAAGGCGATGTCCTTCGGCAAAAGCCGGGCTAAGCTGCTGACGGAAAATCAGCATCGCGTTACGTTCGCCGATGTCGCCGGCGCCGATGAGGCCAAGGACGACCTCCAAGAGATCATCGCATTCCTTAAGGACCCGAAGAAATTCACCAAGCTCGGCGGCCGCATTCCCAAGGGCTGTTTGCTGGTCGGTCCTCCGGGCACCGGCAAAACATTGATGGCGCGGGCGATCGCCGGCGAGGCGGGCGTGCCGTTTTTCAGCATCAGCGGTTCGGACTTCGTCGAGATGTTCGTCGGCGTCGGCGCCTCGCGGGTGCGCGATCTGTTCGTTCAAGGCAAGAAAAATGCCCCGTGTATTATTTTCATCGATGAAATTGACGCCGTCGGCCGCCATCGCGGTGCTGGCCTGGGCGGCGGCCATGACGAACGCGAGCAGACCTTGAACCAGCTGCTGGTCGAAATGGACGGCTTCGAGACCAACGAAGGAGTTATTCTGATCGCCGCCACTAACCGGCCCGATGTCCTCGATCCGGCGCTGTTGCGGCCGGGCCGTTTCGACCGCCGTGTCGTCGTTCCCCGTCCCGATGTCAAAGGGCGCGAGGGGATTCTCCAAGTCCACACTAAGAAAGTTCCGCTGGGAGCCGACGTTGACGTCGGCGTGCTCGCCCGGGCGACGCCAGGCTTTGCTGGCGCCGATCTAGAGAATCTGGTCAACGAGGCGGCGCTGTTGGCGGCGCGCAACAACAAAGAAAAAGTCGAGATGCCCGACTTCGAGCTCGCCAAAGATAAAGTCATGATGGGCGCCGAGCGCCGCAGCATGATCATCAGCGACGAGGAGAAGCGCAACACCGCCTATCATGAAGCTGGCCATGCGCTGGTCGCCAAGCTCCTACCAGGCGCCGATCCGATTCATAAAGTCACGATCATTCCGCGCGGCATGGCGTTGGGTCTGACCCAGCAGCTGCCGATTGACGAGAAACATACCTACGGCAAGGAATACTTGCTCAATAATTTGGTGATTCTGTTCGGCGGCCGGGTGGCCGAGGAGTTGATCCTCAAGCACACCACCACCGGCGCCGGCAACGACATCGAGAAGGCCACCGATCTGGCCCACCGCATGGTTTGCGAGTGGGGCATGAGCGAGCGTTTGGGGCCGATGACCTTCGGCAAGAAAGAGGAAGAGATTTTCTTGGGCCGCGACTTCACCCAGAAAGTCGACTATTCCGAGAGCACCGCCATCGAGATCGATGCCGAAGTGCGGCGCATCATCCAGGAAAGTTATCACAAGGCTAAGGACCTCTTGAAAACCAACATCCGGCTGCTCCACAAGGTCGCCGAGTCGTTGCTCGAAAAAGAGGTGCTCGACGGTTCCGAAATCGACGCCATCGTGCGCGAGTTCGGCGGGAACAGTGGAGACCCGTTTGCGTCGTCGGCCGCAGCGGTCGCTTAGTCAGAACATTCCGCGGGCGGCCTGCGCCGCCCTTAGCTCCACCTGCCAACAAATTCGCGATCCGGTGGGCTCGGCCAGCGAGCCGCCGGATTGGTTTTTTTAGCTTTAATCCGGGCGCTGAATCGTCTTAGCATCGAGCCCTCTTACCGGTAGAATTAAGCCATGCCGCCCAACGCTCCTCGCGATTTGAACTCCACCTTCAGCGGCTTCAATCCGTTGTTTCCCGCCGGCGCCCAGGCCGTCCGCGAGTTGAAGACGCGCCATGGGACCGTTGATTTCGCCCGGCGCACGGCGATCATGGCGGTGCTCAACGTCACGCCGGATTCGTTTTACGATGGCGGCCGCCACTTCGATACCGGCAGAGCGATCGCCGACGGTTTGGCGATGGCGCAAGCTGGCGCCGACATCGTCGACATCGGCGGCGAGTCTTCTCGTCCCGGCGCCGAGCCGGTGTCTGAAGCCGACGAGCTCGGCCGGGTGATCCCGGTCATCGCTGGCCTACGGCGGCAATGCGCGCTGCCGATCTCCATCGATAGTTACAAAGCTTCCGTCGCGCGTGCCGCCCTCGATGCCGGCGCCGATATCGTCAACGACATCAGCGCGCTCAGCTTCGATGCAGCCATGGCGCCGCTAGTCGCCAGTGAAAAAGTGCCGGTGATCTTGATGCATATGCGCGGCACGCCGCGCACCATGCAAAGCGATCCGCAGTATACTGACGTCGTTCGAGAGGTGCGCGATTTTCTCGCCGAGCGGCTCTACGACGCCATGGACGCCGGTATGGACGCCGAGTCGATAATTCTTGATCCCGGCATCGGTTTCGGTAAGACCGTCGAGCATAACATTCAATTGCTGCGTGGCCTGTCGATCCTCGGCGCGCTCGGCCAACCGCTGCTGGTCGGCGTGTCGCGCAAGACTTTTATCGGCAAGATTCTCGATCTCGAACCGGCACAGCGGCTCGAAGGCAGCTTGGCCGCGGCGGTGGCGGCGGTATTGAGCGGCGCGAATATCATTCGGGTTCACGATGTGGCGGAAAGCTGCCGCGCGTTGCGCGTCGCCGACGCGCTGCGTTTTGGTTTTCACGGATAATCGAGAGCGCCATGATCGAGCTACTGCATCAGCTCCGGCCCCAGGACGCCCTCGACATCGGCATCATCACATTTCTGGTCTACCGGGCGCTGCAGATCGTGCGCGGCAGCCGGGCCATGCAGATGATCATCGGCCTGGCGGTGATCCTGGTGGCCTACGTTTCCTCGCGTACTCTCGGCCTGTTCACCCTCAGTTGGATCCTCGATAACTTTTTAAGCTCGATTATTTTGGTCATCATCGTGATCTTTCAGAGCGATATCCGTCGCGCGCTTACCCAGGTCGGCACCGCGCCACTGTTTTCGACGCTGGAACGTTCCGTGCAGCGCCGCGAAGATGTCATCGAGGAAGTCGCCCAGGCGGCCATGGCGCTGGCGGCCAAGCGGGTTGGCGCGCTGGTGGTGTTTCAGCGCGATGTCGGTTTGAGCGAGTTCATGGAGATCGGCACGCGGCTCGACGCTTGGGTGAGCCGGGAGTTGCTCGAAAGTGTTTTCCTGCCCCACTCGCCGATTCATGACGGCGCCTTGGTAATTCAAAAGGGGCGGGTCACGGCGGTGCGCTGCCTCTTGCCGCTCAGCACCAATCCGCACCTGCGCAAAACCTGGGGCACCCGCCATCGCGCTGCTCTTGGCGTCACCGAAGAGACCGACGCGGTGGCGATCGTGGTGTCGGAACAGGAAGGCACGGTGGCGCTGGTCATGGGCGGCAACGTCACCGAAAATATCGACGGCGTCCGGCTGCGCTCGGCACTGCGCGAACTGGTCAAATCATGAAGCAGCTGTGGGAAAAGATCGTCTCCCTGGCGGGCAGCGATTTCGGTCTCAAGGCGCTGGCTTTGATCATCGCCGTCGGGCTTTGGTTCGCCGGTCACCGCGATATCGAGCGCTCCATCGAAGTACCGGTGGAGTTTCGCAACATTCCAAGCGACCTGATGGTGATGGACAATCGCGTCGATTTCGTCGTCCTGCGCGTCACGGGGCCGCGCACCTTGGTTTCGACAATGGACGCCGATGAAATGAAGCTGTCGCTCGATCTGACCACCGCCAAGCCGGGCACCTTGAGTTACCCGCTGGGCGGCGGCCTGTTCAACATTCCGCGCGGCGTTACGGCGGCGCGGATCACCCCGCCGGTGGTACACCTGCGCATGGAGCCGGTAATCAAATTGACTCTGCCGATTTCGGTTCGTCTATCCGGCAAGCCCGCGGCGGGATATCGCGTCGCCCAAACCATCGTGCAGCCTGAGCGGGTGACGGTGCAAGGGCCGGCCGATGAGGTGCGCCGGCTCACCGCGGTGGAGACAGTGTCGGTGGATCTCCATGACACCCGCGGCGTGCCCAAGCGGCTGGTGCGGCTGGCCAGCGACGGCAAACCGCTGACCTTTTTGCCTGACCAGGTGGAGGTTTCGGTGACGCTTGAAGAAGAGCAAGCGATCCGGGATTTCCCCCAGGTGGAAGTCGGGACAAAGGATTTTAAAGGAATCTACACCGTCAATCCCAAGGCAATTTTTTTGCGTCTTTCCGGTCCCAAAAATCTCTTCGACAGGTTAGAATTAGGCTCCATGAATGTTTTTGTAAAATTATCGGGGTTGGCCGCCGGCGAGCATAATTTGCCGTTGCAGTTCGACCTACCCAACGGCGTCACGGTGGTCGAGCACAAGCCGGCATCGGTGCGGGTCAAGATCGCCAAACCGGCGCCGTGAATCAGTCTGGAGCATGACAACCATGAATCAACCGGCAGTGAAGCTGAAGAAAAATAAACGCCACCTGTTCGGCACCGATGGCGTGCGCGGCGTCGCCAACGAGGAACCAATGACCTCGGAGATGGCGCTCAAGCTCGGCCGGGCCATCGCCAAGGTGCTCCATGAGTCCGAACGCGATCTGCCCGGCCGCATGCCGTCGTCGGCGTTTGCCCGGCGCAACGGCGAGAAGGACAAGCACCGTTTCAAGATTCTCATTGGCAAGGACACCCGGCTGTCGGGCTACATGCTGGAAACCGCCTTGGCCTCGGGCATCGTCTCGATGGGCGCCGATGTCTTGCTGGTCGGGCCGTTGCCGACGCCGGGGGTGGCGTTTCTCACCCGCAGTATGCGCGCCGACGCCGGCGTGGTGATCTCAGCGTCGCATAATCCTTATCAAGACAACGGCATCAAGTTTTTCTCATGGGACGGCTTTAAACTTCCCGACGAAGTCGAAGCACGCATGGAAGAAATGATCTTTAGCGGCGAGACCGACGCGCACCGGCCGACCTTCGCGGCGATCGGCAAGGCGTCGCGCATTCAAGACGCCGTCGGCCGTTACAATGTCTTTCTCAAGAATAGTTTCCCGCGAAATCTGACCTTGGAAGGGTTGAAGATCGTCGTCGACTGCGGCCATGGCGCGGCGTACAAAGTCGTGCCCGAAGTGTTGACCGAACTGGGCGCGGAAGTTTTGCCCATCGGCGTCCATCCCGACGGTGAGAACATCAACCGTAACTGCGGCGCGCTCTACCCCGAGACCGCGCGCGAACTCTTGATGCACGAGGGCGCCGACTTCGCGGTCGCGCTGGACGGCGACGCCGACCGGGCGGTGTTTGTCGACGACGCCGGCGAGATCCTCGACGGCGATCAGATCCTGGCGATCTCGGCCCTCGATATGAAAGAGAAGGGCATACTCAAAGGCAATGGCGTAGTCGCCACGGTGATGAGCAACTTAGGTCTGGAACTGGCGATGCACGACGCCGGTCTCGAAGTTGTGCGCGCCCAAGTGGGCGATCGTTACGTGGTCGAGAAAATGCTCGCCGGTAACTTCAACTTGGGCGGTGAACAGTCCGGTCATATTCTATTCCTCGATCACAACAGCACTGGCGACGGCGCCATTACTTGCTTGCAAATGCTGGCCTTGATGGTCGAGAAGCGCAAACGCTTGAGCCAGTTGAAAAAGGTCATGCGCCGGCTGCCCCAGGTGCTGGTCAACGTTCATGTCAAAGAAAAGAAAGACTTCGAGCAGATGCCCAAGGTGAAAAAGCAGATCGCCGAGGTCGAACGCAGCCTGGCCGGCCGCGGCCGGGTGCTGGTGCGCTACTCCGGCACGGAGCTGCTCTGCCGCGTGATGCTCGAAGGCGAGGACGAAAAAAAGATCCGCGCCATGGCCGAAGCGATCGCCGGTGAAATTCGCGCCGAGGTCGGCAAGTAAGCGGTTCAAGATTGGGAAGAGAAGAGATTAACCACAAAGAGCACAAAGGGCACAAATAGGATTTAGGTCTTGTAGCAACTGTCTTGCAAGTCAAGCTTTCTGAAGAAAAGTATCAGACCAACAAGTTTTATGTTTGATCATAGAATTGAGAATCGTGAGCAGCTTGCGCATGCAAGCGATGAGAGCGACTTTGAACAGTTTACCCTTCGCTTTCAG
>CAMDBU010000208.1 GCA_945889495.1 Syntrophobacter sp. SbD2 | reverse complement strand
TCACCGCAACCCACATCCCTCGCTGCTCTTCGTGTCTTCGTTTTCCCATCGCCATGCAGAAAACTTTAGTACGTTATGTCGTTAGTGTCGATCTTCATCACCACGGATCACCCACTTTATTCTCGACTTTCACCACGGGCTGCTAAAGGGCTAACCAACGATTTTCGTTTCGAGTTGGAAAAGCTGTTACTCATCGCGCCGTCGATCACCGAGGCGATCGCGCTCAATCAAGAGGGCGGCATCCAGGTACAGGCGTCGCGGCTGCGCACGGTCTTGCCCGACGTCAAACGCGACTTCGCCAACGGCAAGCCATTTCTCGAAGCCAAGAAGGGGCAATCGTATTTCGGCCCGGTCTACTTCGTGCGCGGCTCGGAGCCCTACATGACCATCGCCGTGCCCATCGAGCGCTTCGCCGGCGATGTCATCGGCGTGCTCCAGGCCGAGGTCAATCTCAAATACATCGGCGACGTGGTGACCAATCTGAAAGTCGGCCGAGCCGGTTACTCCTACGTCATCAGCAAGAGCGGCGAACTGATCGCCCATCCCGACATCAGCTTGGTCTTACAGCGGCGCAACGTCGCCAAGTTGGAATCCACCATTGCCGCCTTCATGCCGGCGGCCGAGCGGCCCAAGCGCCAAGCGCTGGTCACGCCCAACGTCCAAGGCAAAAAAGTCTTGACCGCCTCGGCCCAGGTCACCGGACTCGACTGGGCGGTCATCGTCGACCGGCCGGTGGAAGAGGCCTACGAACCGCTCTACGCCTCGGTGATCCGCACCTCGACGGTGCTTCTGTTCGGCCTCGGCCTGGCGTTGATGGCGAGCTTGTTCATCGGCCGTCGGGTCGTCAAACCGGTGGGCATCCTGCGTGAAGGCGTCGAGCGCATCGGCAAAGGCGATCTCGGCCATCGCTTGGATCTCAAAACCGGCGACGAGATCGAAGTGCTGGCCGATGAGTTCAATAAAATGACCGCCCAGCTCCAGGAGTCCTATTCCAACTTGGAGCAAAAAGTCGAAGACCGCACCAAGGAATTGACCGAATCGTTGGAGCAGCAGACCGCCACCAGCGAAATCCTCGGCGTCATCGCCGCCTCGCCGAGCGATTTACAACCGGTCTACCAGACCATCCTGGCCAACATCACGCGCCTGTGCGAGTCCAACATCGCGGCGCTGTTTCTCTACGACGGTGAAACCTTGCACACGGCGGAAAGCTACGGCACCACCGAAGCCTTCGCCGAGCATCTGCGCAGTAGCCGGCTCCATCCCGGTCACGAAACCACCACGCGTTTGGCCGCCCTCGAACGGCGCACGGTGCATGTGCTCGATCTGCTCAACGACCCGGCCTTCGCGCCCAACCCGCGGGAACTTTACGAACAGGAAAATGTCCGCACGGTGATCTCGGTGCCGATGCTGCGCGAGAATCAACTGGTCGGCGTCATGACCGCTTGGCGGCGCGAAGCTAAACCGTTTACCGACAAGCAGATCGCTTTGCTCCGAACCTTCGCCGACCAGGCGGTGATCGCTATCGAAAACGTCCGGCTGTTCCGCGAACTGGGCGAGAAAAACGACCTGCTCGAAGCCGCCAACAAACATAAGTCGCAGTTCCTGGCCACGGTCAGTCATGAGCTGCGCACGCCGTTGAATTCAATTATCGGCTTCACGCGCATCGTCTTGCGCCGCACCGAGGGCAAGATCGAGCAGCTGCAAAAAGACAACCTGCAAAAAGTCCTAGTCAGCTCGGAGCATTTGTTGAGCCTGATCAACGAGCTGCTCGATCTCGCCAAGATCGAAGCCAACCGTATGGAAGTCTACGCCGAGAACTTCAAGCTCGAGGAAGTGATGCGCATCGCCACCGCCACCGTCGAGCCCTTGCTCAAGAACGGCAACGTCAAGCTGGTCACCGAAGTGCCACCGGACCTGCCGCCGCTCAAATCCGACCGCGACAAGTTGAAGCAGATCGTTTTGAACCTGCTCAGCAACTCGGCCAAGTTTACCGAAAAGGGCGAGATCAAAGTCGCCGCCGTGCGCGACGACGGCATGCTCCGGCTAACGGTCTCCGACACCGGCATCGGCATGAATCAGGAAGCCTTGAAATACATCTTCGACGAGTTCCGCCAAGTCGACATGTCGACGACGAGGAAATACGGCGGCACCGGCCTGGGCCTCGCCATCGTCAGAAAGCTCGCCCAACTCCTCGGCGGTGACATCGCCGTCACCAGCCAAGAAGGCGTCGGCTCGCAGTTTACCGTGACGATACCGATGGAGTTGAAGCCTCCGGCGCAAAGCGCCGGGTAATTTTGGATTTTGGATTTTCGATTTTGGATTGGGGAACCGGAGAAGATCGTGCCGCCCATGGACGAGCAGGAGTTTAAGAAACGGACCAAGCAACTTGCACTTCAAGTTATCGAGTTGGTCGACGAATTGCCGCGGCGCGGAACCGCTGACGTTCTCGGCCGGCAATTGGTTCGCTGCGGCACTTCGGTCGGCGCCAACTATCGATCGGCATGCCGCGGTAAATCCACCGCTGATGTAATAGCAAAGCTTGCCATTGTCGAAGAAGAAGCTGACGAGAACATTTACTGGCTGGAGTTGCTCGTCGACGCCAAGATCGTCCCGGCAAGTCGGGTCAGCGAACTCATCAAA
Organism: Syntrophobacter sp. SbD2; assembly: GCA_945889495.1. Taxonomy (GTDB): domain Bacteria; phylum Desulfobacterota; class Binatia; order UBA9968; family UBA9968; genus DP-20. The sequence goes on along the minus strand of CAMDBU010000208.1, from coordinate 3,921 downwards.
GAAACCAACGAGATCGTCGCCATGACCGTCGCTTCGATCAAAACCCTGCGCCAACGCAAATGACCAACACGAACCAGGAACGCGAACTAAGCAGCGAAACTCCGACATTTCCGACAATCCAAAATCCAAAATCGAAAATTAAACACGCGCCGAGCAAAACAGCTCAACAAATCAAAGAGGTCATTGTCATGGCTAGCACCAATAAAAAGAAGATTCTCGTCGTCGACGACACCGAATTCAACCGCGACCTGGTCGTGCAGTTGTTGGAAGAAGACTACGACATGGTGATCGCGGAGAATGGCGAAGAGGCGCTGGACGTGACCGAGAGAGAGCGGCCGGATTTGATCTTGATGGACTTGGGCATGCCGGTGATGGACGGCTGGGAAGCTACTCGAAGACTGAAGGCCAATGACGACTTGAAAAATATCCCGATCATCGCCGTCACCTCCCACGCCATGGTCGGCGACGAGATCGACGCCCGCAAAGCCGGCTGCGACGACTACCTGCCGAAACCGATCGACGACGAGTTGCTGTTCAAGAAGATCAAAAACTTCATCGGATGAATCCATTTTGGATTTTTGATTTTGGATTGGGGAACCTCATCGTGACCAGACCGGCTCAGCTGGTGATTCCGCAGGGTGATTCGGGCAACCCGCCGCAGAGCAAAGCGACTAGACCGCAAGACGCCCGGCTGTTTCCGAATGCCGACAATCAAAAAGCAGCCCCGCGGACCAAAATCGGCAATCGAAAATTCCCAACGCTCCTAGCCATCGCTCTGACACTTCTCCTCGTCAGCACAACTGAAGCGCAGCAGACCAACAAAATTCCGCGCGTCGGTTATCTGACGGTTTCGGGCGCGACCCCCTCACTAGGGCTTATGAAGAGCCTGCGCGAACTCGGCTATATCGAGGGCCAAAACTTCATCCTCGAATTCCGGTCCGCCAACGGTAAACCAGAGCGGCGCGCCGAACTCGCCGCCGAGCTAGTTCGCCTCAAGGTCGATGTTCTGATCGCCCCTGGCACTGGCACTGCTCTCGCCCTAAAGCAGGCGACCAAGACCATCCCGATCGTTTTTCTCGACGTCACCGATCCGGTGGCGGCTGGGTTGGTCGATAGTCTGGCGCATCCAGGCGGCAACGTCACCGGCTTCAGCAGCGTCGAGTCGCTTTTAGCCGGCAAACGGCTGGAGCTGCTCAAAGAAACCGTCGGTAAACTCAGTCGTGCCGCGGTCCTTTGGGATCCGGGCAATCCAAGCGCCAAATTGGAATGGCAGGATACCCAGGCCACCGCCCGCCAGATCAGCTTGCAACTTCTATCCCTCGAAATCACCAGCGTTGACAAATACCCAATCGCCTGGCGCGACGCCAGCAAGGCCGGCGTCGGCGCGGTCAGTGTCTTGTCGAACCCAATCGCCTTCCCTCAACAAAAACAGCTCGCCAGCTTAGCCGCCCAATACCGCCTGCCAGCGATCTACGTGCAAGAAAACTTTCCCATCAACGGCGGCTTGATGTCCTACGGCCCGAGCCAAAGCGAACGCTTCAAACGCAACGCGGTTTTCATCGACAAGATTTTAAAAGGCACCAAGCCCGCCGACCTGCCGGTCGAGCAGCCAACCAAATTCGATTTCGTCGTCAACCTCAATGCCGCCAAGCAAATCGGCCTGACGATCCCACCCAACCTGTTAGTGCGGGCGAATCGGGTGATTAGGTGATAGTTGGCAGTAGCCAGTATTCAGCATTCAGAGGTGAGCAGTCAGCAGTCAGTTTTGAGAAACTATCGGGAGTACCATCCACGATGTGTCGCAAGATAATCTTATTCGTCCTCAACTGGTTACTATTCTCTGTCTTACTGACAACTGGGCGCGGCGCCCTAGCGCAGCAACCAACTAAGATTCCCCACCTGGGCTTTCTCGTCGCCAGTTCGGCGGCGGTGCAAAAACTGCGCATCGAAGCGTTCCGCCAAGGGTTACGGGCGTTGGGATACGTCGAAAGTAAAAATATCGTGATCGATTACCGCTACGCCGAAGGCAAGCCTGACCGTTTGCCGGCGCTCGCCACGGAGCTGCTGCAACTCAATGTCGACCTGATCGTCGCTGCCGGCGGTTCGCCACCGGCGCAGGCGGCCAAGAATGCGACCAAGTCGATCCCTATCGTCATGACCAACGTCGCCGATGCGGTGGGCGATGGCTTGGTTGCGAGCTTGGCGCGTCCCGGTGGCAATATCACGGGTCTCAGCACCTTTGCGCCGGAGTTGAGCGGCAAGCGGTTGGAGCTGCTCAAAGAGATGTTGCCGGGCATCTCGCGGGTGGCGGTGCTGGCTAACCGCGAGTTTCAAGGTTACAGCGCGCAGGCCAAAGAGACCGAGGCCGCGGCCCAGGCCTTGGGGCTCAATCTGCAAATGGTCGAGGTGCGCGGCGCTGGCGATTTGGACAATGCCTTCGCGGCGATCTTGGCGGCACGCAGCAGCGCCATCTTGACCCTGAGCGATCCGGTGACATTCACCCTACTCAAACGTATCGTCGAGTTGGCGATCAAACAGCGGCTGCCATCCATGCACCTACAGGCGGAGTATGCCGAAGCCGGCGGCTTGGTCGCCTATGGACCGAGCTACATCGAGCTGTTCCGCCGCGCCGCGACCTACGTCGACAAGATTCTCAAAGGGACCAAACCCGCCGACTTGCCGGTCGAGCAACCGACGGGGTTTGATTTCATCGTCAATCTAAAAACCGCCAAGCAGATCGGCGTGACGATCCCGCCCAATGTGCTGGTTAGAGCGAGCCGAGTGATTCGCTAAAAGCTGTCAGTTATCAGCGGTCGGCGGTCAGCAAACGATTCAGGAATATTTCGATGATTAAATCCTTTCTGATCTCACTCCTGGCAACCGTCGTGCTCATCACTAGCGCGCCTACCGAGGCGCAGCAGCGCGGCAAGGTGCCGCAGATCGGCGTGCTATTCCCGGCCGCGCCGGCGGCTTTCAAGCTGCGCACCGAAGCGTTGCTGCAAGGACTGCGCGAGCTCGGTCATGTCGACGGCCAATCGATCGCCATTGAGTGGCGCTGGGCCGAGAACAAAGTCGAGCGGCTGCCGGAGCTTGCCGCCGAGCTAGTCAAACTGAATGTCGATGTCATCGTGACGAACGGTACTCCCGCGACCCAAGCCGAGAAAAACGCCACGAAAACGATACCGATCGTCATGGTGGCGATCGGCGATCCGATTGCCACCGGGTTGATTGAAAGTCTGGCACGACCGGGTGGCAACGTGACTGGAACCAGCATCCTGGCGCCGGAGCTGAGCGGCAAGCGGCTGGAGTTGCTGCGCGAGGTCGTGCCGAATATCGCTCGCGTCACGGCGATCCTCAACCCGACCAACCCAACCTATCGTCCCGAACTGCGCGATAATCTGGAAGCAGGGAAAGCATTGGGCGTGCAGGTTCAAGCGATCGAAGTCGCCGATCTCAATGCGTTGCAGGCGGCCTTCAGCACTACCGGCCGCGACCGCATCCGCGGCTTGTTAATTTTCACCGACGCGATTTTATACAGCTTACGCAGCCAGATCGTCGAACAGGCGGAGCTACCGGTGGAGCAGCCGTTGAAGTTCGAGTTTGTCGTCAATCTCAAGGCCGCCAAGCAAATCGGTCTAACCGTGCCGCCCAATGTGCTGGTGCGGGCGGATCGCGTGATTCGATGACAGCTGTCAGCTATCAGCAGTCAGTTAACAGAAAAGATCGGGGACACTCATATGAAACGTCAAATCGGCAGCTTTTTCTTTTCACTGCTAACTAGTGCCTGACCGGAAACCCCAATCTCAGTCTCTGCATCGCCGTAACGGCGCGGGGTTAAGCGGGTTTTGTGGACACGAAGATTGGCGTGAAGTGTAACGGGGAGGGGAGTTTTTTGCCAAGGTGTGGGGGAAAGAAAGAAAT
>CAMDBU010000207.1 GCA_945889495.1 Syntrophobacter sp. SbD2 | reverse complement strand
AAATTCCTTCCTTCCCCAGCACATTCGCAAAAAACTCCCTTTCCAACTCCACTTATTGCCATTCTTCGTGCCCTCAAAGCCCGCTTAACCCCGTGCCGTTACGGCGATGCAGAGACTGAGATTGGGGTTTCCGGTCAGGCACTAATTAGGTGAGATATCCGACGATTTTGAACGTTAAGCGCTTTGTGGAAACAATTGTGTCATTAAACGCGGCGTCCGCGCGGTTGGCTGACAAGCTGGGAGTGAGATTTGAAAAGGCGCCTGGATGCGACTAGAATCCAACGACGATTCACCCCAATAGAAAGCTTTTTAGGAACTACCCATGAAGATTCATCAGATTGCGCTGTTGCGCGACAACTATGGCTATCTCGTCGTCTGTGAGAAGACCAACCAGGCGGCGATTGTCGATCCATCGGAAGCGGAACCGGTGCTGCGCCGCATCGACCAGGAAAAAGTCCAGCCGGTGGCGATCTTAAACACCCACCATCACCGCGATCACACTGGCGGCAACGAAGGCTTGCTGGCGCAACTCAAACTAAAAGTCTACGCGCACAAGAGCGACGGCGCACGGGTATTTGGCATGACCGACGGCGTCGATGAAGGGGAGACGATTGCGATCGGCGAACTCAAAGGCAAGGTGTTTTTCATTCCCGGCCACACCACCGGCCATGTCGCCTACCTGTTCGAAAATAATTTATTTTGCGGCGACACGCTGTTCACCGCCGGCTGCGGCCGGCTCTTCGAAGGCACGCCGGAACAAATGCACAGCTCGCTCAAGAAACTCATGGCGCTGCCCGACAACACCAAAGTTTATTGCGGCCATGAGTACACCGAGAGCAATCTGCGCTTCGCCATGACCGTGGAAGGGAAAAACCCAAAACTAGCGGCGCGCTTCGAGCGCGTCCAAGGCCTGCGCGCGCGCGGCACGTCCACCGTGCCGTCGACGATGGAAGAGGAAAAACAAACCAACCCGTTCCTGCGCTGGGACAGCAAAGAAATCCAAACCTGCGTCAAAGCCACCGCCCCCGTAGCCGTCTTCGCCGCCGTGCGCAAACTAAAAGACGCCTTCTAGAAACAAAACCGCGGGCGACAGATTTCGATTGAGCGTAACAACTGCAATCACCCGCTCCGAAATTATCAATTCCCCATTATCCATTCTCAATTTATCCCCGCGCCGGTTGGCTTGATCCCCTCGGTCATCGACGCTATCTTGAGCCCACTCAGCAACTCTGAAGAACAGCCGTGACAATATTCAACCGTGAGCCGGCAAGATGAATTTTCGCGAACGCACCTATCTCTGGTATTTGTCGATCCTGCGCATCTTCGTCGGTTACTATTTATTTTTCCAAGGCATCGGCAAGTTTCAGCGTAACTTCCCCAAGGGCGATTGGATCGGCCGCCAGATCGGCGACCTGGCCATTCTCGATCTTTATCCCTGGTACAAAACGTTTTTGCAAAACTACGTCGTGCCCCATAGTGAGCTGTTCGGCTATCTAGTCATGATCGGTGAGATCGCCGTCGGCGTGTGCCTGCTGTTGGGTCTGTTTACGCGGATGAGCGCGGCCATCGGTCTGTTCATGATGGTGAATTATTGTCTCGGCCCCGGCATGGCGCGGGGCGGCTACATGCTCGCCTTTCAACAAATCAATATCATCGCGCTGGCCATCTTCGTGCTCGCCGGTCCAGGCAAGACTCTCGGTCTCGACGGCCTGCTGTTTCGCGGCGGTGGTGGTGGCGGCAAGGGAAAGGGTGCGAAATGAAACTCCCCGGAGCGGCGAGCACGGGCGGCACCGAGCGTTATCGCCAGCGCTTTAGTGACAAGCTTCCCGAAAGCCATTTTCGCCAATCGCAAAATCTCTGGCTGTCGTCCATTGGCCTCGGCACCTATCTCGGCAACTACGACGACGCCACCGATCAGGAATATCGCCAGGCGGTGGTGCAAGCCGTCGGCGCCGGCTGCAACGTCATCGACAGCGCCATCAACTACCGGCTCCAACGCAGCGAGCGCTCCATCGGCACGGCGTTGAAAGAGTTGTCCAGCCGCGGTTACAACCGCGACGAAATCGTCGTCGCCAGCAAAGCCGGCTTTATCCCCTACGACGGCACGCCGCCCAAAGACCCGCGCCAATATATCGAGAACACTTTTATCAAGACCGGCCTGGCCGGCGCCGCCGACATCGTCAGCGGCTGCCACTGCATGACGCCGAAATATTTAGCCAACCAGATCGAATGCAGCCTGCGCAATCTCGACGTCGAGACTATCGACATCTACTATCTGCACAATCCGGAAACCCAGTTGGGCAAAGTCATAGGCGAAGAATTCGACGATCGCGTGATAAAAGCGTTTGAAGCGCTGGAAAACGCGGTTAGCGCCGGCAAGATTCAAATGTATGGCATGGCGACCTGGAATTGTTTTCGCAGCGCCGCCAATGCCAAGGATTATCTAGCGCTCGCCCATGTCATGGCACTCGCGGAAAAAGCTGGCGGCAAAGATCATCATTTCAAAGTCATCCAACTACCGCTCAACCTGGGCATGAGCGAAGCCCTATCGAATGCCAACCAGCCGGCCCATGGCCATCAACACAACGTCCTCAAAGTGGCCCAAGATTTCGGCCTCACGGTCATGTGCAGCGCATCGGTCCTGCAAGGCCAGCTGAGCCACGATCTGCCGCCGGTGATCGGCGAGACTTTCACCGGCCTCACCACCGACGCCCAGCGGGCGTTGCAATTTGTCCGCTCGACACCTGGCGTCACCAGCGCGCTAGTCGGCATGAAACAGCAAAAACATGTCGAAGAAAATCTCGCCACCGCGCGGGTCCCGCCGGCGCCCTGGGAGCAATATTCGAAGTTATTCCAGCAGCACTAACGCAATTCGAAAATTTCTGAAGCCGCCACCGGCGCCGCCGGTGCGCCGAGCTTTTGCAACCCGGCGTTCTTCAGCGCCGCCGCCAAGTCATCGACGCGAATCGGTTTGGTAACATAGTCGTCCATGCCGACGCCGAGATACTTTTCCCGGTCGCCTTGCAGCGCGTTGGCCGTGAGCGCGATGATCCACGGCCGCTGCTCGCCCATCTGCTGGCGAATCACGCTGGTCGCTTCGAGCCCATCCATCTCCGGCATCTGCACGTCCATCAAGACCACATCGTAGCGTTGCCGATGCACCGCTTCGACGGCTTCTTTGCCGTTACCCACCGCGTCGGCGCGATAGCCCATGCGCTCGAGAATCTTCAAGGCGACCTTTTGATTGACCACATTGTCCTCGGCGAGCAAAATTCTGAGCGGCCGGCGCTCGGCCAACGGCGCCTCGAGGGCAGGACTGTTCTTCACCACGTCGAGGGCCGCGCCACCGAGAATTTTCACCAACACCTCGCAAAGCTGCGCCGCCTTGACCGGTTTGATCAGCACCCGGGTAAAATCGCTATTGACGAAATCGCGCCGCGCCGAGGTGAGCATCACCAGCGGCACGTAATCGCAGCCCTCAAGCGCATGAATCCTCGCGCCCAACTCGACCCCGTCCATCTCCGGCATCTGCATGTCCAAAAGCACAATGTCGAATCGCTCGCCCTTCCTGAACAATGCCAAGGCCTCGCTGCCCGACGCTGCTGAGCTGACAATCATCCCATGGGCGCCCAGTTGGCGTGCGACAATGTCGCGGTTGATCTGCTGGTCGTCCACCGACAACACCCGCTTGCCGGCCAGCTCGAAACGTGGCGGCTCGACAGTTGGCGCCGCCACCGCCGTGCCGCGGATGGTAAATGAAAAATTTGAGCCTTTGCCGGCTTCGCTCTCGACCCAAATCCGTCCGCCCATGAGCTCAACCAGTTGCTTGGAAATCGCCAAGCCCAATCCGGTGCCGCCGTACAACCGCGTGGTCGAGGAATCCACCTGGCTAAACGATTTGAACAACCGGTCCATGCGATCGGCGGGAATGCCGATGCCGGTGTCTTTCACCGAGAAGACGATCTCCACCTCGCCATTTTGGTCCGCGGGGCCGCTTGCCGATTTAGGATTTTGGATTGAAGAATCCGGACTCTGAGTTCTGGATTCTGACTCCTGACTTCTGGCTTCTTCGCTACTGCCTATTGCCTGTGGCCTGTGGCCTTCCCCGCGCTTGGCTTCAATCACCACCAACCCCTGCTCGGTGAACTTGACGGCGTTGTTGACCAGATTGACAATCACCTGGCGCACCCGGGCGAGATCGCCGGTCAGACCCCAGGGGACATCGGCGTCGACGGAATAAATCAACTCCAAGTGCTTTTCCGCGGCGCGGCCGGCGACCAAATCGGCCGCCTCTTCGACGCACTGGCGAATGTCGAAGGCAGCTTGCTCGATATCCAACCGGCCGGCTTCGATCTTGGAGAAGTCGAGAATGTCATTGATCAGTTCCAGCAGCGCATCGCCGCTCTTGCGGATGGTCTGGGTGAAGTCGCGCTGTTCGTCGTTCAAGTGGGAATCGAGCAACAGCCCGGTCATGCCGATCACCGCGTTCATCGGCGTGCGGATCTCATGACTCATGTTGGCGAGAAAATCGCTCTTGGCACGCGTCGCCGCTTCGGCTTTGTCGAGGGCGCTGGTCAATTCCGCCGCCTGTCGCTTGACGGTCTCGGCTTCACTTTCGACCCGTGCCTGGGACGCGCGCAGCTCCACGGCGCGAGCTTCCAAAGAGTCGGCCATGGTATTGAGCGACTCTGCCAAGATGCCCAGTTCGTCGGTTCTTTTCAGCTCCACGCGGGTATGCAATTCTCCGGCGCCGATCTTGCGCGCGGCTCGCACAATCGCCAGGATCGGTGAGCTGATTCTGCCGGCAATCAGGAATGCCATTGCCGCTCCGACCAACAGACAAATCCCCGTAATAAAAAGACTCGATTGGGTCATATCCGCGATCAGCCGCTCAATGGCTTCGGTCGACAAGCGCAAACTCAAGTAGCCGATGCGCCTTCCATCCGGGCCTAAAACCGGCCCACCGACCGACATGCTGCTTTTCTCGAAGCTGATAACCCAACCCGTCGCAAGCAACATGGCTTTGCTAAAAGGGTCCGACAACACTTGACCACGGAGCGGATTTTCCTTGGTGCCGTCACTCAGCACCCGGCCATCAAGATCGAACACATAGGTATGTTGCACATCCGTATCGGCGTGGACACTCTCCAGCCGTCGCCGCACGCTCCGGAGATCGACACTGTAAATGTCGTTGAACAGCGACTGCGCCAACACTTCGATGCGCGAGAGCGCCGCGGTCTGGAACGCCCTGAGCAGCCGCGCCCGGTTTTCGCGGATCGAGTAAACGGCGATGGTACCGCCGACCAGCAAAACCAAAAAGAGGCTGAATGAAATCAGTTTCAGCCGGATCCCATACCTCACTGAGACTTGACCTCCGCGTCGATGAATTTGCCAGCCTTGAGCAGCGGGGCGAGTAACGGCTCGGGGATTTCATCGAACTTGCTGGTTCGCTCGAACCCAACGAGAATTTTCTTGCCCTCCTCCGAGAGATGCATCTGGCTCAGGACTACCTTGATGGCGTTGACGAGCCGCGGCGCGAGATCGGCCCGGTAACTGACCAAATGCCTTGGCAGAGCGAATGTCCGGTGGAGGACGCGTAAGTTGTTGATCTCAGCATGGGCCTCCTTGAGGAAAGTCTGGTTGTCCGTGGCCGCCGCCGCGACTCTTCCACGCACGACAAACAGCATGGTGTTTTCGTCGTCGTTACTGAACACATACCCGACCTCGTCCTTGGCCACCGGGTCGGTGGGCGAAGTTTTGAGGACGAGCTTGAGACCTTGCTGCGTCAGCGCCAACTTGGGGACCAGGTAGCCGCTCGTCGAGGTCGGCTCCTCGAATGCGATCATCTTGCCTTTGAGACCGTTGACATCGCTAATAGCGGTACTGCTCTTGGTGAAGATCACCGTGTGATATTCGGCCAACTCCTTTTTCCAACGCCGCAGCAGGAGTTTGCTACCCGACTGCCGGCTTACGGCGATGGTCGGGAAGGCGCTGTCGATGTAAAGATCCGCCCTTCCGTTCTTGAGCATCACGGCCATCTCGCCAATATTTCGACCCATCACGACCCGCCCCTCAGTGATACCCTCGGCGTGAAGTTGATTGGCCAAATACATCGTGAACGGGTGAAACTTTTTGATGTCCTCGGCCGGCTCGCTACTGATGGTGGCAATCTGCAGCTGAGTACTCCAGGATGACCCTGCCGAAATGAAAACGCCGCCCAGGATCAACCCGATGAGCCAGCGATGTCTCGAAATTTCCATCTTGAATTCCTCCCAGGATGAAAAATACAATCAATTATGACGCGCGCGGCGGAAACCTAACCGCTCCAGTCCCTCGCTAAGACCATCCAATGCGGGCTCGAAGGACAGCCTCGGCGTAAGCACGCTGACACGCTGGTTTTGCGCTTGGGCGCCGATGGGCAAGCTAACAGCGGCTAACCACATCAAGCTAATTAGTGCCTGACAGAAAACCCCGTTTTTTTAGAACCCGGCCTGCTAATTTTTGAGCGCAACACGCGGGTTTCGTGTTTTCATGTGCGAACGGCAAAGTTTTGGAGTTATTGCGAATCCCCACACGCGTTGCGTCAACTTCTGGA
>CAMDBU010000206.1 GCA_945889495.1 Syntrophobacter sp. SbD2 | reverse complement strand
CGACGCACACACTTGGCCTATACCGAACGCCAGCTAAGAAGCAGGGGTTCCGCTACGGTCCGATTTCTACCTTGGAGGCTGCTACCAACAAACCGACCTGACATTTTCGCCTTGCCGTTAACATGACAGATTGACGTTGCTACGACACGGTGTAGGCGACCATGATGTCCATCAAACTCAATGTCGCCTTCGCCGACGCTGGCGCGAGTTCGTAGACCGTCGGCGTCGATGGCGGGAGCAAGCGGCTTTTCGCCGGACCTTGTTGCACGACGAACGCCATGAAGCCCTGCTGCGCCCAGGTCGGCCAGGGCGGCCGCACCAAAGCGATGTCGGTGGTGGCGCGGCAGTCGGCTTCGCCGCGCTCGATGCCGAGATCGATCTCCCGCGCCGAGCCGTAGCCGGTGACATGCTTCACTTTGAAATCGAAAATCTCGCCGAGCAAATTACTAAATGTGTAACTGATGCTGCCGGTGCCGCCTTCGCCGAAGCGCGCCGGATTCTTGGCGTTGCGCAAGGCTTCGATGGTGGTGAAACCTGAGTCCTTGCGGCAAGTGATCATCATCGGCGCGCGGTTGAAGCTGCCGATCCAGTTGAGCTTGCGAAAATCTAACTTGACTTCCGGCCGGCCGACCATCTGCTCGAGATAATTGGCGCGGTTGACCGCCAAGATCGTCAGTCCGTCAGGCTTGGCGACGTTGGCGAGATAGTTTGCCGAGACGATGCCGCCGGCGCCGGCCATATTTTGCGCCAGGATGTTGGGATGGCCGGGAATATATTTGCCGAGATAACGCGACACCAACCGCCCAGCGACATCGGTGGCGCCGCCAGGCGAGGTGGAGACGATCAGGTTGATGGTCTTGCCATCGTAAAACGGCCGTTGCTCCGCCGCCTGCGCGATCGTCGCGCAACAAAGTAACAATGCTAGAATCGGTCCGAACAGATAATTTCGCAGCGGCGTAATCATTTAGCAGCTACCAATTCCTGCTGCGCCAACTCCTCGACGAACTTCACCAGCGCGGCGTGATCCAGGTCGCCGTTGCCCATGCCTTTCATGGCGGTCATCATTTGGCCGACCACGCCGGTGACCATCAGCGGCACGCCGTATTCGCTGCCGGTGGCGAGGGCGATCTTCATGTCTTTCTCATGCAGACGGATGCGGAAGCCGGGTTTGAAATTGCGATCCAACATTTTCTGGCCGTGAGCTTCGAGGATTTTTGACTGGGCGAAACCGCCGAGCAGCGCTTGGCGGACTTTTGCCGGATCGACGCCGGCTTTGGCGGCGAGCACCAGTGCTTCACTGACAATTGCTATGGTCGTGCCGACAACCATCTGGTTGGCCGCTTTGGTCACTTGTCCGGCGCCGGCGTCGCCGACATGGACGATGTTTTTGCCGAGTTTCTCAAAGATCGGCATCGCGCGCTCGACTGCGGCAACTTTGCCGCCGATCATGATCGACAGCGCCGCGGCGATGGCACCGGCTTCGCCGCCGCTCACCGGCGCGTCGAGCATGGCGCAGCCGCGTTTTTCCGCGTCCGCCGCAAGCTTGCGCGCCACCACCGGCGAGATGCTCGACATGTCGATGAGCAGCGTGCCTGACTTTACGCCGGCGAAGATGCCATTCTCGCCAGCGTAGACCAGTTCGCAATCCGGCGAGTCGGGTAGCATGGTGATGATCACTTCGCTCTGCTGGGCAACTTCCCGGGAATTGGCCGCCGGCCGCGCGCCTTCTTTGCTTAGTTCGTCCACGGCGGCGCGGCTGCGGTTATGTATGAACAGCGGAAAGCCGGCTTTTAAGAGATGGCGCGCCATGGGCTTGCCCATGATGCCGAGGCCGATGAAACCGACGGTTGGGTTGCTCATGATTTTCTCCTGTTCAAACTTGCAGTTGGATGGAAACGCTTTCGGAGTCCTTCGACAGGCTCAGGACGAACGGAAAAACCACTGTGCTCACTGTCACTAATCCGATCATGCTGAGCCCGTCGAACCATGGTCCGACGTATTTACCGAAAACGTTACACACGATCCTACATTTTACGGTAGGAAACTCAGATCGATCACCTGCTGCGGCGTGACGTTTTTCGCTTTGGGGTTTTCTTTCGCCAGTTCGTCAATCGCCAGCTGGATGCCCTTCAGCGTCGGTTTGCCGTCGTCGGGGAAGGCGCGGGCGCGGAAGTTGTAGTCGGCTTCGGCGAGTTGGCGGTCGTCGGTGCGGATCGCCTTCATGGTTTCCTTGATGGCGCCCTCGCGGTTGGTTTTGTAGTAGCGGATCGATTCGACGTAGGCGCGCAGGAAGCGGCGCAGGGCTTCCGGATTGCTTTTCAAATAATCGCCGCGGGCGACCACGCCGGTCATTTGATAGTCGATTTCCTTTTCCGCGAAATCGAGCATCGGGTTCATGCCGGATTTGCGCGCCACGTGGCTGACGCCGGAGATCAGCGAGGTCGCTTCGATGGTGCCGGCTTGGAGCGCTTGGATCCGTCCCGCCGAGCCGCCACCTTGGATGAATTTGGTATCTTTCACTGTTAGGCCGAACTGCTCCAGCGCCATGCGGGTTGCCAGTTCGTCGGTGCTACCGTAGCGCGTGATGCCGATGACTTTGCCTCTGAGTTGCGCCGGCGTGGTGATGTTGGGCCGGGTGAAGAACGTATAGGGGAAACGGTTGTTGACGCCGCCGACGATTTTCACGTCGGCGCCTTCGACAAAGCCGTGCAGAAAAACCGTCGCGCTAGTGGTGACGATGTCGAGGCTCTTGGCGAGCAAGACTTGCATGGCCACCGGGCCGCCGGTGATCAAAATAATTTCCAAGTCTATGTTGTGTTTTTTCAGGATGCCCGCTTCCTTGGCCAACGCGAAGGCGACCTTCTCGGTGCTGGTGGCGGCGGTCGTGGCGACGCGGATCTTGGTCGGCTGGGCAAACGCGGCAGTGGCTAGAAACAGCAGAGCGAAGATTGTGATGGTAAGACGTGGCGCGAACATCGATTCTCCTATGCAAAAGACTTACGCCAGATATGCCAAACGGGTGGGCAAACGCAAGGTGGCGGCTTTCGGATGATGGGTTTCGCTAGCGCTCTACCCATCCGACAAATTTCCCGGTTGTCATCCTGAGCTTTGCGAAGGATCTCGTCTTCGACTGCGGCATCCAAGTCGAGATTCTTCGCTAACGCTCAGAATGACATCGTAGCGGAGGTCTTCCGCCACTGAGAAATTTGTCTTTGTCTCAGCAGCGCTGTTGCAGTATGTTGGCGCCACTATGGAAACAAAGCTTTTTACTTGGCTCGGGCGCGAGTTCGTTGAAGTGACCGGCGAGGCTAAGGCTGGGGTGTCGGTGGAGAGCGCGACGGCGGAGTTGTTCGAGCGCTTTGACGGCGCACTCAAGTCCCAAGGCTTATCCCTCGACAACATCGTGCGCGTTCGCGTCTACGGCCGCGACCGCCAAGGACGCACCGATGCGACATTGGCGCGCTCGAAGATTCTCGCCGGCCAGCGGCGCGCGGCGAGTTCGAGTTTCATCACCCAGGAATGGTTCGACTCCGCCGGCGCCGGTGGTCTGGAGTTGTGGGCGCTGCGGCCAACCAATGCGGCGGCGCAACGCAAGCCGGTGGACTTCGAGCCGGCGCGCAATTATCTCTGCTACCTGGAATATGACTCGCTGCTATTTTTTTCCGGCTTCACTTCCGAGGCGGCGACTTTGACGGCGCAGGTGAAGGACGTGCTCGGCACATTAGACAGCGCCTTGGCGCGGGCCAAGACCGATTGGTCAAAGGTGAAAAAACTGGCGTTGCTGCTCCAGCGCGGGTCCAACGTCGACGATGTGCGCCAAGTCCTTGCCGCTGCCAACCGGGTAAGTGTGCCGGAGATCGAGTTTACTTTCGTCGATGGTTTCGCCGGCGAGAAATATTTGGTCGAGATCGAGGCTACGGCGCTTAGCAGCTCAATGTGATCGACGATTCTTTCCTACGAACATGGATTGATAGCTTCGCCGTGGGCCAGGCCGTAGCGCCATCGACAGCGGCTTGGTTGGACAGCGCGATGAGAGCGAGCTCAACCTTGACTCGCCGAAACTTTTAAGTAATATTCCAGTTTCACTTCGTTTGCCCAGGTAGCTCAGTCGGTAGAGCAGAAGACTGAAAATCTTCGTGTCGGCGGTTCGATTCCGTCCCTGGGCACATTTTTACCTTTCCCAAAGATTCAAACTTCCCGGTTATATGGCCGCATCGATTTCCATTCGCTTCGCTGGATAGCGATTTCCGTCGTCTCTATTATTCAGTGGGGGGTTAGCCATCCGCCCGCGACCTGAGATAGGCCCAGAGCTGGTCAATTTCTTCGTCGCTCAGCACGCCGCCCCAGGCGGGCATTTGACCTTTGCCGTCGTTGACCGCTTTGTCGAAGCGGGCGCGTTCGTTGGGGGCGAGTTTCAACAGATCGAAGCCGACGCCGGTGGCGCGCAGTCGCTCGCCGTGGCAGGCGGCGCATTTTTCGGCGTAGATTTCCGCTCCGGCTTGGATCTTGGCGCGGTCTTGGGCTAGCGCCGCCACCGCGACGGATAGCGCGCCGATTAGGATATAGGCTCGCAAGATGTTGGGCATGGTAGACGATTCCTATGTCGCAGTAATGTGATTCATATAGAAAAGCCCCTCGCCCGAATGTGCGAGGGGCTTGATTCACTGCGGTTCAGCATTCTTACGGCAGTGCGTATACCACCACCGAGTTATGGCCGCGGATCGGTTTGGGCATGGCGTCCCTGGTGAGAGTGAGCGGTCCAGAACTCACCGACTGGCCTTCGCCGGTGTTGATCAAGATATATTGCTTGCCGTTGATCGAGTAGGTGATCGTGCTCGTCATCACCATGCCGCCGACGAGGTTTTCCCAAAGCACTTTGCCGGTGTCGGTGTCGAAGGCGCGAAAGCGCCGGTTGAGATCGCCCCAGAACACCAGGTCGCCAGCGGTGACCAACGCCGAGCCGTTACCGCCTTGCGGCTGTGAATGGATCACGCTCATTTCCCCGGTGGCGAGATTTATCTTGGCCAGGTTCGAATATTTTTTCGGATCGGCGCCGGGCCGCATGGCGCCGGTTCGCGGTCCCCAGCCCGCCTTGGATTTGAGGTTCGCGGTCATGGTCAGGCATTGGTCGTGAAACGGAACATATAATGAATTGTTTTTCGGGCTATAGGCGATGGACCACAGTCCGCGCGTGTTGTGGTAGCAGCCGAGAATCTTGTCGCCATCTTTTTTGAACAGCTTGTCAGGATTAACCCGAGTCGCACCGGTGTCCAGGTCGATGTGATTCATGTTGATGTTGGGATCGTCGTAGGGGAACGGGTGCGCCCAAAGGAACTTGCCGGATTCCTGATCGAGCACGAACAGGTAGCCGCCCTCGCCGACGGTGACCACGACATCCCGTTCCTGGTTGCGCGGCACGGCGTTGGCGATCCATTTGACATGCTTGGGATCGGGGTTGACGCGGGTGCGCAACAAGATGCGCTCTTGATTGTGGTCGGCGTCCCAGTCGTCGCCGGGCAATTCTTGATAGTACCAGGCGAGTTTGCCGGTGTTGATATCGAGGGCCAGGGTTGAGTTGCTATAGAGGTTCACCGGCGCGGTAAATGGCACCGCGTCGTGGCGCCCGTGGCGGGTCAGCCGGGTGTAAGGATTGGGATTGGCGACGCCCCAGTAAATCATTTTGCGCTTGGGATCGTAGGAGCCCGGCAATCCCCAAGGACCGGCGGCGCGTTGATCCACCGGCATGTCGGCCCAAGTATCGCCGCCCGGCTCACCCGGTGCGGCGGTGACGAAGAATTTCCACAATTCCTTACCGGTCTTGGCGTCGTGCGCGGCGATGAAACAGTTCTCGCGTTTGCTCTGTTCGCAGGTCCGGCTGGTGATGACTTTGCCGTCGGCGATGAGCATGCCGCCGGCGGTCTGGCCGCCATGGTCGACCTTGGTCTCCCAGCGGACCTTGCCGTTCATGGCATCGAGGGCGATCAGCACGCCGTCGGGCGCGGCGAAATAAATCATATCTTCGTAGATACCGAGGTTTTTATTGCGCGCCGCCTGGGGATTGACGCCCTTTGGGTAGTCGCGTTGATATTCCCAGATCAGGTCGCCGTTGATGCCGTTGATCGCCTGCACCGAGGCGCCGGGAACGAACATGTAGATGATGCCGCGATGGACGATCGGCGTGGTTTCCTGGGTGCCGGCGGGCAGTCCGCGGGTCCAGACGACGCGCAGCTGGCCGACATTTTTCTTATTGATCTGATTGAGCGGGCTGAAGCGGTGCTGGTTGAAGGTGCGATTGATCATCAACCAGTCGGCCGGATCGGGGTTGGCCAACACCGCATCCGTAACCGGCGTGAAGGTTGGCAACTGGGCGAAGAGTGGCGCCGCCGCGAGCATGGCGAGAGCCGCCGCCAATAAGTTGAAACGAATCTTGATCATCTAACTTCTCCTATTGATATTGCCATCGCGATTTCACTCGACGCTGGGGTTTTGGCCAGCGAGCGAATCGGCGATTTGAAAACTGTTCGTCATCGACGGAGCTATATCGATGAACCGGCGGGGCGTCAAGTAAATTATCCGTGGTGTGTTGTAGCAAAGTGAATCTGTCAGGGTCTAACGGCAACGTGAATATGTCAGGGTGGAAGGATGAGAACCCTGACGATGAGAGACGAGAAACGACTAGACATCATACAACGATCGTTACGTAATGAGCTGACGATGGTGGAAGCC
>CAMDBU010000205.1 GCA_945889495.1 Syntrophobacter sp. SbD2 | reverse complement strand
CGACGCCGGCCGCAAGCTGGCCAAGGTAATCCTCGCCTCCGGCGATTTCGGCCGCCCCATCGTCGCCACGCCGGGCATCCCCGCCGACCGCCTGAAGATCCTGCGCGATAGCTTCAAGCAAGTGCTCACCGATCCCGCCTTCCTAGCCGAAGCGGAAAAGCGCAAACTGGAAATCGATCCCACTTGGTACGATGAAATGGAAGCGCTGACCAAGGACGTCATGGCGACGCCGCCGGACGTGGTAGCGCGCATGAAGAAACTCCTGGGCGACGGGTGACGAGGTGCTGATGATCAACTCCAAGCTATCCGTCCTGATCTTGCTGGCCCTGCTGCTCGGTCACGCCAACGTCCACGCCCAAGCCCCGTTCTACAAGGACAAAACCATTCGGCTGGTGGCCGGCACGCCGGCGGGCAGCGTCTACGATCTCTACGCCCGCATGGTGGCGCAGTTCATCGGCAAGCATATCCCTGGCAATCCCAACGTCATCGTCCAGAACATGCCGGGGGTCGCTTCCATGGTGGCGGCTAATTATATCTACAGCGTCGCCAAGCCGGACGGCTTGACCATCGGCTCGATCCAGCCGGCGCTTTATTTCGATCAGTTGGTCGGGCGCAAGGAAGTCCAGTTCAATTGGCAGAAATTCACCTGGATCGGCAACACCACGGTGTCGGACTATTTGCTCTACATGCGCGGCGACACGCCGTACAAGACCATCGAGGATGTGCGCAAGGCCACCGTGCCGCCCAAGTGCGGCGCCGAAGGCACGGCGTCGTCGGCCTATTATCTGCCCAGGCTGCTTGAAGAAACCATCGGCGCCAAGTTCACCATCGTCACCGGTTACAACTCCGGCACGGACGTCGACTTGGCGGTGGAGCGCGGCGAAGTGCAGTGCCGCGCCTTCACCATCGCCGCATTCTTCGCCCGCGAGCCCTTTCACACCTGGCGCGCCAAAGGCTTTGTCCGGGCGATCGTACAAACCGGCAAGAAACGCGACCCCAAGTTAACCGATGTCCCGACCCTGCCGGAACTGATGGAGCAACATAAAACCAGCGACGCCAATCGGCGCCTGGCGGCGGTGATTATGGCCGCCAACGAGATCGGCCGGCCGATCATCGGCACACCGGGGATTCCAGCCGAGCGGGTGAAAATTCTCCGCGACGGGTTTAACAAAACCCTTAACGACCCCGAGCTCTTGGAAGACGCCAAAAGGAAAAGACTCGATCTCGATCCGGTCTCGGGCGAGGATCTGGCCAAACTCGCCAAAGAAATCATGTCGCAACCGCCCGAGGTTATCGCCCGCATGAAAAAACTATTGGGAAGCTAAACAACCATATTAAGGAGATGCCAATATGAAAAGACTTACATTCGTCTTATTCATCCTATCCGTCCTATTCTTGCCGCGGCCACATCTGCTCGCCCAGACGCCCTTCTACCAGGGCAAGACGATCACCATCATAACCGCCGCCAAGGCGGGCGACACCTATGACCTCTACCCGCGCCTGGTAGCGGAATTCATGGGCCGGCATATTCCGGGCAACCCCAACATCATCATTCAAAACGTCGCCGGCGCGGCGGGGTTGATCGGCACCAACCAGGTTTACAATCTGGCCAAACCCGACGGCCTAAGCCTGGGCGCGATTTATCCCGCGCTCTACTTCGAGCAGCTCGCCAAACGACCGGAAGCGAAATTCGACTGGACCAAATTCATCTGGATCGGCAGCACGGTGAGCTCCAACAGCCACATGTATATGCGCGCCGACACCCCGTACAAAACCATTGAGGATGTCCGGAGCGCGGCGACGCCGCCCAAGTGCGGCGCCACCGGCGTGACATCGTCGGCCTATTACATGCCGAAACTCTTGGAAGACGCGATCGGCACCAAGTTCGAGATTGTCTCAGGTTATGTCGCCGGGTCGGATATCGACTTGGCCGTCGAGCGCGGTGAAGTCCAGTGCCGGGCGTTTACGATCAACGCCTTCTTCTCTCGCGAGCCGTTTATCACCTGGCGCAAGAAAAATTTCGTCCGCGTGCTCTATCAGACCGGCAGCAAGCGCGATGCCCGCTTGAAGGACGTGCCGCTGTTCACTGAATTGATGGACAAGTACAAGACCGCCGAAAGCGTCCGCCGACTCGCCAAAGTGGTGCTCGCCGCCGATGAATTCGGCCGGCCGATCGTCTTCCCTCCCGGCGTTCCCGCCGACCGGGTGAAGATCATTCGCGACGCGTTCAACAAGACCATCAACGACCCGGCGCTCTTGGCCGAAGCCGAGAAACGCCGGCTGGATATCGATCCCGAAACCGGCGAAGAATTAGACAAGCTCGCCAAAGAAGTCATGACCGCGACGCCCGACATCATCGAGCGGGTGAAAAAATTGATCGGCATGTGACGAAGGGATGAGGGCTCACATGATTTCAAAGATGTTATCCGTCGGATCGGTCCGATCGGTCGGAGCCGTCTTATCCATCCTACTATTTCACGCTCCGCTCTACGCCCAGGCGCCTTTCTATCAAGGTAAGACGATTCGCATCGTCATCGGCTCCTCCACCGGCGGCGGCTACGATCTGTGGGCGCGGGTGTTGGCGCGCTACTACGGCAAGTACATTCCCGGCAACCCGACCATCCTGGTGCAGAACATGCCGGGCGCGGCGTCCATCATTGCGACCAATTATTTGTACAACGTCGCCAAACCCGATGGCTTGACGCTCGGCGCGCTGTTGCCGGCGACCTATTTCGACCAGCTGGTCGGGCGCAAGGAAGTGCAGTTCGACTTCGCCAAGATCCCCTGGATCGGCTCGCCGGAGCAAAACGACATCGTCCACTACATGCGCGCCGACTCGCCGTACAAGTCGATTGAAGATATTCGCAAGGCCAAGGAGCCGCCGCGTTGCGGCAGCTCGGGCACCGGCACCACGGGATTTTACATTCCGCGACTGCTCGACGAAGTGTTGGGGACAAAGCACACCATCGTCAGCGGCTATCCCGGCGGCGCCGAAATTGATTTAGCCGTGCAGCGCGGCGAGGTGCACTGCTGGTCGCCGCTGGTGGCGACCTATTTCGGCCGCGAGCCCTATATCAGCTGGCAAAAGACCGGCTACGTAAAACTGGTCGTCCAATTCGGCAGCAAACGCGATCCGCGCCTAGCCGACGTGCCGACGATTTACGAACTGATGGATCAATACAAAACACCCGAAGCCGGCAAGCGCTTGACTCGCGTCATCCTGGTCGCCGCGACCTTGGGCCGTCCCATCGCGGTGACGCCCGGCACGCCGCCCGATCGCATCAAACTGCTACGCGAAGCCTACGCCAAAGCGCTCAAGGATCCCGACTTGATCGCCGAAACTAAACGCAACCGTTGGGATATCGACTTTCTCTCCGGCGAGGAGATGGATAAGCTCGCCAAGGAAGTCATGGTGCAGCCCAAGGAAGTCATCGAGAGAATGAAATGGGTGTTGGGGAACTGATTATGAATTTTGGATTTTTGATTTTGGATTTTCGATTGTCGGAGCGCCGGTTTGTAAGCGATCGTTTAGCCGCGCTGTGCGGATTGTTGCTGTCCTTTTTGGTTCTTGAACTGACGATCATTAAACCGGCGTCGGCGCAGACACCATTCTACAAAGGCAAGACCATCACCATGGTGGTGGCTTCCACCACCGGCGGCGGCTACGATTTATGGGCGCGGCTGGCGGCGCGCTACATGGTGAAATACATCCCAGGCAATCCGACCATCGTCACGCAAAACATGCCCGGCGCCGGCAATATGATCGGCGCCAACTACGTTTATGGCGTCGCCAAAGCCGACGGCTTGACCATGGTGGCGGTCAATCCGGCACTGTATTTCGATCAGTTGGTCGGCCGCAGCGAAGTCAAATTCGACTGGGCGAAATTCAACTGGATCGGCTCGCCGGAAAAAAACGATATCGTCCATTACATCCGCGCCGATGCGCCGTGGAAGTCGATTGAAGACCTGCGCAACGCCAAGGAGCCGCAAAAGTGCGGCAGCACCGGCACCGGCAGCACCGGCCATTACATTCCGCGCCTGCTCGAAGAAACACTTGGCATCAAGACCCAAATCGTCAGCGGCTATCCCGGCGCGCCCGACATCGAGCTCGCCATCGAGCGCGGCGAAGTGTTTTGCTGGTCGCCGCTATTGGCAACCTACTTCGGCCGCGAGCC
Source organism: Syntrophobacter sp. SbD2 (assembly GCA_945889495.1). Lineage (GTDB taxonomy): Bacteria > Desulfobacterota > Binatia > UBA9968 > UBA9968 > DP-20. The sequence goes on along the minus strand of CAMDBU010000205.1, from coordinate 2,554 downwards.
CTACCGGCGCTGGCATAAGTCGGGCTACGTGCGGGTCATGGTCCAGACCGGCGCCAAGCGCGACCCGAGACTGAAAGACAGTCCGACGTTGACCGAACTGATGCAGCAATATAAATCCCCCGAGCCGGCGCGCCGTCTGGCCAAAGTAATCCTCACCGCGGCAACCTTGGGCCGCCCCATCGGCGCCGCCCCCGGCGTGCCCGCCGATCGAGTAAAAATCCTGCGCGACGCCTACGCCAAAGCGCTCGCCGACCCCGAGCTGCTCGCTGAAGCGGCCAAACAGAACTGGGAAGTCGACGCCACTAAAGGCGAAGAGCTGCAAGCGCTCGCGAAAGAAGTCATGACCCAGCCCAAGGAAGTCATCGAGCGCATGAAGTGGGTGTTGGGACGGGAGTGAACTCAATTTTGGATTTTCGATTTTGGATTGGCGGACAAAATGCAGCGGCGAACTTCTTTTCTAGCCTCGATCATCGTCTTTGCCACACTCGCACTCTGGCATCGGGCGGATGCCCAGACGCCCTTCTACTCCGGCAAGACGCTCAAGATCGTCGTCGGTTCGGCGTCGGGTGGCGGCTACGATCTGTGGGCGCGGCTGTTGGCGCTCCATCTCGGCAAACATATTCCCGGCCATCCGACCATCATCGTGCAGAACCTGCCCGGCGCCGGCGGCTTGGTGGCGGGGAATTTTATTTACGGCATGGCGAAGCCCGACGGCCTGACGCTCGGCGCCTTCAATCCGGCGCTCTACTTCGAACAACTGGTCGGCAAGCCGGAGCATAAATTCGACTGGACCAAGTTCAGCTGGATCGGCTCGCCGGAAAAGAACGACGCGCTCCACTACATTCGCGCCGACTCGCCGTACAAGTCGATCGAGGATCTGCGCAACGCCAAGGAGCCGGCCAAATGCGGCAGCACCGGCGGCGGCACCACGGCGCATTATTTTCCCCGCCTGCTCGAAGACACCTTGGGAATTAAAACTAATCAGGTCACCGGCTATCAGGGCGGCTCGGAGATCGACCTCGCCGTCGAGCGCAATGAAATCGTTTGCTGGACGCCGCTCATCGCCACCTACTTCGGCCGCGAGCCCTACAAACGCTGGCACAAGAGCGGCTTCGTCCGCGTCGTGGTTCAGACCGGCGACAAACGCGACCCGCGCTTGAAAGATGTGCCGACACTGAACGAACTCATGCAGCAATACAAAACACCCGAAGCCAGCCGCCGCCTCGCCAAAGTCGTCCTCACCGCCGCCAACCTGGGCCGCCCCATCGCCGGCCCGCCGCGCATGCCGCCCGAGCTCGTAAAAATCCTCCGCGACGCCTACGCGAAATCGATGAAGGACCCAGAATTACTAGCAGAGGCCGCCAAACGTAGCTGGGAAGTCGATCCCCACACCGGCGCGGAACTCGAACTACTCGCCAAGGAAGTCATCAACCAGCCCAAAGAAGTGATCGATCGCATGAAGTGGGTGCTCGGGAACTGACGAATCGATTTTCGATTTTAGATTTTGGATTGGGGAAAGAAGCCGCGGATATCCTTCGAGCCGCGAACCGTGATAATGTAGTGGCGTGAACTTCGGAGGCGAGGCGATGTCGAAACAACCTAAAGTGCGCATGACCGCAGCCGAATACCTATCGACGGAGCGAGATTCTAGCGAAAAACACGAATTTGCTTTTGGCGAAATTTACGCCATGAGTGGAGCCTCGGCCAGGCACGTAGAAATCGTTGGAAACATAGCCCGCGACTTCGGCAACCAACTGCGTGAGCGCCCGTGCCGCGTTTACTCGACGGATTTGCGGCTGGCCGTCGACGCCAGCCACCGCTACACCTATCCCGATGTCGTCGTAGTCTGCGGCCAACCAAAATTCTTGGATAACCAATTAGACACCTTGTTGAATCCAGACCTGATCGTCGAGGTGCTGTCGGAATCGACGCGCAACTACGACCGCGGCGATAAATTTCAGCAATACCGCGGCATCCCCTCCTTTCGCGAATATCTTCTGGTCGACCAGGCCAAAGTCCACGTCGAGCGCCATACCAAACAGCCGGACGGAACTTGGTCGCTCTGGGAAACCGATTTATTAGATGACGTTGTCCGCTTGGAATCCATAGATGTAGCGCTGCCGGTGACGGAAATTTATCTAAAGATCGAATTGGATCCGGCTGTAAACGCCGAGGTTTGATCCGTCAGTAACGAGAACTCATCCGAGATTGTCCGCGGGGATCAAGAGCAGGCTTGAGGCGAATAGCACGAACACAACGATGCAAAGAAACTTCGCCACAAGTTTATTGGCAGCGTTGGCGTTACTTCTGTTCTCCCACGTCGATGCCTTAGCGCAAGCGAAAATTCCTAAGATCGGCTGGATCGCCGTTCGCCCAGCTTCCGCGGCCGCCGCCATCGAGACATTGAGCCGTTGTCAAATCGAGTGTAAAAAGTTTTAGGCGGCGACCCGAACCTCCTGACCGTTGGCATACTTCTGTCCACGAGCGACGTTGTCGACTAGCTGGGGTGCATCGAGTTTTCTGAAACGCATCTCAGCGATCATCAAGGTCTTCC
>CAMDBU010000204.1 GCA_945889495.1 Syntrophobacter sp. SbD2 | reverse complement strand
CGCCGGGGTTGTGCCGCCTCGCGACCACGTCTTCAGAAGAACAATCTCACTCTCGGTCAACTCAATGGCTGGGGCAACTCGCATCAAAACCTCCGCTTGCCCCTTAGACGAACAGTAACTACTATTAATTCAGAGACACTACACTAGATTTGTTCTGACAGAGGGCGGAAAAAATCTTCGGAGTCCTTCGACAGGCTCAGGACGAACGGAGCGAAGTTGCAATCGTTGGAGGTAATCCGTTCATGCTGAGCCTGTCGAAACATATGCCGCGTTTCTCGCACTCTGCTTGTCTTCAAGAGCTATCGCGTAGCATTTCCAAGCGCAAGCATCCGAGCGCGTTGACAGTCGTGAGTGGGCGGGATAGCAAGATGAGAGGTTTTAGAAATTAGGGGAGACGATGGCCGATACCGACTGGCAAACTACCTGGGGCGATAAAGATTTCATCGAAAATTGGGCGAGCAAAGGCAGCTGGCAGGCGCCGATCCGCGATGTCCAGACGGCGATGGTGCTGCGCATGATCCCGCAGCCGATCGATGCGCCGATTCGGCTTCTCGATGTCGGCGCCGGCTACGGCGCGCTCGCCGCCGCGGTGTTGCGCGATCGTCCCAACGCCACCGCGGTGTGTCTCGACGCTTCAGCGGCGATGCTGAAGCTCGGCCCGGAAAAAAATCCCGACCTGAAGGATCGCATGACCTTTGTTCAGGGATCGCTCGAATCGCCGGATTGGCTGAAAGCCGTGAATGGAACCTTCGACGCGGTGATCTCATCGCGAGCGCTGCATCATTTCACCGAGAACCAAGGGCGCCGCGACATCTTCAAGGAACTGTTCAACTTGGTGCGCGCCGGCGGCTGCTTCGTCAACGCCGACAACGTGTGCGCGTCGACCAAGAGTTTAACCGAGCATTATCGCAACGCGCGGGATGAATACCTCGACCGCTATGTCAGAGCGGCGAGCGGTGGCCGGAGCAACCTCGCCGAAGCCAAGGCGGCGACGCCAAGCAGTTATCATGGCCCGCATAACAACGGCATCCTCGAAGAGGAGCTGGCATGGTTGCGTGAAGCAGGATTTGTCGATGTCGATTGTTTCTGGAAGTTTACCACCACGGTGGTGTATGGCGGGTTTAAGTCGTAACGCGCTCAAGCCGTTCAATCCGTTCAAAACGCTCAAGCCGTTGTCGGAGCGCTCGCGCTGTTAGCGCGTCGCTTTAAACCTTAACCGCACGTAATCGGCATACCAGCTGCCATCGGTTTTCCGCAAAGTCGGCTCGAGTTCTCCGCGCACTTCGGCGAGAAATCCGGGCCGATCCGTTTCCGCCACGGCCTTGGTGAACGGCTGGGCGAAGACTTCGAGCCAGCCGAGTATATCTCCCGGCAGTTTCGTCGGGCGCGGGATCAGTTCGATGTAGTCGACGGTGAAGCCGTGGCGGTTCAACATTTCCGTATACTCTTGCGGCGCGGCGTAGAACCACGGGTCGACTGTCCAGGGATCGATGTTACGTTTTCGCAGGGCGCTGTGCAGGGCTTGGCGGATGGTTTCGACATTGCCTTGGCCGCCGAATTCGCCGACGAAGCGGCCGCCGAGTTTTAACGCATTAGCCACGCCGGCGACCACTTGTTCGGCATACTTCATCCAGTGCAGTGCGGCGTTGGTGAAGACGGCGTCGAAGCGGCGCTTCAAGCCAAGCTGCTGGCCGTCCATGACGAACGATTCTATACCTTTGTGTCGCACTGCTTGAAGTTGCGCTTGGCTTGCATCGCAACCGTAGACACGACATCCCGCGGCGGCAATCTTTTCCGTTAGCGCGCCATCGCCGCAGCCCAAGTCGAGGACGGTTTCGCCGGGCTTGGCGTCGAGTAACGCCAACAGCGGCTCGCCGAGGTCGGAGACGAAGCGAGCGTTCTTGGCGTAGCTATCGGGATTCCATGTAGTTGATTGGGCCATGACTCGAGTATTTCAAAATTCGTCGACTCGATGCCTATTCTTCCTTTCGTCATTCCGGCGAAGGCCGGAATCCAGGATTGGGAGGGGATGGATGCCGGTTTGCACCGGCATGACGGAAGGAACATTCGCCGCAACCGTGGATTCTTGCCAATTGAGACCGTGAAACTAACATTTCCTGGCTGTCTTGAAAAACCGGATTTTCATCGTAGTCTTATCGTCATAGTTTATGGCAACCAAGGACGCGGATCTCTCATCGTTGCGCATTGATCGGTCGTCTCCCGGCGGGCAATCGTCTCGCCCATCACGCTCTTACGGCAAAATTGTCATTTGGCTCTTGGTCATCGTGGCCGTCGCCGGTGGCTGGTATTTCGGGCGCGGGCTTTTTGACTCTGGTGTCGAAGTGCAGCTCGCCACCGCTTCGATGAGCTCGCCGTCCCAGGCCAACGCGGTGTTGACCGCGAGCGGCTATGTGGTGGCGCGGCGCAAGGCCGCGGTGGCGTCCAAAGGCACTGGCACGTTGGTTTTTCTCGGTGTCGATGAGGGCGATAAGGTCAAGAAGGGACAGCTGATCGCCCGGCTTGAAGACAATGACGTGGTCGCGGCGCGGGGTCGGGCGCGGGAAAATTTACATATGGCGGAGGCAGATCTCCACGACGCCAAGCAAAGCTTGGAGCGCATGCGCGTTTTACTCAAGAAGGAGGTTGTCGCTCAATCCGAGTACGATGCCGCCGAGGCGCGCTATCGGCGGGTGGTGGCGACCATCGATTCAGCGCGATTCGGTGTCAAAGAAGCCGAGGTCGCGGTCGACAATACTCGCATTGTCGCGCCCTTTGACGGTACGGTGTTGAAGAAGAACGCCGATGTCGGCGAGATCGTCGCGCCGCTGGCGGGGGCGGCAAGTTCCAAGGCCGCTGTGGTCACCATCGCCGACATGTCGTCCCTGGAAGTCGACGCCGACGTTTCCGAAGCCAACATTACGCGGATCAGCCCGGAGCAAGCTTGCGAAATCACCCTGGACGCCTACCCGCAGCAGCGTTATCCTGGTTACGTGACGAAGATTGTTCCCACCGCCGATCGCGCCAAGGCGACGGTGTTGGTGAAGATCAAGTTCCGTGATTACGATCAAAAAGTCTTGCCAGAGATGAGCGCGAAGATATCTTTCCTCGCCGCCGGCGCCAGCAACGGTGCCGCTGAGAGCAAAGCTTTGCTGACTGTTCCAGCAGCGGCGGTGGCGACACGCAATGGGCGAACCGTGGTGTACCAGATTCGTGACGAACGCGCCGTCGAAGTTCCGGTCACCACCGGTCAGAAGCTCACCGGCTTGCTCGAAATCACCGCGGGCCTGAAAGATGGCGATAAAATCGTCAGCAAGCTCGACGAGCGGTTTCAAGACGGTATTAGAGTCACGCAGAAGGCCAAGTAGGTCGCCGACGTAATGGTCGCTCCGTTCATCCAAGTCCAAGAGATCTACAAGTCCTACCAGCGCGATAGCCTGGAGATTCCGGTGCTACGCAATATCAATTTAGAGATTGCCGAAGGCGAATTCATCGCCTTCATGGGACCGTCGGGGTCGGGCAAGACGACCTTGCTCAACTTGATCGCCGGTATCGACAAGCCGACTTCGGGAAAGATTCTCATCGCCGGCACGGATGTCACCGAGCTCAACGAGTCGGAACTCGCCGTCTGGCGCTCGCGTAACGTCGGTTTCATTTTTCAATTTTACAATCTGATTCCTGTGCTGACCGCGTTGGAGAACGTCGAGTTGCCGCTGATCTTGACGCCGCTGTCGAAGAAGGAACGGCGCGCTCACGCCGAGATGGCGCTCGCCGTGGTCGGTCTGGCTGAGCGTATGCACCACTATCCGCGCCAGCTCTCCGGCGGCCAGGAACAGCGCGTCGCCATCGCCCGCGCCATCGCCACCGATCCGGCGATCCTGGTCGCCGACGAGCCCACCGGCGATCTCGACAAAGCGTCCGCCGAAGAAGTGCTCGAACTGATGGACCGGCTTAACCGCGAGCTCAACAAAACTATTCTCATGGTCACCCATGACCCGCGCGCCGCCGAACGCGCCCGCTCGACGCGTAATTTGGATAAGGGCGAACTCAATAATTGATAATGGAGAATTGATAATGGAGAATGATCGGATCAGCTTCGGCGAGCTTGTCCCGGTACCTCCAAATCTTTGCTTCTGACTTCTGACTACTTTTTCCCATGGAGCTTGTCCGACTTCTCTTTCGTAACGTGCTGCGCCATAAGCTGCGCGGGATACTGACAATCGTCGGCGTCGGCGTGGCGGTGATGGCGTTTGCCCTACTCCAGACAGTGGTGAGCGCTTGGTATGCCGGGGTCGAGGCGTCGGCGGCCAATCGGTTGATCTCGCGCCATGCGGTGTCGTTCGTGTTTCCGTTGCCGCTGGCTTACCGCGACCGCATCGCGCAGATCCCCGGCGTCAATAAGGTTACCTTCGCCTCTTGGTTCTCCGGGGTTTATATCGACAAGAACCAGTTCTTCGCCCGTTTGGCGGTGGACTCGGATACCTTTTTCGACGTCTATTCCGAGTTCCTAGTGCCGCCCGAGCAATTCGAGGTCTTCAAGCGTGAGCGCAACGCGGCGATCATCGGCAGCGACATCGCCCAGCGTTACAATCTAAAACTGGGCGACATCATGCCCATCGAGGGCGATGTCTTCCCCGGCCAATGGGAGTTCGTCGTGCGCGGCATCTATGAGCCGCGTGACCAGACCACTGACCCGACCACCATGATGTTTCATTATAAATATCTGGAAGAGCGAGTGCGCCAGGAGATGCCGCAGCGCGCCGGCGATATCGGCTGGTACATCGTGCGCATCGATGACCCGGACAACTCGGCGGCGATCTCCCAGGAGATCGACAAGCTGTTCGCCAACTCGCGCGCAGAGACTAAGACCGAGACCGAGCGGGCCTTTCAGCAAAGTTTTCTCTCCGCCGCTAGCGCCGTGATCACGGCGATGAACGTTATGTCGTTTGTCATCATCGGCATCATTCTCCTGGTCGTCGGCAACACCATGATCATGTCGGCGCGCGAGCGCACCCATGAGTTCGCGGTCTTGAAAGCGCTGGGATTTACCGGCGGGCAGTTGTTTTTTTTGATCGCCGGCGAGTCGATCTTGCTGTCGCTGTTCGGCAGCGCTCTTGGGTTGGGGGTGACTTTCCCAGCCGTGGCCGGTTTTGAAACCGCGTTGCCCAAGGGTTGGTTTCCGGTCTTCTATATAAAGCCCGAGACGGTAGCGATCGGCTGCGCCGCCGGCCTATTGGTCGGCGTGCTGGCGGCGATCATTCCGCTCCGCCGCGTGTTGACGACGCGGATCGTCGAAGGGCTGAGGCATGTGGGTTAGGAATGAGATTTCAGCGCAGAGGCGCCGAGTTCGCGGAGGGGGAATTGTTTAAACAATAGACTTTCCGAACTCTGGGTTCTCTGTGAACTCTGTGGTGAAAAATCTTAGTGTTGGTTTCTCGATGCAAATACCGCTCAAATACATCCTGCGCAGTTCAATCTCGCGGCGGCTCACCACGGCGATTACGATCCTTGGCATCGCCTTGGTGGTGTTCGTCTTTACCGCTGTCTTGATGATGGCCAACGGCGTGCAGAAAACCTTGCGCTCCACCGGCTCCGACGACAATCTATTGATCGCCCGCAAGGCCGCCATGAGCGAGATCATGAGCATCATGGACCGTGAAGCGGCGAGCATCATCGTCAACTTGCCGCAAGTGGCGCAATCGGCCGACGGTACGCCAGTGAGCTCCAAAGAGGTCGTCGTCATCATCAATCTCAACAAGCTCGGCGCCGAGGGTATCAGCAACGTTACCGTGCGCGGCGTCGAACCGCCGGCATTTCAGCTGCGGCCGCAGGTGAAGGTCGTCGAAGGGCGGATGTTTAAATGGGGTGCCCGGGAAGTGATCGCCGGCGCCGGCATCACCAAGCGTTTCGTCGGTGCGCAGATCGGCGAGAAGATTAAATTCGGCGGCGATGTCTGGACCGTGGTCGGTTTGTTCGACGCCGAGGGCAGCGGTTTCGACTCCGAGCTCTGGGGCGATTTAAACCAGATCGCCGATGCCTTCAAGCGCGCGTCATTTTCTACCGTCACTGTTCGGCTCAAAGATCCCGGCGACCTCGCCGGCGTGACCCGCGCCTTCGAGGGCGATAACCGGCTGCAATACTTCGCGGCCAAAAGAGAGAAGCAGTTCTTCGCAGAACAGTCGGAGATGATGGCGACCTTCATCCGGATTCTCGGCATCTTCATCACGGTGATCTTCAGCACCGGCTCGACCATCGGCGCGATGATCACCATGTACGGCTCGGTCGCCAACCGCACCACCGAGATCGGCACCCTGCGCGCGCTCGGTTTTTTCCGTCGTAGTATTCTGTTGGCGTTTTTGCTTGAGTCCTTGACCCTCGCGTTCGCCGGCGGGCTAGTCGGGCTCGGTTTCGCTTCGGTGCTACAATTTTTCTCGATCTCGACGCTCAACTTCGGTTCCTTCTCAGAGCTGGCGTTTTCCTTCGCCCTGTCGCCGTCGATCGTCGCTAGTTCCTTGGGGTTCTCTCTACTCATGGGATTGATAGGCGGATTCCTGCCCGCGGTGCGGGCATCGCGGCTGGATATTATTCAAGCGCTGCGCGCGGCGTGAAGTAGGGGCGAAAGATCTTTCGCCCCTTGTATAATGAAATTGAAGTGTCTGTATGCACATTGTTTAACACGAAACAGGATGGGACAGGCCGTTCGCCCCTCGGTCCTTGGAGACCGTTTTGTAGCATGGACCGTCCCATCGTGGCTCCCAAAAAGCTCGAACAG
>CAMDBU010000203.1 GCA_945889495.1 Syntrophobacter sp. SbD2 | reverse complement strand
TCACCGCCACCCACATCCCTCTCTGCTCTTCGTGTTTTCGTTTTCCCATCGCCATGCAATAAACTCTACACGATCTCTTCTTCCTGTCGATCCTCATCGCCTCGGTTACCCACTTCATTCTCGACTTTCACCACGGGCTGCTAGGGCTTAACTGATTTCTAAGCCAGGTGCATGCCCGGCGTCAAGGAAGGAGTGACAATGGGGTAAGGGGTATGGGTCAGGAGGGAGGAGGACTCTGTTGAGGAAACGCGGTTTAGTCAATCTGGGCAGGAGAGATTGTTAAGCGCGCTTGAGGAATCTAAGATGGATTTTCGAAATCAAGGCGTCGTGCCGCGTTGTTCAGATCGACCAGTCGCTAACCGTTAGACCGTCGATGTTTGCAAAATCACTGTCGCGTGTGATTAGCACCGCACCTAGCGCCATGGCGGTAGCCGCTATCCAAAGATCGTTTTCATCTAGGGAGAGTCCCTTCTGCTGACGTGTCAACTTGATGTTTGCATAGAGGTCGCCCGCTAATTCCGGTACTGCCTCACAATAAATCACGGGGAAAAGTTTTGCGGCTTTGGACGCTAATTCCTGGCGGCGCGCGCCTTGGGGAAGACGCTGAATGCCGTGCTGAATCTCACCTTTAACCACCGAACAGATTACGACCCGATCTGCCGGCGCAATGCTTGCCAAACGAGCATCGACTCTTGGATGCTCACGCATAAGGTCGCTGAAGATGGAGGTGTCCAGTAGATAAATCACCGGCCACCTTCATTCATTCGTCGAATACACTTCCCTGTCGTACCGGCAGTTTGCCTTGGACAATGGCCTCCTCCAATTGGTCGACATCAATCCACTTGAGGTGCGGCGGCTCGTGCATCGCCTTGCGGATCGCCGCCGCGGTCGATGTTTGGGAATGGAGGTCGAGAGGGGCTATCGAGACGCTGATTGCCTGACCGTCGGAATACGGAAGGACCTCTTCCAGTTCAATCATTCTGCCTTTGGCAATGCCTCTATACGTCATCGTGTTACAACTCCTCTCCACTGCTCCTCTGTGCCTACTCTGTTCAGCTGGCTCTTCATCAATCGCTTTCACGATAGTTCTTCGCCTCGGTACGGTCAAGTTCGGCGACGAATGCCATTCGCCTTGGCAAATTGATATGAACGCTGGTCCGCGTTCAAAGATCGAATTCGCTGACTTCTATGCCAGGCGGCAGAGAGCGTCAAGCTGAAAACAGATCCGAAAACAGGAACTGTCTCCCGCCAAGTCGCCAAGTCGCAAAGATAATTAAAACTCAACGACGAAAACCCAAATCGTTCGTTTTCCGAACTTGGCGACCTTTGCGCGCTTTGCGCGAAACAATCCTTCTCCGAATTCTTTTCCTCGCGCCAAGCTCGCCAAGCACGCAAAGGCCCCGCCCAACTCATCTTTATTTTTAACTTTCCGAACCTTTGCGCCTTTGCGCCTTGGCGGGAGACAATCCGAGATTGGCGATCGTTCCGTTGCAAGATTACGCTTCGCCGACCGCTTTGGCATTACGCAGGGCGGTTCGATAATTCACCACATAGCCGACTAGACTGATCGTTAACATGCCGCAGATCGCCACGGTCCAAGGGGCGCCGATCCAAGTTGCGATCAAGCCGAAGGGGAAGCTGCCCATGGGGCCCAGGCCGCGGTTTATCAAGCCGAACATCGACATGATCCGGCCGCGGTTTTGCTCGCTGGTGTGAAATTGCAGCAGTGTCGCCACCGACGATAGAAAAGTTGTCTGGAACCCGCCGGCGATAAATAAAAATACCAGTGACAGGGGAAAGCTCCGCGAGGTGGCGAACAGCGAGATCGACACGCCAAAGCCGCTGGCGAGGACAAGTAGCAATCGCGCCGGCTTGGGGAAATTGCGCACCGAAGCGAGGGTCAGCCCACCCAAGATCGCGCCGGCGCCGGGCGCCATGAGCAACATGCCGAGGCCGGGGGCGCCGACATGCAAAATCGTCTGGGCGAATACCGGCATGAATTGGGTATAGGGCTTGGTGCAAAAACTGACCACCGCGAGCACCGTCAGCAGCGCCAAAAATATCGGTGTATTCCAGGCCAGCTTGAGGCCTTCGACCATGTCGCGGGTGATGCTGGTTTTTTCCGCCTTCGTTTCGGTGGGGGAGATGTGGATGAGAAAGATCGTCACCAGCACGAGCAGATTGCCGATGGTGGAGAGGAAGAAACAGCCCTTGGTGTCGATGATCGGAATCAACAAGCCGCCGATGGATGGTCCGAATAGCATGGAGCCATTGAAAACCATTTGATAAAGCGTGACGGCGTTGGGCAAATCCTCGCGCGGCACCAAGTGATGCAAGATCGACTGGCGCACCGGTTGCTCGAAAGAAACCAAAAAACCGGTGCAAGCTGAGACCATCAAAAGATGCCAGACCTGAATCAGCTCGAAATGGTGCATGACACCGAGAAACAGCGCCATGAGCACGAACGCGCTCTGGGTTAAGACAAAAATCGTCTTGCGGTCGGTGCGGTCGACCACCGCGCCGCCGAAAGCGGAGAACAACACCCGCGGCAGGCCGAGACAGAGCCCTTCCAACCCCAAATAAAAAGTCGAGTGGGTGAGCTGAAAGATCAACCAGGTTTGCGCCGTGGTCTGAACCAGCGTGCCGGTATGGCCAAGAAACAGCCCCAACCAGTAGATCAAGTAGTCGCGGTGGCGAAAGGCGCGGAATGTGGTGTTGAGCAGCATGAAGTAAATCTCGCGGCGCTTGATCGAACTTCGCGCCGCCGCCCTTTGCTGCATCGAACCATTATCAAGCCGACCGCAGCTGTGAGCTTGGATAATGAAGCGGATTGAGTGGTGGTCCCAACGGGAATCGAACCCGTGTTCCCGACGTGAGAGGCCGGTGTCCTAACCGCTAGACGATGGGACCTTGGCTGAGGAGGCAGGACTTGAACCTACAATCGCCTGATTCAGAGTCAGGTGGCTTACCAATTAGCCGACTCCTCAATTTCGCAGCGAATTCAAAGTAGAAGAATTGAATTACAGAGTCAAGTTACAAGGTCACGCGGTGGCGCGCGCGACCGCCAGTTTGAGCCGGGCGACGCTGCGTTCCTTGCCGAGCACGGCGATGACATCATGGATGCCAGGGCTGACCGTCGAGCCGGTGAGGGCGACGCGCGCCGGCTGGGCGAGCTCGCCCATCTTCAAGCTATGCTCGGCCAGCGTGCTGGCGAAGGCCTGTTCGATGTTCGACTCAGTAAATTCGCTCAGCGCCGATAATTTGCCGGCGAGGGCGGTCATGCTGGCGGCGGCGCCGGCGGTCAAGAACTTGGCCGCGGCCTTTTCGTCGTAAACAATTTGCTCGTCGAGATAGTAGCGCGCCATGTCGACCAGCTCGACCATGGTTTTGGCGCGCTCGCGTAAAGTTGCGATCATTTTTTCCAGCCACTGGCGATCTTGCGGTGCTGCGTAGCCCTTGGCTTGAAGATAGGGAACGATGTCTTGGGCGAGTTCGGCGAGCGGTTTAGTCTTCAGATAGTGAAAATTGACCCAGAGAAATTTTTCTGGATTGAACACCCCGGCCGCTTTGCCGACATTTTCCAGGCCGAACATGGCGATCAGTTCCGGGCGGGAAAAAATTTCTTGATCGCCATGGGCCCAGGCCAGCCGGACTAAATAATTCACCACCGCTTCGGGAAAGTAACCCATGTCGCGGTAGGCGGTCACCGAGGTGGCGCCATGGCGCTTGCTCAGGCGCGCTTTGTCGGTGCCCAAGATCAGCGGTACATGGGCGAACTGGGGTAGGGGGCTGCCCAAGGCCTGGTAAAAATGAATCTGCCGCGGTGTATTCGATAGATGGTCGTCGCCGCGGATGATATGGCTGATCGCCATGTCGATGTCGTCGACGACGACGCAAAAATTATAGGTCGGCGTGCCGTCGGTGCGGGCGATGATCAGATCGTCGAGTTCGTGGTTCTCGAAACTGACATCGCCTTTGATCAGATCTTTGACCACTGTCGTGCCTTCGCGCGGCGTGCGGAAGCGGATGGTGTAGGGCTTGTCCGCTGGCAGCGGTGGGATCACGCCTTCGGCCGGTCGGCAGGTGCCGTCATAGGAAGGTTTACGCTTTTCCTTCATCGCCGCTTGGCGCTTGGCGTCGAGCTCGGCGACCGTGCAGGTGCAAGGATAAGCTTTGCCCTTAGCCAAGAGCTCTTGGACCTTTTGCTTGTACAGCGGATAGCGCTCGGTTTGATAAAACGGTCCTTCGTCGTAGTCGAGTTCGAGCCATTTCATGGCGTCGAGAATCGCCTGGATCGCCTCCGGGGTGGAGCGCTCGCGGTCGGTATCCTCAATACGAAGAACGAACTTGCCGCCATGATGACGGGCGAAAAGAAAATTAAACAGCGCGGTGCGCGCGCCACCGATATGCAAGTAGCCGGTCGGACTGGGAGCGAAACGAGTTCTCACTTGTGCCATCCAGCGAAGCTAACAGGCGCGCCAAAAGGCGTCAACGGCGCGTTATGAAAAGCGCTCGGATATGCTAGTATCCGAGCCAACACGGGGAGCTTGGGATAGTCAACATGGCAGAGCCAAACAGCAACAAGGACGGCGTCGCGGCGGAGTCCGCGCCATCTCATTTCATTCGCAACATCGTCGTTGACGATCTCAAGCAAGGCAAAAATCACGGCCGGGTGCACACCCGTTTCCCGCCCGAACCCAACGGCTATCTGCATATCGGCCATGCCAAATCGATCTGCCTCAACTTCGGCTTGGCCGCTGAGTTCGGCGGTAAGTGCAATCTGCGCTTTGACGATACCAATCCGAGCAAGGAAAACGTCGAGTACGTGGACTCGATCAAGGAAGATGTCCGCTGGCTGGGCTTTTCCTGGGACGGTGAGTATTACGCCTCGGATTATTTCGAGCAGCTCTACCAGTTCGCCGTGCGTCTCATCGAAGCTGGCGTGGCGTTTGTTTGCGATCTGAGCGCCGACGAGATGCGCCAATATCGCGGCACTCTCACCGAGCCGGGCCGGCACAGTCCGTTTCGCGATCGCTCGGTGGCGGAGAATCTCGATCTATTCGCGCGCATGCGCAAGGGCGAGTTTGCCGACGGCAGCCGAACCCTGCGCGCCAAGGTCGACATGGCGTCGCCCAATATCAATCTGCGCGATCCGGTCATGTACCGGGTGGTGCGCGCGACCCACCATCGCACCGGCGATCAGTGGTGTATCTATCCGACCTACGATTTTGCCCATGGCCAGTCGGATTCCCTCGAGGGGATCACCCACTCGATCTGCACGCTGGAGTTCGAAGACCACCGGCCGCTTTACGATTGGTACTTGGATCGCTTGGGCGTGCATCACCCGCAGCAAATCGAATTTGCCCGGCTCAATCTGACCCATACGGTGTTGAGTAAGCGCAAGCTTTTGCAAATGGTCCAGCAAAAACATGTGGCCGGCTGGGACGATCCGCGCATGCCGACCCTGGCTGGCATCCGCCGGCGCGGCTACACGCCGGAAGCGCTGCGCAATTTTTGCGAACGTATCGGCGTCGCCAAAGGCAACAGCACCGTCGACATCGCCATGCTCGAACATAGCCTGCGCGAAGACTTAAATAAGCGCGCGCCGCGGGTGATGGCGGTGCTGCGGCCGATCAAAGTCGTGTTAGTAAATTATCCCGCGGGCCAAGTGGAAGAGCTGGAGGCGGTCAACAACCCCGAAGATCCCACGGCCGGCACGCGCAAGGTGCCATTCTCACGGGAGCTTTACATCGAGCAAGACGACTTTCGCGAGGAGCCGCCAAAAGGCTTTTTCCGCCTCTCGCCCGGCAACGAAGTCCGGCTCCGTTACGCCTACATCATCAAATGCACCGAAGTGGTGAAAGACCCGACCACTGGCGAGGTGATTGAGGTGCGCTGCACCTTCGACCCGGAAACCAAGAGCGGGTCGTCCCAGAGTAAGCGCAAAGTCAAAGCGACCATCCATTGGGTCTCTGCCGCCCATGCCCTGGCGGCGGAGGTCCGGCTCTACGATCATTTGTTCGCCGCTGAAGACCCCGACGACGTGCCCGAAGGCGCCGATTGGCTCGCGAACATGAATCCAAGATCTTTGGAGCGGCTCACCACTTGCCATGTAGAACCATGCCTAGCCAGCGCCAAGGCCGGTGACCGTTATCAGTTCGAACGGCTGGGCTATTTCTGTGTCGATGCCGATAGCCAGGGTGAACGAAAGGTTTTTAACCGCTCGGTAACCCTGCGGGATACTTGGGCGAAGGTGGAACGGGGCGCAAGCAATTCGCCACCGGCGCGTCGATAAGAAATATACGAATATTGATCGCACTAGTTGCAGTCACGCGAATCAGCCAAAAACTGGACTCCGGGTCACAGCCTCAACTTCGGAACCGCAGCCTCGCTCTCAACAGTGGCTGGCGGCCTGTTTCGCCGTTCTCGTATCCAACCCCCCCAACCCAATTCCCTAAAGACCAACAACCAAGTCCGCTAATTCTACAATAGATTGTTGGAGTCACTCTGGTAACCTATTGAAATAGCGAGGATTGTTGTTAGAGCCGTCTGGCTTTTTGTTAAGTCTCCCCGCGATTGTTTGGGTTTTCCGAGATATCGTTTAAATTCCCTAAAATACTTTGTGTGTTGTAGCAAAGTGAATCTGTCAGGGTCTAACGGCAACGTGAATATGTCAGGGTGGAAGGATGAGAACCCTGACGATGAGAGACGAGAAACGACTAGACATCATACAACGATCGTTACGTAATGAGCTGACGATGGTGGAAGCCGC
>CAMDBU010000202.1 GCA_945889495.1 Syntrophobacter sp. SbD2 | reverse complement strand
GACGCACACACTTGGCCTATACCGAACGCCAGCTAAGAAGCAGGGGTTCCGCTACGGTCCGATTTCTACCTTGGAGGCTGCTACCAACAAACCGACCTGACATTTTCGCCTTGCCGTTAACATGACAGATTGACGTTGCTACGACAGCATGATGACATCGGCGCCGGCATCGATGGCTTCCTGGACTTGCTTCATGTTGCTCGCTTCGACTTCGACTTTGGCCATGAACGGCGCACCGCTTTGACCGCTTCGGCGATGGAGCCGGTGGCTTCGATATGGTTGTTCTTGACCAACGCGGCGTCATACAAGCTGATGCGATGATTGGTGCCACCACCCATGCGCACGGCGTATTTCTGCAAGGTGCGCAGACCCGGCGTGGTTTTCAACTCGGACAAGGTGTCGGCTCCAGGCAGTTAGTTAATACCGATCATGATCCTAAAATTTTAGATAACCCTCAAGCGTCAAATGTAGAACCAAACCGCGGTCGATTCTGGCCATAGTCTCTTTGCTTAAAATTCCTACGGTCCTCTGGACGCGGCTTTTATCGATGGTTCGCACTTGATCGCAAAGAGCGCGGAAGTCTTTCGGAAGATGGCTATCTCTGGCTCGCAGGAGCGGTTGAACCAATCGTTCGGTGGCTCTTCCCTGTACCGAGGAAAGAGGCACAACCGTTACCGTTCGCGATATCTCATTGGCGATATCGCGGGAAACAACCACGCAGGGACGAGTCTTTGGTATCTCCGCTCCTTGAGCCGGGTCGAGGGCGACCCAGACGACAGAGCCTCTCACCACGATGGCCACCCCTCCTCGTCTACCGAGGCAAATTGCCGGCTCATGCGCTGCGACTCGGCCTTGCCGGCGCGGTACTCGCGTTCAAGCCGGCTGTCGATTTCTTTCTGGCTATGGCGGGCAACCCAATCGGCCAAGCATGCGTTCAAAAGCCCGCTTAGGTTGCTTTCACCCGAGAGCTCTTTGGCTTGTTTAACGAGTTCATCCTTGAGCATGACTGTGGTTTTCATTGACCCTCCAGCAAACTACTATCGAGGTGGACGTCGCCCGCACCGGTTTAAAACCACACGAAGCAGACGCGGTACCCGGCTTCGCTTACTTGCTTATACTCCCTAATCTTTAAGTCGATAATCCTCACACATTCATCGTAATCTTCATATTGAAATCCACCACCGGCGCCGAATGCGTCAGCGCGCCGGAGGAAATAAAATCGACTCCGGTCTCGGCGACTTGGCGGATGGAGTCGAGGGTAATGCCGCCGGAGGCTTCGACGCCGGCGCGTTTGTTGATAAATTTTACCGCTTCGGCCATCTGCGCCAAGGTCATGTTGTCGAGCATGATGACGTCGGCGCCGGCGTCGATGGCTTCCTGGACTTGTTTCATGTTGCTCGCTTCGACTTCGACTTTGGCCATGAACGGCGCGTGGCGACGCACGGCTTTGACCGCTTCGGCGATCGATCCCGTCGCTTCGATATGGTTGTCCTTGACCAAGGCGGCGTCGTAGAGGCCGATGCGGTGATTGGTGCCGCCGCCCATGCGCACGGCGTATTTCTGCAAGGTGCGCAGGCCCGGTGTGGTCTTGCGCGTGTCGAGTACTTTGCACGGGAAGTCTTTAACCGCTTCGACTAGCTTACTCGTCAAGGTCGCCGTGCCGGAAAGTTGCTGCAAGAAATTCAGTGCCGTGCGCTCGCCCAACAACAGCGCGCGCACCGGGCCGACGACTTCGGCGACCACCGTGCCGGACTTCACCGCGGTGCCGTCCTTGACTAACAAGCGCACCTCAACTCTATGATCGATAAAATAAAAGATCCGGTCGAGCAGCACCAAGCCCGCCGCCACGCCGTCCTTCTTAGCGCGAAACAACCCCTTGCCGCGTGCCTCCGCCGAGATCGTCGCCATAGTGGCGAGATCGCCGGCGCCGATATCTTCGTCGAGAGCGTCGCGGATCAAGCGTTCAATCTGAGGGCTGACATGGATATCCATAAAATTAATTCCTTCCGGCCTGGAGATCTTCGATCTTAGCCAAGCTCGACTGCAACGTGCGCAGCTTCTCATCGAACTGCGCTGCCTTGTCCCGTTCCTTTTGAATAACGTCCGGTTTTGCTTTGGCGACGAAATCATTGTTGGATAATTTTTTTTGCACCCGGGCGATCTCATCTTCCATCTTGGCCACTTCTTTGGTTAGACGCGCGCGCTCTTCGCCAAGATTGATAAGATCATCCAGCGGCAAATAAATTTCCATGGCGCCGACCACCGCGGTGGCGGCACCCTTGGGCCCCGCGCCGGCGCCAAGATACTCGGCGCTGCCGACCCGCGCCAGCGAACGAAGATAAGGTTGTTGCGCGCGGAGAAAATCAAGGTCAACCGCCGCGCCGCAAAAGATCGCTTTGACTTCCTTGCCCGGCGGACAGTTGAGCTCGGTGCGTAGGTTGCGAATCGCCCGCACCACGCCCATGAGAAACTCCATGTGCTTTTCCGCTTCGCTATCGAGCCATTGCGGTCGAAGCTGCGGATACTGCTGGATCATGATGCTCGCCCGGCCATTGCCCATCACCTGCCAAATCTCTTCGGTGACAAACGGCATGATCGGATGGAGAAGTAACAAAATCTGATCCAACAGCTCGGCCAAGCGGCGGCGCGCGCCGTCGGGATCGTTGCCGATGGCGCCGTTCAGCGCCAGCTTGCTCATCTCGATGTACCAGTCGCAGAACTCATGCCAGATAAACTGATAAAGGCCGTTGGCGTAGTCGTTATAGCGATAGCTATCGATGGCTTCGCGCGCTTCGCTAATCGCCGTGGCCAAGCGCGAGCGAATCCAGCGGTCGGCCAGCGCCAGATCGTCTCGGTCCAATCGCGACGCGCTCGCAGCGGCCGCCTCCGGCGCGTTCATCTGCACGAAGCGCGCCGCGTTCCATAACTTATTGACGAAGCTCTGGTAGCCGCCGATACGGTCCTCGGCGAGCTTGATGTCGCGCCCCATGGCGGCCATCGCCGTCAGCGTGAAGCGGAAGGCGTCGGTGCCGTACTTGTCCATGATCACCAAGGGATCGATGACGTTGCCCTTCGACTTGGACATCTTTTGCCCCTGCTCGTCGCGAACGAGAGCGTGAATATAAACATCGCGAAACGGTACATCGCCCATGAACTTGAGCCCCATCATGATCATGCGCGCGACCCAGAAAAATAAAATATCGAAGCCGGTGACCAGCGCCGAGGTCGGATAGAATTTTTTCAAGTCCTCAGTCCGCTCCGGCCAACCCAAAGTCGAGAACGGCCAGAGGCCGGAGGAAAACCAGGTATCGAGCACATCGGGATCCTGGATCAACTCCTTGCCGCCGCAGGTCGGACAAGCGGTTGGCTGCGTGCGCGCGACAATCGGCTTGGCGTCTTTCGAAAACAGATAATCGCCGTCGGCGTTCTGCATCAGGTTCGCCGCCTCGCAGCGCTTGCAGTACCAGGCCGGAATCTGGTGGCCCCACCAGATCTGCCGCGAGATGCACCAGTCTTTGATGTTCTCCATCCAGGCGTAGTACGAATTGCACCAACCCTCGGGGACGATCTTGATGCGGCCGTCGCGCACCGCCGCCAAGGCCGGCTCGGCCAGCGGCTTGATGTCGACAAACCATTGCGGCGTTAGATAGGGCTCGATGATCGTCTGGCAGCGGTAGCAGTGGCCGACGGAAAGTTTATGCGCTTCGGTCTTGGCTAGAAATCCGTTATCGGCCAAGTCTTTCACCACCAACTTGCGCGCCTCGAAACGATCCTTGCCGTGATAGCGCGCGATCCACTCGCCGGTTTCACCGCGGCCGGAAAACGCCGCGCCGTCGACCCGAGCATCGGCGTCGAAGATGCTAATGCGGTCGAGCTTATAGCGCTCGCCGATGTCAAAATCGTTGAAGTCATGGCCGGGGGTGATCTTCAACGCGCCGGTGCCGAACTCGCGGTCGACGTAGCTATCGGCGATCAGCGGCACGATCCGGCCGGTGATCGGCAAGCGGATGTTTTTACCAACCAAATGTTTATAGCGCTCGTCTTCCGGATGCACCGCCACCGCGGTGTCGCCGAGCATGGTCTCCGGCCTGGTGGTGGCGACGATCAGAGCTTCACCGGAATCGTCCGCCAGCGGATAGCGAATATGCCACAGACTGCCGTCCGCCTCTTCATGCACCACTTCGATATCGGCGAGCGCGGTCTTGCAGCGCGGACACCAATTGATCAGCCGCTGGGCGCGGTAGAGTAAACCATCTTCCCACAGCTTGACGAAGGCCTCGCGCACCGCCAGGGACAGCCCCTCGTCCATGGTGAAACGCTCATGGCTCCAGTCGCAGGAGACGCCCAGGGCGCGCAGCTGGTGCAAGATCGCGCTGCCGGCTTCCTCTTTCCACGCCCAGACCCGCTCGATAAATTTCTCCCGGCCGAGCTCGGCCCGGCTGGTGCCGCGCTGGGCCAGCTGGCGCTCGACGACGTTTTGCGTGGCGATGCCGGCATGGTCGGTGCCCGGCACCCAGAGCACGCGAAAGCCGTCCATCCGTTTGTAGCGGCAAAGAATATCTTGCAGCGTGTTATTGAGCGCGTGGCCCATGTGCAGCGAACCGGTGACGTTGGGCGGCGGAATAACGATGGAATAGCTCTGCCCCGCGCCGCCCTTGGGCGCGAACAACTTCTCGTCCACCCAATGGCGGTACCACTTGGACTCGATGTCGGTATGAGAATAAGTTTTCGCAAGTTGCATTTTATCTTACTCAAATTTCAGCCGTTGTCCGGCTCGTCGTCGGCCACTTCGACCAGGTCAATTAATTCGATCACATTGGCGTCGGGCGCCGGTGGCGCTTCTGCCGGTTGGGCTTTCTTTGCCCGTGGCTTGGGTGCGGCGGCAGATTCCGACCTTTTTGCCGCCGGCGCCGCAACACCGGGCGGATTGAGGCATTCGAACAGCGCTTTGAGCAACTGCTCGCGCACCAACGGCAAGCTCAGCATCACCCATTGGCGCCGCTTGGATGCGGCTGCGGCGTCACTGTCGTCGACCCACACCGTCGGCAGCTGCCATCCCTCGACCGCATTGACATCCACCGACGCTCCGGCCTGGCGCAGCATGGCGGCGTCGACAATCACCGCGTCGATGTCTTTCAGATCCGGCGCTTCGGCTGGCGACGCGGCAAAATAGATCAAATGTTCCGGCGTCAACGCCGCGGCCAGGCCGTAACGCAACATTGGATCGGCTTCGATGACTAATAATCGACTCATAAGCGCCAATTACACTCGCCAAACTTGACAAGCTCAACACCCCAAGTTAGAAACATACGGTCTCGTCGGTATCGAGCAATTGCGCGAAAGTGGCGGAATTGGTAGACGCGCAGGACTCAGAATCCTGTGGGGTAACAGCCGTGGGGGTTCGATTCCCCCCTTTCGCACCAACATTTTATTAACATACAACGCAGCGATTCTCTAACGTTTGCCGCGTTTCTCCCCGCCAAAAATGCAGTGTTAGTTGGGCCGGATCATGGCCCAGGCGAACTCGCTTCACGCGCTGCGGCCCCGTGAGAATAACGATGGTGCGGTGAATCCGTGCGTTGATCGGAGCCTTGCATGACGCGCATCGGCCAGCTTGCCGCCACATTCCTGTTAGCGACGGCGCTAACCAGCTGTTCCAAAGAAAACGATCAGAGTTCGGCGAAAAGCCCGGATTGGGAACGGGGTCGAGGGGTTTATCTGGCAAATTGCATCGCCTGCCATAACAACGACCCGGCCAAGGATGGTTCCATCGGCCCGGCAATCGCCGGATCTTCGAAAGAATTGCTCGAAGCCCGCGTGCTGTCGACCAACTATCCGCCCAACTACAAACCAAAGCGGCCAACTAAGGTCATGCCCCAGTTTCCATTTCTGAAAGAGGAGCTACCTTACTTGGCCGCTTATCTGGCTAAATAGCGTGAACGCTTAGGTCAACGCTAGCGTCAACAGGAACAAAATCGCGGTCAATAGGAAGCCGCACCAGAGCGCGCCATTGACCGAATCCAACGGCTTCTTGGTCGGACCCTGGGTACCGATCAGCGCGTTGCATTCCACCGCCGCCAAAATCACGATCACCAGGAACCAGTAAAAGCCCTTATCGCCCTGGTGCACCATGGCGCCGTAATGGCTCGCCGCGCCCATGAAAAACAGCATGGGAATGGAAAACACCAAATTGGTTCTGGAGGTCAGACCGGCGCGCCGACCGGCACCCGCCGCCGTCGGCAACGCTTGACCGCCCGACGCCACTTGATTGGTCGATGCCATGACGATCTGCTGGTTGGGCCAAATCACCAACCAGACGTTGAGAAACATGATGATGCCCATCAAACCGCCGACGGTAATGGTCACGCCGTAGGGCGATGAGAAGAACAGACTGCCGCCCATCTCGCCCAAGCGCATGATGTAGATCAAAATGCCGGCCAGGAAAGTGATCATGGCGCCCCAACGGAACCACCACAGCGCCCGCGGTAATAGTTTCTGAATCGCGCCGGTGCGCACCGCCGGATCGGTCTCGGCGAAGAACGGCGTCTGGACGAAATTGAAATAGTAGAGAATCCCGATCCAGGTAACGCCCGCCAAGAAATGCACCCACCTCAAGAAAAATAATGTAAACTCATGCATCGTCTGCCTCCTCTTTTTGTCTTTTGGTTTGATCTATGTGGATTGAACAAACCGAGTTGAATCTTCGGTTTATATATTCGGTGACGATCGATTTTGTCAAGGAATATTCGCCGGTTTGTTGTAGCAAAGTGAATCTGTCAGGGTCTAACGGCAACGTGAATATGTCAGGGTGGAAGGATGAGAACCCTGACGATGAGAGACGAGAAACGACTAGACATCATACAACGATCGTTACGTAATGAGCTGACGATGGTGGAAGCCGC
>CAMDBU010000201.1 GCA_945889495.1 Syntrophobacter sp. SbD2 | reverse complement strand
ATTTTACGCTGTGGGTGCTACGGCGCGACCGAGCAACCGCTATTTGCTGCCGAGGCCTCGCTCTGGGACTATTTGCGATCCAAAGTCGCCGCTTCGCACTGCCCCCGTGCGTTTTGTAAAATTCGGACTTTTACCACGGGCTGCTAGGGAGCTTTAAACAAAAATAGGAGAGCGAATATGACAGCGAATCCGATAAGCGGTGCTCTGGCGCCGGACGATTTCATCGCGGCGATTTGGCAGGAGCGGCGCCAATATGTCGCGGCCGGCAAAATCAAGCAGCCCCATCCTTGGCGCATCGCGCTCAGCCAAGGCAAGGTGTCGCGCCAGGCGCTCATAGAGTACGTCAAGAACCGTTACTACTTTCTCGCCAACATCAATCGCAAGGACGCCCAGGTGATCGCCAACTGTCCGATCTCCGACGCGCGCCGCCAGTTGCTGCGTAAGTATATCGACGAGGAAGGCCAGGACGTCGCCGGCGGCAAGTTGGGGCCGCATTATGACATGTGGCTCAAGATCGCCGATGCGTTGGGCATCTCGCGTGGGGTGATGCAGAGTTTCGACGAAGTCCTGCCGGTGTACCGCTACACCGTCGACGCGGTGTTCAACTTCGCCAAGCATCAGACTTGGCTCGAAGGCGTGGCCGCCACCTACGCCACCGAGGGACGCATGTGGAAGCACTACACGCCCAAGGCGGAGCATAAAGAAGAAGGCTTGCTGGGCGAAGGCGAGGCTTGGACGCGCCACTATGGATTGCCGAAAGACGCGCTGCTGTTTTTCAACGTCCACAGCGACGCCAACGACGATCACGGCAATATCAACGAATCGATTTTGAAAAAATATTGCCTCACCGCCGAGCAGCAGCAAAAAGCGTTGGCCGCGGCGCGCTTCCGCTGGGAGAATCAGGAGACCCGCAGCGATATTATTTATAAATATTTTGTCGCGGGGGAAGGCGTGTAAAGGTTGAACGCGGGGCTTTCCATCCCGTCCGTCATTCCCGCGCAGGCGGGAATCCAGGTTTTTCGAAGATGGCAAAGCGGTTCTTTGTCTATATCACCGCGAGCCAAAGAAATGGCACCTTGTATGTCGGCGTGACTTCCGACTTGCCCGGAAGGTCCTGGCAGCACAAGAACAAAGTAGTTGAGGGCTTCACCGCTAAGTATAATGTCGATCTGCTCGTCTACTTCGAACCGCACGAGCACGCGGAGACCGCTATTCTCCGTGAACGGCAGATCAAAAAGTGGCGTAGGGCTTGGAAGATTCGTTTGATTGAGGAAAGTAATCCACAATGGCGCGATTTGTACGACGAAATTGTCTGAGGGCCTGGATTCCCGCCTGCGCGGGAATGACGGATCGGTGTGCGGATAGCAAGCGTGAAACTGGCACGGTGCGGATTGGTGCGGCTGCCTGCGTATCTGTTTGGGCGCTGCTTGTAATGCTTTGCGGTTCTGCTTTCGCCCAACAACTCGACACCCTCAACGTCTCCTATGCCTCGGTCACCGGCAGCCGGATTCCGTTGTGGATTGCTAAAGATGCGGGGTTGTTCGAGAAGAACGGCTTGCATGTCAATCTGGTCGTCATCGCCGCCGGTAACGCGGCGATCGGGGCGTTGGCGAGCGGGGATGTGGAGATTCTCGGCGCGCCCGGATCGACCACCATGGTTTCGGCGGCGAAGGGATTGCCCTTCGCCATCGTCGGCACCTTCGGGCCGTCGGCGTGGAAGTTGGCGGCCCATCCATCGATTACGACGATCGAACAGTTGCGCGGCAAGACCGTCGGCATCAGCCGGCCGGGAACGACCATCGAGTTCGCCACCAAGCGGGCGTTGCAGAAACTCGGCTTCACGCCGGGCAAGGACGTAAACATTCTTGCCACCGGTTTGGCCGAATCGAACAAGCGCATCATGGTGATGCTGCAAGGCAAGATGGATGCGACGCTGGTCAGTCCGGACAATCTTTATGAAGCTGAGATCAAGGGCTGGAAGTTGTCAATCCTGGCGGACTTGAAAGAGTTGGGCATCGTCACCAGCGCCAGCGACTTGTCGGCCAAACGCGATTTTCTGAAAAACCAGCGCCAGCGGGCGCGTGCCTTCATGATGGCCTACGTGGAAGGGATCTGGTACGGCAAGGCGAACAAAAACGCCGCGCTGGCGAGCTTTCGCAAACATATGCGCGAAACCGACTCGCGCCGCCTCGAAGCGCTGCACAAAAACTATGTCGTCGACTATCTGCCGGCGCGGCCGTTTCCGATGGAGGACGCGATCCAAGCCGATATCGAAAATCTCACCCCCACCGTGCCCGAGTTCCGCGGCAGGAAAGTCGCCGACTTTATCGACAAGTCGATTCTCGCCGATCTCGAACGCGAGGGGTTCTTTTCGCAGCTGGCTAGTAAGTACGGTAAGCAATAATAGTAAGGAGTAAGGAGATCGGATTTTCCGGAAACTCCTGACTCCTTACTATTCACTCCTCACTTCCCCCGGCTTATTGACCTACTCGGATCGATCAGATATTCAAATCAGATTGTTTGTTTAGAAGAGGGGAGATTTACCGAATGCCGTATTTCGATTTACATCAGCATCTGAAAAATCTCGAAGAGCATGGCTTGCTCCGGCGCATCACGCGCTTGATCAACAAGGACACGGAGCTCCATCCGTTGGTGCGCTGGCAGTACCGTGGCTTGCAGGAAGAAGACCGCCGCGCCTGGCTCTTTGAGAACGTCACCGATGCCAAGGGGCGCAAGTATGACATGCCTGTCGTCGTCGGCGCTTTGGCCGGCAAGCCGGAGATTTACTATCTCGGCATGGGCTGCGACAGCGCCGAAGCGATGGACGCCATGTGGAAGAAGGCTCTGGCCGAGCCGATCAATCCGGTCACGGTGACCAACGCCAAGTGCCAGGAGGTGGTCATCGAAGGCGCCGAGCTCGACAAAGAGGGCTGCGGTCTCGACCGTTTTCCGGTGCCGATCTCGACGCCGGGATTCGACAACGGGCCGTACACTACCTGCTCGCACTGGATCACCGCCGACTTAGACACCGGCATCCAAAATATCGGCAACTACCGCGGCGAGATCAAAGCCGGCAAGCGCGTCGGCGTGTTTCCCTCCGGGTTAGGCCAAGATATTTATCTGCACTGGCAGAAGGCGGTGCAGAAGGGCGTGCATCTACCCGCCGCACTGGTGATCGGCGCGCCGCCGATTGTTTCCTACGTTTCGGTGCAAAAGATTCCCTACGGCGTTGACGAGATGGGCGTCGCCGGCGGTCTGGCCGGCGAGCCGATCCCGATGGTCAAATGCAAGACCAACAACATCATGGTGCCGGCGGACGCCGAGATCGTTATCGAAGGAATGTTGAACACGGAATTCATCGAGCCCGAGGGACCCTTCGGCGAGTCGCACGGCTACATGCATCCGCGTCAGCTGAATCCGTTCATGGACGTGACGGCGATCACCTATCGCAAGGACGCCATTTACACTTCATGGTTGAGCCAGCTGACGCCCAGCGAGTCGTCGGTCATCCGTAAGATCGGCTACGACCGTTTGATGCTGGTGCATCTGCGCGACGAGTGCCGGATTACCTCGGTCGTGCGCGTTGAGATGCATGAGCCGCTGACCAATACTTATAAATTGGTCATCATTCAGATGAAAAAGCCCAACGAAGCCGAGGTGTGGCGCGCGCTGCATGCCGCGTGTTCGTTTCATCCTGGCGTCGGCAAGATCGTCGTCGCGGTGGACGAAGACATCGACCCGTCCAACGAAGCGGCGGTCTTCTGGGCGATGTGCTACCGCATGAAGCCGCACAAGGATGTCCACATCGTCCCCGGCATGGAAAAGGGCCATGCTCCGCCGTTCGATTTCGAGCATGAAACCCGCGGCACCGATGTGGTGTCGTATCATCTGCCGGCCGACGAGTCGGCGATGCTGTGCAACGCGATTTTGAAAGAGCCGTTCCCGCCGGTGTCGTTGCCCAAACGCGAGTTCATGGAGAACGCGCGCAAAATATGGGAAGAGCTGGAGCTACCCAAGCTGCGCCCGCAGGCGCCGTGGTTCGGTTATTCGCTCGGCCAGTGGAGCGACGAGCTCGACAAGGAAGCCCAGCTGGCCGTCGAAGGCCGCCACTTCGAGACCGGCGAAAAGCTGAAAAAATTACGGGTCAAAGTCCGCTAAAATAGTTGTTAGCAGCAGTAAAAACCCGCCGGGGCGCGCATGTGCCCGGCGGGTTTTTTATTTCGGATTCGGAGGATTGGCCGCAAAGAACGCAAAGGACACAAAATAAGAAAAATTCGTCGTCCGATTTTTGCGAACTTTGCGTTCTTTGCGGCCAATCCTCTCTTACGACCGGTAGCGCCAGAGCTGCGGGATGGCGAGGCAGATCGCCAGGATCATGACGAAGCAGAGCGCGCTGCCGAGAAGGAGCGCGTTGGGAGCGCCGACTTGTTGGGCGGCGAAGCCGGCGAGGACGGCGCCTAATCCATTAGTCGCTTGGGCGAATGCCGTGATCAGGCTCGACGCGCGCCCTAACATTCCATCCGGCGCGAGCATTTGCACCACGGTGCGGCGGATGGCGACGCTCACCGAGTCGGTGAAACCCAGGATCAAGGTCGCGCCCACCGCTAGCCAAAACGAGTTGGATATTCCCAAGAGCGTCAAGCTGCCGGCGAAAACGATGGCGGCGACGACCACCAAGACGCCCATTCTCTTGACGTTGCCGATCATCAGCAACACCACCGAACCGATGATCGCGCCCAAGGACGGCGCGCCGTAGAGGATGCCCAATCCCGAAGCGCCCATCTTGAAGACATCGGCGGCGAAGATCGGCAAGATCGGTTTGTAAAATCCCACCAGCGTAACGCCGAAGTCGAGCAGGAACAGTGACAGAATAATTCTTTGTATCCAGATGAACTCGATGCCTTCGAAGATGCTCTTCAGATTTACCTTGCGCCGCTCGCCTTCGGGGACGCCGGAGGTGCGCATGGAATAAATAGCGATACCCGACGGGATGAACATGGCAATGGTCAAAAAGTAAGTGAACACCAGGCCGCTGTGATCGATCAGCACGCCGCCGAGCGCCGGACCTAAGAGAAAGCTGGTCTGAATGATGATCGTATTGAGCGTCACCGCGTTCATCATGTAGGAGGGCGGCACCAGACGCGGGATCAATGCCGAGCGCGCCGGCCAGTTAAACACCTCCACCA
The DNA here is from genome assembly GCA_945889495.1 of Syntrophobacter sp. SbD2. Classification (GTDB taxonomy): domain Bacteria; phylum Desulfobacterota; class Binatia; order UBA9968; family UBA9968; genus DP-20. The sequence goes on along the minus strand of CAMDBU010000201.1, from coordinate 1,834 downwards.
GCGCGCCCATGAATCCCAATGTGAAAATGTGCCAGACCTCGATCGTCCCGGTCAGGGTGAGAAATCCCAGCAGCAGGCTCGGGATCAACTGGATCGCCACGGTGACGACCAGAAGTTTTTTGCGGTCGAAGGCGTCGGCCACCGCGCCGGCGAACAGGCCGAAGATGACGAAGGGAAAGGCTTGGAAAAACCCGGTGAGTCCGAGCTGTAATGCCGAGCCGGAGATCTCGTAGACTTGATAGAGCCCGGCGACGTTGCGCACCTGGATCGCCACGGCGTTGCACACGCTGGCGATCCACATCAAGCGGTAATCGCGGATCGCCAAGGACGCCCAGGGGCGCGTCGGCGCGGCCTCGGCGCTGGCGGTTATATCTTCTGAATTAGCCAATGGAACGGATTCGGTGAATCTGAAAAGTTACCGACAGCTATAGCGCGAGTGAGTGCCGATTGCGAAGGGTCGTCGAGGCGGCGAAGCTCATGTGCTTCGCCGCCTCATCATTAATCTGAACTAACCGACAGCGGCTTGGTGTTTGTCCTCCAAGACGCCTTGATGCTCGGCTTGGGCGAGCACCGCTTCGATGGTTTTGACTAGCTGGCGAGCCGCGTCGACGCTCAACTCCACCGCTACGCGCGCGCCGGGGCCTTTGGACTCGTCGACGAAGTCGATGTTGAGGGCGTGCTCCAAGGGCATGCCGTAGGGATGGTCGTAGGAGACGTTGGCTTCCTTCAACTCAATCCACTCTTCGCCCTGTTTGCCGCGGCCGTAGATCTTCGCTTGATGGGTAATGCTGGTACACATGGTTCGATCCTCCGCTGGCTATTTTAAATGTTTCTCGCAGAAGGCCATGACTTTTTTCCAGCCGTCCACCGCCTGTTCCTGCCGGTAGGCCGGCCGGTCGTAATAGAAAAAGCCATGGCCAGCGCCGTCGTAGCGGTGGAATTCATAATTCTTGCCGCACTTTTTAAGCTCCGCTTCATGGGCGTTGACCTGTTCCGGCGATGGCGACTTGTCGTCGTTGCCGAAGATGCCGATCATCGGGCAGGGGAGATCCTTGGTGTAGTCGATGGGCGCCACCGGCTTTTTCGGGTTCAACTCTTCGGTTTTCATGACCACGCCACCGCCCCAGCATTCCACTAGCGCGTCGACGCTCTTGGTCCGGCAGGCGGTGAGAAAGCCATGGCGGCCGCCGGAGCAGGTGCCGAAGACGCCGACCTTGCCATTCAAGTAGGGCATGGAGCGTAATAGTTTGTTGGCGCCTTCGAGATCGCCGATGACCTGCTCGTCAGGAATGCCGCCGGCGGCGCGCACCTTGGCGCCGACATCTTCGGCGGTGCCATGGCCGTCACGGAAATACAGGTTGGGCGAGATCGTCGCATAGCCATGGTGGGCGAAGCGGCGGGTGCATTCGCGGTACCATTCATCCCAGCCCGGCGCATGGTGGATCAGCACCATACCGGGAAACGGGCCAGCGCCCAGCGGGCGGGCCATGTAAGCGTTGATGGTTTCGCCTTTGTGACCTTGCAGGGTAACGGTTTCGGCGATCATGCCTTCGTACTGATTGGTTTGATACATCTGCTATTCCTCCTCCATAAAATCGTCTTGAGATAGCACTCATTAATACGAAACCGCCCGATCCTGCAACCGTTGGCCGGGGCTTTAGGGGGCCAAATTTTCCGCAAATTTAGGCTGTCGTAGCAACGTCAATCTGTCATGTTAACGGCAAGGCGAAAATGTCAGGTCGGTTTGTTGGTAGCAGCCTCCAAGGTAGAAATCGGACCGTAGCGGAACCCCTGCTTCTTAGCTGGCGTTCGGTATAGGCCAAGTGTGTGCGTC
>CAMDBU010000200.1 GCA_945889495.1 Syntrophobacter sp. SbD2 | reverse complement strand
CTCACCGCAACCCACATCCCTCGCTGCTCTTCGTGTCTTCGTTTTCCCATCGCCATGCAGAAAACTTTAGTACGTTATGTCGTTAGTGTCGATCTTCATCACCACGGATCACCCACTTTATTCTCGACTTTCACCACGGGCTGCTAGGGAGTCAATTTAATACTCGTCAATTTAATACTCGTTAATACTCGCGCCAAAGAAATACTTCACCGACCGTATCGTCGCGCATTCAACCAAGGTTGCTACTTTTGTCACGGCTGGATGCCGACCTCGACGCGGCGCGCTTCGGCGGGGTCGCCGCTGCCGGTGGTCTCCTGGGGTTTTTGCATGACGATACGATCATCTTCGATGCCGGCGGCTTTGAGCGCTTCGCGCACCGCTTTGGCGCGGTTCTTCGCCAGCTCTTCGTTCTGCGCTTTGTCGCCGCTGGGATCATGGAAGCCCGAGATCGTCGCTTTGCTGGCGGCGTTGGCTTTGAGATATTCCAACACCGACTTCAATGTGTCGCCGGCATCAGCGGGCAGATCGTTTTTGCCGCCGGCGGAATCGCCACCGCAGGCGCGGGTTCGGCGGCTGGCGCCGGCGCGGCTTGCGGCGCCGGTGCGGACTTGGCGATCGGGGCAGTTCATGGCCGCGGGTGCAGTTGAACGTCAGCCAGAGTAGCGCGGCGACGCCAATGAGCCAGGGAATCGGTCGTTCGGTTGCGGTGCTTGCGTCAGACATGGAAAAACTCCTGAAGGGGTTTTACAACAAATTCAATCTGCGGAGTTCTAGATTTAAGCTGAGACGGATTGGCTTTCAAGGGACGGCGCGAAAAAGCCGCGCTCACATCCCCATGTTGTCTTCGGGTTTGCGCCGGGGACCTTTTTCGCGCGGGATGCCGCGCCAATCGCCCGACATCCAGAATTCCGTGCAGCTGCCGAACACGCCCAAGACGATCGCCGCCGCCATGATGAAGTACCACAGCGAATCGCTGGCGCTGCCGAGAAACCCCGTGGCGGTGACCACCGCCTTGGCCATGCCGCCGCCGAAGATCGCGCCCATGGCTAGGCGCGGCCAACGTTGCACACCGTACTGAGTCGCATAGACGCCCCACAGACCGCCGACGAAGAAAGCTAAGAAAGGTCCGAGGCAAAGCGCGAAGATTGCGCCGGCGCCGCGGCCGCGCAGGGACATCTCTTCGAGTTTCCCGTCGGCGTCCTGAACGCCGACGCGGGCGTCGCCGCGGAGCACGCGGAACAGATAATGCACCGCGCCATGAATGCCGAGGTCGGAGCGCAGGCCGTTGATGTAGACGATAATCTGCTCGCGCAATTTGTCGTTGGTCATGGGTTGCGGCAGCAGGTGGCGCAGCGGCGCGCCGGCATGAATGGCGAGATCGCGCTCGGCCCGGGCGACGACCAAGAGCACGGTTTTCTGGCGCTCACTGTCGCTCAACGGTAAACGGTTGAAAGCCTCCTGCGCCAGGGCGTCGATCTTGACGCCGTCGAGTTTCTTGACCGTCAAGATCGCCACATGGGTGGCGGTCTCGGTGGCGAAACGGTGCAGCCGATGTTCGAGGTCTTCGAGACTGGCCGGCGGAAACATGCCGGCGAAATCGCTGATGGTGGTCTTGAGCGGCGGCAGGTCGGCGGCCAGCGCGTGACCGGCGAGGTAGAATTGCAGCAGTAGGGTGAGAATGACGGCGGTCATTTTCTGCTGTGGAGCGCCGCCAGGGCGCGCTGGTTCAACTCCGCCAACCGAATCTTGCTCAAGGGAAAGTCGAACTGCTCGTTGCGCATGCGCAGCCGCTGGCCGCAGACGGCGGAAATTATTTCCGCGGCGCGTTGGCAATCGGCGTCGTTCTCGATCTGGCCGCCGAGGGCGCGCCCGCCGCTGTCTTTGTGGCCGACTTCGTCGCGCAAGATTTCGTCAAACGCTTGGGCGATCTTGGCTTCGATGCCGCGTTTCTTGAGCTTGCTGCAAACCAGATAAAGCGCGCCGCCGCCGCCTTCGGTAAGCGTGATCGCGGCGCGCTCGAGATCCTCGTCGCGTCGTTTGATCTCTCTTGAATTAACCTTGCCCGAGCCGTGTAAAAGGGTGGCGTAGCTTTGCGAATACCGCGCGCGCACCCTGGCGAGTTTGCGGTCTTCGGGCAACCAGGTGAGATCGCGCGGCGTGGTCGGCTTGCCGCTGATCTCTTGAATCAGGTCCATCACCAAGCGCGCATGCTTGGTCTCGTCGGCGAGTTTCTCGGTGAGCTCGGCATAATCATGGCGGCTGGTGCCGCGGTCGATCTTGGGATAGAGCGCGGTGAGCGCGTCGATGATCGGCTTGATCGCCGAAAATTCCTTGAACCCCTGGGCCTTGAGCCAGCGCAGGTGATCGGTCGGCGTGTGCGGCCTTTTGAAAAACGCCGCGATCACTTCAGCTTCGGCAGTGGCGTAGGCCTTGGCCAGGCGGGTGAGTCGTTTGATGTAGGTGGTCATTGGGTAGGCGTGAGGCTTGAGGCGCGAGTTAGGATCGGAAGAAGATTAACCACGAAAGGCACGAAAAACACGAAGGGGAATTCCGGACCTTGTTTCGTGTGGTTCGTGTTTTTCGTGGTTAAAATTCCGGCTCTCAATCTTATCCTCTGTGCTCTCTGTGTCCTCTGTGGTGAGATCTCCGGTCTTTTTCGTTTTCGACTCCCGTCATTTCGGCGCCGGCACCACCGTGCCGCAGCTCTTGCATGTGCGCAGTTGTTCGTCGCTCGAGAACTTTTGGTAAACTTGGCCCACCGGATCGGCGCGGTAGTCGCCGACCTCGGCCGAGGTCTCGTACACTTTGTCGCCGCATTTATTGCAATACCATTTGAAGTAATCGATCTCGCCGGCTTTGCGCTTGCGCTCGAAGACGATGAACCAGGAGTCGGCTTCCAACCTTGGTGAGTGCGGCACGCCGGCGGGGCAGAGTAAAATCTGCCCGGCCTTGATATCGGCGGTGTGCTCCTGGTTCGACTCATCGCGGTAGACAAGATGCTGCACGCCGGTCACTTGCAAGGTCACTTCATCGGCCGGATCGATATGAAAATCCCAGCGTTCTTTGCGCCCGCTGCTCAAAAACGCAATGGACTCCGAGTCCTGCCACAGCACGCGGCGGGTTTTGCCTTCGGCTTTGACCGCTTCGATGACGCCCGTGAGATCGATGGGAATGAGCTTGTCCATGGCCCGACTATAGCGCGTTCAAAAGCGCCGGGGCAACTGACCGTGGGGCGAGAAGAGAAATGGAGTAATGGAGTAATGGGTTCGGATTCCCCCACCACTCCAATACTCCATCACTCCATTTCCCTTTCCTACACCGACAGCATGACCTTGCCGAAGTGGTCGCGGCCTTCGAGATATTTCTGCGCGGCGCGGGTTTCGGCTAGCGGGAAGGTTTTGCCGATGCCGACATCGAATTTTTTCTCGGCGACCAGCTTTAAGATTTGGTCCAGTTCTCGGTAGTCGTCCGGTTTGGTTTTCAAATAGTTGGTGATCGAAAAGCGCGTGGCTTTTCTGCCTTCGGTGAGCGTCGGCGGTGGGTCGGGCAGGGCGCCGAAAGCGCCGCCGATGGAAAATAGCCGTCCGCCGGGCGCCAGGGCTTGCAGGCTTTTTTGATAGACCTCACCGCCGATCATTTCGAGGACGACATCGACGCCACGATTATCAGTCACGCGCATGACTTCGGCGAGAAAATCATTTTCCGACACATCGATGGTCACGTCGGCGCCGAGTTGGCGCAGCCGGCGGCATTTCACTTCGCTGCCCGAAGTCGCGATGACTTTGGCGCCCCAATGCTTGGCGATCTGGATCGCCGCGACGCCGACGCCGCTGCTGCCGCCTTGGATGAGCAGCCACTCGCCGGCTTTCAACGCGCCGTCGGTCTTGAGCCCAAACCAAGCGGTGAGCGAGGCGGTCGGCAACGCTGCTGCCTGCGCGGCGGTGACGCCGTCGGGCACCGGTCGCACTTCACTGACTTTCGCTAGCGCATATTCCGCATAACCGCCGAGGCTCGGATAGCCGACCACGCGGTCGCCGATGCGATAGTCCGAAACGCCATCGCCAAGCTTAGCCACCGTGCCGGCGAACTCACGGCCGGGAATCACCGGCAGGGCGTCGGCGGCTATTCTATAGGTTCCCTTGCGCAGGCCCAGATCGGCGCGATTGAGTGAGGCCGCTTCGACTTTGATCAAGACCTCGCCGGCCTTGGGTTCTGGCACGGCAACCTCTTCGTACTTAAGAACATCTTCCGACTGGCCGAATTCATGGATGCGGATGGCTTTCATGGTATGCGCCTCCGAAACAAAATTGACTAGGTTGAGCTTAGCCAAGCCGGACTCAGACTGTCAATGTGTGCCCGGCAATCGTCGAACAACGATCAACCGAAGTTTTCTTGATAATCCGCCATCGCCGCGCGCACGACGCGGAGCGCATGGCTGCGGCCGTAGGCTTGCGTGATGCGCACCTTGGCGCGTTCGCCGGGGACGAGCTTGTAGGTTAAAAAATAGTGTTGCAGCCGTTCGATGAACACCGCCGGGACGTCTTTGAGATCGCGCGCCGCGCCCCAAACGTAATCGTTGTCCAACACCGCGATGATTTTGTCGTCGGCTTCGCCGTGATCGATCATTTGCAGGCCACCGATGACCCGGCAGCGGACGATGATTTCGTTGCGCGCGATGGTGCGCTCGCTGAGCACGCAGATGTCGAGCGGATCGCCGTCACCGCGCTTCGAGCCCGGCGCCAGCCGGCGCACTTGTTCGGCGCAATAGGTGCGTGGAATGAAGCCGTAGAGCGTCGGCGGTTGGGCCGACGTTCGTTGGGGCCGATCGACGCGCAGATAGCCGGAGTCTTTATCGACCTCGTACTTCATCAGATCGAAGGGCGTGATCTCGATGTAGGCGTTGAGCAGTTCGGGCGGTTGCGGCCCCACCGGCAGGCCATGCCAGGGGTGGGGCCGGAACTGGCTTACTTGGGTAGACTTCTTATTTGACGATCGGGTGACGTCGTGCCGAGCTTTGCGCATTGCCATGGTGCTATAACGTGCAATTTTGCAGCCGCTGAGGCTTGCTTTCGGAGTCCTTCGACGGGCTCAGGACGAACGGATTAAGGGTTGGAATGGTTAAATATTTTCCGTTAATGCTGAGCCCGTCGAAGCCTGTTCCGGTTTATCCCTTCAACACGCCGGACGCTTTCGCGGCGTGGGTAGCGAGGAAATCCATCAGTGCCGGCGAGAGGCAGTCGTAGGGTTCGAGCTTCAATTCTTTCAATCTAGCGCGCACCGCGCCCATGTTCGCCGGATCGGCGCCGGACTCGATGATCGATGAGACGAAGGCGGCGAATTCCGGCCCTGCCCAGCCTGACTCCGCTGACAATTCGGGGTGAATGAAGTCGAAGCCGTAAAGCGGATGCTTGGTGTTGTCGATGCGACCGTACATGTGGACGCCGCAGGCGCTGCAGGCGTAGCGTTTGATCGCCGCGTTGGCGTCGACGACTTTTAACTTATCGCCATTGGCGGTGACGCTGAGATTGTCGCGACCGACCACCGCGACCTGGGAAAATAACGCGCCGGCCGGCTTCCAGCATTTAGTGCAGCCGCAGACATGATTGTGGGCGCATTGGCCTTTGATCGCCACGGTGACTTTTTTGTCGGCGCAGCGGCATTGTAGCGTGCCACCAGGGAAATTGGCTGCCGCCGCTGTGACGCCGTTATCAACTGCGGGATGGATTGAAAAAGCTTGTGTCATGGAGTCCTCCTTCGAAGTACGCTTAGTATTAGCGCACCGAGCCGGACGAGCGCAACATCGCCGGCCGCTAAAACTAAAAGAGGGCGCCGGAAGCCGGCGCCCTCTGAAAGTCCCTCCTCGATACTTCGCGATTAGCGGCTAGATGCCGCCGCTCAAATTGAGTGTCGCGGTGGCGAAATCGCAATTGCTCGGATTGGCGATCTCGCAGATCTGGTAGACGATCGGATAGGTGCCCGATGAGGTTTTTGGTTTTACCGTAAACACACCGGTGGTGACGTCGAAGGTGACTCCCTTGATCAACGAAGTGACTAACGACAGCTTCACTTTCGCGGTTGTCGCCGCGGCGTTGCCAAACCGGTCGTTGGTGAGCACGCTCGGGCTATTGCCACCGGTCTTGGATGACATCTTCGGAAAGATATCGTCCACGGCGTCGATCAAGTAGGGAGCCAAGGTCACGGTAGCCTGTTTGCAGTTGGCGAGATTGGCGCGTTCGCAGACTTCATAGGTGAGCGTATACGTACCGCTGATCGTGCCAGCGGCCACCGTGACCGCGCCGGTGGCGGTGTTTAGCGAAATCCCGGCGCTGGTCGATGAAACCTGGCGCAGTGTGACCACCGCGGTGGTCGGCGTCAGACCGCCCAGCTTGTCGTTGGCGAGAACGCTGGCGAGCGCCGTGCCGCCGCTGTAAAACGATGCCGATGCGGCATCGTTGACGGCTACGAGCGCGAACGACTTCACCGTGATGGTTACATCGGCGTCGTCGCAGTTGGCGGGATCGACGATGGCGCAGATTCTGTAGGTGAAAGAGTAGCTTCCAACCGGAGTTCCGGCCGCCACGCTAACCGAGCCATCGGCGCTGAGGGTAATGCCGTCCGGCAATGCAGTTACTAGGCCGAGCATGACATTGTCGGTGGTCGCCCGCTGGCCGTCGATCCAGTCGTTGGCGAGCACATTGACGGTGACGCCGCCATAGGGCGATGTCGGTTGGCCGTCGTCATCATAGGCGTGGATCGTGCCGCTGCCCAGCCCGGTGGCGCGCGACAAGAAAATGCCCCGGCCCGAACCGTCCGTGGTGTTGGTCTTGGCCACGGTGAATTCGGCGGTGGCGCCGAACAGAGCTTCGCTATCGGTGCTGACATGGGCGCCGCTCGGCAACGTGGTGCCGTCGGTGGTGGCGGTCCAGCCCGCTGAAGATTTGAAGTTGAAACAGCCTTGATACGTGGGACAGCCAGAAAATTGTTGGGTTAGCAGCCCGTGGTAGAAGTCCGATTTTCACAAAACGCTAGGCATCAGTGCGAGGCGGTGACGAGAGATCATAAATATTCTCCGATCGAGTCCTCGGCGCCGATGAGCAGCGACTTGGTCACGTAGTCGCACCCACAGAGCAAAAC
>CAMDBU010000199.1 GCA_945889495.1 Syntrophobacter sp. SbD2 | reverse complement strand
CGGTGCGCATGGACATCCGGCGCATCGGCGCGCTCAAGGACGGCGATAACATTATCGGCGGGCGCACTCGGGTCAAAGTCGTGAAGAACAAAATGGCGCCGCCGTTCAAGGAAGCCGAGTTCGACATTCTCTACGGCACCGGGATTTCCCGCGACGGCGAGATCGTCGACATCGGCAGCGAGATCGGCGTCATCGAGAAAAGCGGCGCATGGTATTCCCATGCCGGCGAGCGCATCGGCCAGGGGCGCGAGCAGGCCAAGCAGTTTCTCCGCGATCATCCCGAGACCGCGCAGAACATCATGGCGAAGATCATGGATAAATACGGCTTGAAGCCGCACGACGCCGAGGCGCTGTCCGAGCCCGCGGCCGAGAACAAAAAAACCAAATCGAAGTAACGTTTGGAATTTGGATCGACGCTGAAACGATCGCATGCCAGCGCCGCGGCCGCCCAATCGCCGGAAGCGGCATTGCAACTCGCGTTGCGCTATTTGAGCTACCGGCCGCGCAGCGAGTTAGAAGTAAAAAAGTACCTGGGCCAGAAGGGTTGTGAGCCGCAAGTTAGCGATACTGTCATCGCCAAACTCCGCTCGCTGAATTACATCGATGATGTTTCCTTCGCGCAAATCTGGGCGCGCTCGCGGCTCGAAAGCCGCGGTTACGGACCGAGACGGGTCGAACAGGAGTTACGCATTAAAGGCATCGCCGCTAACGTGATCAAAGAAACCTTGCGGCAAAGTTTGCAACAGACCAGCGAACCGGAAAGCGCGAGAAAATTATTAACCAAACGATTCGGCGGCGCCAGCCTGCAAGACGCCAAGAGCCAGCGCCGCGCCGTCGCGCTGCTGTTACGGCGCGGCTTTAGCAGCAAGGTGATTTTCGATTTGCTCAAATATCGTATCGAAGAAGACTAAAAGGCTATGATTACCGGTAACGACATCCGCAAATCCTTTCTCGACTACTTCGCCAAACAGGGCCACACCACGGTGCGCAGTTCATCCTTGGTGCCCGACAAAGATCCGACGTTGCTGTTCACCAACGCCGGCATGGTGCAGTTCAAAAACGTTTTCCTGGGCCAGCAGCGTTTGCCCTACGTGCGCGCCGCCAGCGCGCAGAAGTGCCTGCGCATCAGCGGCAAGCATAACGACCTGGAAGTGGTCGGCCGCGACACTTACCATCACACGCTGTTCGAGATGCTCGGCAACTGGTCCTTCGGCGATTACTACAAAGCCGAAGCCATCGAGTGGGCCTGGGATCTGCTCACCAGGGAATGGGGATTGCCGAAGGATAAACTCTACGCCACCGTCTACTTGAACGACGACGAAGCCGAACAGCTCTGGTTCAAGATCAGCGGCCTGCCGCGCGAGCGGGTCAGCCGCTTCGGCGACAAAGAAAACTTCTGGGAGATGGGCGAGACCGGCCCCTGCGGTCCATGCAGCGAAATCCATCTCGACCGCGGCCCGGCGGCCTGCGACCGGCCCGGTGTCGCCGGCCATGAGTGCAAGGTCAACGGCGACTGCGCCCGCTATATCGAGCTGTGGAATCTGGTTTTTATCCAATACAACCGCGCTGAGGACAGAAGCCTAAGCGAACTACCGGCCAAGCATGTCGACACCGGCATGGGCATGGAACGCATCACCGCGGTCATGCAAAAAGTTTTATCCAACTACGACATCGACATCATGCGCGAGCTCACCGCGACGACCGAACGGCTCACCGGCAAAAAATATGGCGCCGACCCGGTGGCGGATATTTCCTACCGGGTGATCGACGATCACTCCCGCGCGGTTAGCTGCTTGATCGCTGACGGCGTCACGCCGAGCAATGAAGGGCGCGGCTACGTGCTGCGCCGGCTCTTGCGCCGCGCCGCCCGCCATGGCCGCTTGATCGGCTTGAAAGAACCGTTTCTCCACGAAGTGGCGAAAACCGTCACCGAGGTTATGGGCGACGCCTATCCGGAGTTGAAACAAGAAGCCCAACGGGTTCGCGAAGTGATCCGCATTGAGGAAGAACGTTTCGGCGAGACCCTCGACCGCGGCTTGATCTTGCTCGAAGATGCCACGGCGAAGTTGAAAGCCGAGAAAAAGTCCACGCTATCCGGCGAAGTCGCCTTCCGCCTCTACGATACCTACGGCTTTCCCCTGGATTTAACTGAAGACATTTTGCGCGCCGACAACATCGACGTCGATCAGAAAAGTTTTACCGAGCTCATGGAAGCCCAGCGCAGCCGCGGCCGTGAAGCGCGCGAAACCGTCAGCATGGAATCGAAGATCCAACTGGACGGCCAGGTCTGTTTCATCGGCTACGACCGGCTCGACGGCGAGTCGGAAGTGATCGGCATTTTCGCTAGTAACGGCAGCAAGCCCGAAGCGGTGGAAGGCGAAGAGATCGAACTGTTAACCGCCGAGACGCCTTTCTATGGAGAGTCCGGCGGCCAGGTCGGCGACCGCGGTACGATCGGCACCACGCGCGGCGATCTGGTGGAAATCCTCGACACCCAACATCCGACGCCGCAACTGACCTCCCATCGCGGCAAAGTGACCAAGGGCCGGATTCAGGTTGGCGACAAAGTTACGCTTAAAGTCGACGGCAAGCATCGCCAGAAAATCATGCTCAACCATTCGGCCACCCATATTCTTCACGCCGTGTTGAGAAAAGAGCTGGGCCAGCATGTGCGCCAGGCCGGCTCGCTAGTAACCCCGGAGCGTTTGCGCTTTGACTTCAGCCATACCGGCGCCATCGCCGACGACAAACTGGCGGCCATCGAAGCCCAGGTCAATCTGCATGTGCGCGAAGATGCCGGCGTGTCGGTGCAAGAATACAGCTACGACGACGCCATTCGCCAAGGCGCCCTGGCGTTTTTCGGCGACAAATACGGCGACCGCGTGCGCGTGGTCAAGATCGGCGATTTTTCGACCGAGCTCTGCGGCGGCACGCACATTCGCGCCGCCGGCGAGATCGGCTTGTTCAAGTTGAATTTCGAGGGCGGCGTCGCCGCCGGCGTCCGGCGCATCGAAGCTTTCACCGGCGAGGGCGCGTTGGATTTAATCAACGGCTACGAAGCGCGCTTGAAAGAGATCGGCGCGCTGATTCGCGGCAGCGCCGACGATGCCGTCGACAAAGTTAAGCGGCTCCTCGAACGGCAAAAGGAATTGGAAAAAGAGATCGCCAAACTGCGCGGCGAGTTGGAGAAAGACCGCCTGCCGGAGCTCCTCGCCAAGCAGCAAAGCGTCGGCGCGGTCAAAGTGCTGATCGCCCAGGTCGACGGCGTCGACGGCAAGCAGCTGCGCGATATCGCCGACCAGGTGAAGGACAAACTCGGCTCCGCGGTGGTGGTCTTGGCCAGCGCCAGTGACGGCACGGTCAACCTGGTCGCCTCGGTGGGCAAGGATTTGACCAAGAAATTTCATGCCGGCAACATCATTAAAGAATTGGCCGGCATGGTCGGCGGCGGCGGCGGCGGCCGGCCCGACTTCGCCCAGGCCGGCGGCAAGGAACCGGCAAAGATCGCCGCCGCGCTTGCCCGCGCCGAGGAGATCGTCAAGCAGGCGTCATGAAGTCGGCGAACTTTAAGTTCCGGCTAACCCGCCAGGATCGACGGCCAGCGTGATCACGATTCATACCAAGACGATTACCGAATCCACCGCCGGCTTCTGCGACATCATCGACATCACCGCCAAATTCATCGAGCACATCAGCGCTGTGCGCATGCGCAGCGGCATGGCGACGCTGTTCGTCAACGGCTCCACCGCGGCGCTGACGACGATGGAATACGAGCCCGGCCTGGTGGAAGATCTGAAAGAATTCCTGGAAAAACATATTCCATCGGATCGCCGCTATCATCACGACGCCCGTTGGAACGACGACAACGGCTTTGCCCATCTGCGCGCCACCTTGTTCGGCCCGTCCCTGGCGATCCCGATCGTCGACGGCGCGCCCAGCCTCGGCACTTGGCAGCAAGTCATTCTACTCGACTTCGACAACCGGCCGCGCCGCCGCGAAATCATCGTTCAACTCATAGGAGAATGCCAGTGAAAGACGAAACACCGCCGGCCGCCGGGTCGGTTGAGGAGATCGGCGTCAACCAGATCGAGTTTCACGACCCGCGCCTGTTCCGCGACCTGTTGGGCCAGCATGACCAGCATGTAAAAATCTTGCAGAACACGTTGGAGATAAAAATCCGCGTGCGCGGCGCGGCCATGGAGATCGAAGGCGACCCGCTACAGGTGGAGCTGGCGAGCCAGATCCTGCGTCAGCTCTATAGCCTGCTCGAAAAAGGTTATCCGGTCTACGCCAGCGACGTCGACTACGCGATCCGAATTTTAAGCGGCGACAACCACGCCAAGCTGCAAGATATTTTTCTCGACACGATTTATATCTCGGCGCACAAGCGCACCATCACGCCCAAAAGCATCGCGCAAAAAGCCTACATCGACGCCATCCGCCGCTACGACATCGTCTTTGGCATCGGTCCCGCCGGCACCGGCAAGACCTATCTCGCCATGGCCATGGCGGTGGCCGAGCTAATGAAGAACAATTACGTCAGAATCATTCTCACCCGCCCGGCGGTGGAAGCCGGCGAGAAGTTAGGCTTTCTCCCCGGCGATCTGGCCGAGAAAGTAAATCCCTACCTGCGCCCGCTCTACGACGCGCTCCACGACATGGTCGACTTCGACCGGGCGCGCAAAATGGTCGAGCGCGGCACCATCGAAGTCGCGCCGCTGGCGTTCATGCGCGGACGCACCCTGAACGATTCTTTTGTAATCCTCGACGAGGCACAGAACACCACGCCGGAGCAAATGAAAATGTTTTTGACCCGCTTGGGTTACGGTTCCAAGGCGGTGATCACCGGCGACGCCACGCAGATCGATTTACCGGCGGGCAAAGCCTCGGGGTTGAAAGAAGCCGCGCGCATCCTGAAAGGCGTCCCCGGCATCCGCTTCGTGACCTTCACGGAAAAAGACGTCGCGCGCCATCACCTGGTCCAAGAAATCATCGCCGCCTACGAGCGCGACGACCATCAAAACAACGCGCGGGATTTGCAGCTCGATAAAAAATAACCGGAGCATACTCGGACTCGGATATTTCTCCCGCAAAGGCGCAAAGCCGCAAAGTGACAGGCCAAGAGGCCTGTCATCCCGAGCGAATGCGAGGGATCTCGAACAGATTTCTCTCTTCGTTCGAAATGACAACGTTCCGTCTTTGCGCGCTTTGCGCCTTTGCGGGAGATACTCCGAGCTCCGCTTGCAGCCGCAACACGCGCCTCCAGAATTCTACTGCACCGCCTCCAGGGCGATCTTGATCTGCACCGTGCGGTCGTTGCGCAGCACGCTGACGTTGACGAACTCGCCGACCTTGTATTTCTCCAGGGCGAGGAACAAATCGTTGGGCGACTCGATTTTTTTGCCGTCGATGGCGGTGATGACATCGCCCAGCCGCACCCGGCCATTGTTTTCGCGCCGGGTCGGTTGAAAACCCGCCTTGGCCGCCGCGCTGCCGCGCGCCACGTCGACGATCAGCACTCCGGTCACATTCAAGCGCTGGGCGATCTGCTCGTCGGCCACCTGCACGCCCAGGCCCGGCCGCGTCACTTTGCCCGCGCGAATCAGTTCGGTGACGATGCGGTTGACGGTATCGACCGGGATCGCGAAGCCGATGCCCGCTGACACGCCGGACGGACTGTAGATCGCCGTGTTGACGCCGATCAAACGGCCGGCGCTGTCGAGCAGCGGACCACCGGAGTTGCCCGGATTGATCGCCGCGTCGGATTGAATCACGCCTTGGATCGGCCGTCGCGTCACCGACTCGATTTCGCGATTGAGCGCGCTGATGATCCCGGTGGTGAGCGTCTGGTCGAGACCGAAGGGATTGCCGATGGCGAACACGCTCTGGCCCACCTGTAAATCTTTCGAAGTCCCCAGCGGAATCGCCTGCAGCTTGGCGATCGGCGCGTCGATGCGCAGCACCGCCAGATCTTTGTCCGGCGCCACGCCGACCACCCGAGCCTTGTAGGTCGACTGATCGGCCAAGGTCACCTGGGCCGCGTCGGCGTTTTGGATCACATGAAAGTTGGTGATCACGTTGCCGGTATTGTCCCAGATGAAACCGGAACCGGTACCCTGAGGGATCTGATATTGGTTGAGCGTGAACATATCGCGCTCGATACCAAGAGAGGTAATGTTGACCACCGTCGGCGACGCTTGCTTGAATAGCGTGATGGTCAACTTCTCTTCCGGTAGCAAATCGCCGCGCGGCGCCACCGCCCGCGGCGTCGCCTTGGGATTGGTCAGCGTCGCGCCACCGAGCCAATTCTGTTGCGCCAATAATAAAGTCACTGACGAGACGGCGACCACCGGCCAAAGATATTTTTTCAATCGCGACATGGAAACTTGAGCTGCTGGTTCATGCATGGAGTGATCCTCGTTAATTCCGGGGCACCGCCGCGGACAATTCGTAAAAGCTAGTGACGACCAGTGGCTTTGTCAAGCCGATTGACAGCAAGCCGATGCGTACTTAGCTTTCCGTCAGCTTAGCAAACACCCTTAAAGGAGGGGAATAAAATGGAACTAGTAAGATGGGAACCGTTTGAAGGATTGAATCGGCTGCACAGCCGGATCAGCGATCTGTTCGATGAAAACCTCAGCCGCGCCCGCGCCCTGCCGTCGGTCAGCGCCGAAGCATGGTT
The DNA here is from genome assembly GCA_945889495.1 of Syntrophobacter sp. SbD2. GTDB lineage: Bacteria > Desulfobacterota > Binatia > UBA9968 > UBA9968 > DP-20. The sequence continues at coordinate 543 of CAMDBU010000199.1, read as the reverse complement.
ACCGCCGGTGGACATTTTGGAAAGCAAGGACGCGTATCTAATCCGCGCCGAGCTGCCCGGCATGAAGAAAGAAGACTTCCACCTGGAGGTCAACGACGGCACGTTAACCCTCACTGGCGAGCGCAAAGTGGAAGCCGTCAGCGAAGCCATGCAGTACCAGCGCAGCGAACGGGTCAACGGCAAATTCGCGCGCTCCTTCCACCTGCCGCGCACCGTGCAGCAGGACGGCATCAAGGCGAACTACCAAGACGGCATCTTGGAGATTCAGGTTCCGAAGGCTGAAGAAGCCAAACCGAAACAGATCGCCATCACGGTGCACTAACATCGCAATAGCCGCGAACCAACCAGAAGGGGAGGCTCAGCCCTCCCCTTCTGGTCGTCGCTTGAAAATGTCCTAGCAGCCCGTGGTGAAAGTCGAGAATAAAGTGGGTGATCCGTGGTGATGAAGATCGACACTAACGACATAACGTACTAAAGTTTTCTGCATGGCGATGGGAAAACGAAGACACGAAGAGCAGCGAGGGATGTGGGTTGCGGTGAGCG
>CAMDBU010000198.1 GCA_945889495.1 Syntrophobacter sp. SbD2 | reverse complement strand
CACCGCAACCCACATCCCTCGCTGCTCTTCGTGTCTTCGTTTTCCCATCGCCATGCAGAAAACTTTAGTACGTTATGTCGTTAGTGTCGATCTTCATCACCACGGATCACCCACTTTATTCTCGACTTTCACCACGGGCTGCTAGGCGATAAAAGGATTTTCGATCGCATTGATATCCCCTCGCCCACGAAGTGGGAGAGGGCTAGGGTGAGGGCAAACTCCATGCACAAAAAAATCACTAGACTAGCTCTATGCGCTCTGTTCTTCGCTCATGGCTATCCCGCCGTCGCGCAGCAACCTACGAGAGTCCCGCGGATAGGGTATTTATCGCCGTTCGATCCAGCTGCCGAGTCCACCCGTTTCGAGGCAATTCGGCTGGCTCTGCGCGAGCGTGGCCACATAGAAGGACAGAACATCGCCTTCGAGTACCGATATGCGGAGGGGAAGCGCGATCGGGCTCCCTGAGCTTGCGGCCGAGCTGGTGCGCATCAAGGTTGATCTCATCGTGGTAGCAGGAGCGGGCAGGGTTCCTCGGGCGGCCAAGAATGCGACCAAGACGATTCCCATCGTTATGGCGGGAAATCCGGTCGATCCTGTCGAGGCAGGCCTAGTTGAAAGCCTTGCCCGTCCTGGCGGCAACGTCACCGGCATGTCAAGCCTTTCCAGAGAACTAGCCGGCAAGCGGCTGGAGCTGCTCAAAGAGGCGGTTCCCAAAATTACCCGTGTCGCGGCTCTCTACGATCCGGCCATTCGGCCCAGTTTAAGCGAGGTAAAAGAGGTTCTCCCAGTCGCGGCGCGTGGGCTGAAGTTGACTCTTCAACCTTGGGAGGTACGAGCTGCGGAGGATTTCGAGAAGGTTTTCGCCGCGCTGACTAAGCAGCGCCCGGATGGACTCTACATTTCTGGGAGCCCGCTGATGATTAATAACCGAAATCGGATCGTCGATTTTGCGTTAAAGAACCGGCTGCCATCGATGTACGGCACCAGAGACGCTGTAGAGGCCGGTGGGCTCATGTCCTACGGGGCGGACGAAGCGGAGAGTTACCGGCGCGTCGCATACTATGTGGACAGAATCCTCAAGGGAGCGAAACCAGCCGACCTGCCGGTGGAACAGCCGATGAAGTTCGAGTTCGTTATCAATTTGAAAACAGCCAAACAAATCAGCGTGACGATTGCGCCGGAGGTGCTGGCGCGGGCGAGCAAGTTGATCAGGTAGGTGCGGGACAATCGCTCGGCTGGCACGCGTCTGAAAGTTTTCAAAACTGACATCGGACGTAGTTTGATGTAATATGAGAATACCAATGTCTCACGCGAGCGCTTCGATACCGCGGCGTTGCCTTGACGACTTGGAGAAACCAAAGGAGATTGCCGATGACAACTAAAGAGATGGTTGCCGAACTCATCGACCAGCTACCTGAAGAACTTCTGCGCGAGGTTCAGCACTACGCCGAATATCTCCAAACCCGTTCGCAAAATGCCGAATGGTCGCGATTGTCTCTCGCGCATCTGGCCGCTCGTTACGACGCGGACGAGGCGGAGTACACATCGGATGACCTGAGCCGATGACTGCGGGCGAGATCGTTCTGTTGCGGTTGCCGCAAGCGAACTTATTGCCAGGCAAGCTACGCCCCGTGTTGGTGCTCGCCGACCTCCCAGGTCCATTCGGGGATTACTTGGTGTGCGGCATTTCATCCCAACTCCACCAGGAGATGCCCGATTGGGATGAACCGCTGACGACCGCTGACACCGACTACGCCGCCAGCGGCCTCAAGGTTCCGTCGGTAATCCGACTGAACTGGCTGGCGGCGGTCCATCCGAGCGCGAGTGTCGGTACTCTCGGCGCAATCGCCTCAGAGCGATTGGCGCGCCTGCAACAGCGCCTCGCGGCGCATCTATCCTCACCCAAAAGCTAACGCTACGACATCTGGCAAATCGAATAAACGTCCCCTGCCCAGGAAGCGGGAGCAAGTAAAACCTATGCCTCCATCTCTTCGTAAACTAGTCTGGCACATCGGCATCGCGCTCCTGCTGCATCACCTCAATGCGCCCATGGCATCGAGCCAAGACAAGCGCACCAAAGTCCGCATCTCCAACGCCGGCTTGACCATCACCGCATTGCCGCTGCTGGCGGCGCGCGATTGGGGAACCTTCAAAGCCAACAATCTCGACGTCGAGATCATCGTCATGAGCCCGCCCATCGGCGCCGCGGCGATGGCCCAGGGCGACATCGATTATGTCGCCGGCGTCGGACCCGCGTCGGTGGCGGCGACGCTCACTGGATTGCCGTCGCGCGCCATCTGGTTTTCCTCGGACCGGATTTCCTATTGGCTGCAAGCGCCGCCACCGATCAAGTCGGTGCAGGAACTGAGAAACAAAAAAATCGCCCTGTCGGGCGGTGTCGGTGGCACCAATCACGTCGCGCTGTCGATCGCCTTGGAGAAGTCCGGTTTCAACCTGAAAGATTTCACCATCGTCGGCATTCCGGGCCAGCAGCTGCAAGTGCTTTATTCCCTCGAATCGGGCTTTGTCGACGCCGCCCTCCTCTCGCCGCCACATATTTTCGCCGCGGCGAAAAAAGGCTTTAACAAACTGATGGACGTCGGCACCATGGTCGAGATGCCCGGCGGCGGTCTCACCGCCATGGTGAAGACCTTGCAAGAACGCCCCGCCGAAGTCCGCCGCGTCATCCGCGCCTTGCAAGTGGCCAAGGACGAAGTGCGCAAATCAAAAGCGAAAACCGTCGAGCTGATCATGCGGCTATTGAAGATGGACAGTCAGGGCGCGGCGGATACTTACGACGCGTTTCAGACGACGCTCAATCCGAGCGGCGTCCCCAATCGCGCCGGCATCGACAACCTGGTGCGCTCGCTCCAAGCCCAGGGCCGCTTCACCGACCGCAAGGTCAATTTTAACGAAGTCGCCGACGACCGGCCGGCGACGGAAGTGGCCAAGGAGTTGGGCTACAAGCTGCCGTAGATGACGCATTGGTATTTATTGGGCCGTAGGGGCGAAAAATTTTTCGCCCCTTGTATAATGAACCTTGGTGGCAGGAATCACTATCCACGACCGGAGAGTTTTCATGGACACGATTAATTCCGACATCCTCATCGTCGGCGCCGGCTTGGCGGGCTTCACCGCGGCGGTGCGCGCGGCGGAACAAGGCGCGAAAGTATTGCTCATCGACAAGAGCAGCGGTGAACTAGGCGACGGCAACGTGCTCATGGCGTCGGGCAGCCTGCGTGCCGGCGGTAAAAGTCCAAAAACCGATGCCAAGGAACTTTACGACTTCGTCATGTCGGAAGGCGTTGGCTCTCTCGACTTGGTCGATTCCTGGTCGCAAACCGCCGGTCCGGCCATCGACTGGCTAGAAAAAATCGGTGTCGCGCTGGAAGAAACCGCGCCCGGACGAATCTGGCTCAAACAGGAGAGCGAAATCTCCTACGGCCCGGTCTACAAGAAAGATGTCGGCCCGCGCGCCATCGCCAGCCTCAAGCGACGGTTCCTAGAACTCGGCGGTAGTTATCTAAACGGCATCGCGGGCGTCAGGCTGATGGTCGAGAACAACCGCGTCGCCGGCCTGATCGGCAAACGCGGCGGCGAAGAAATCGAACTGCGCGCGCAATCGACAATCCTCACCACCGGCGGTTTCGCCGCCAACAAAGAGCTGGTCAAAAAATATATCGGTCCCAACGCCGACCGCTGCAAACTGCGTGGCTCCAAGCAAGACACCGGCGACGGCCTGCGCATGGCCATGGAGATCGGCGCCAAAGCGGTCAACCTGAAATATTTCTACGGCCACCTGATCGCCCGCAAAGCGCTCACCGACGACCGCTTCTGGCCCTATCCGCGTTTGGATTCGTTCGTTGATGAGGGCGTATTAGTCGACGGCGACGGCAAGCGCTTCGTCGACGAAGGGCGCGGCGATGTCGCGGTGGCCAACGAGCTATCGCGCGCCGAAGATCCCACCGGCGCGACGCTGATCTTCGATGGCGCGTCCTGGGAAGCGTCGAAGAGCTCGCCGTCTTCCACTTCGTTGGCCATCCCGGCGCCCAATCCCTGGATGATCGACAACGGCGCGGAGATATTTTCCGACGACAGTGTCGAAGGCTTGGCGAAAAAGCTCGGCGTCAACGCCGCGAACCTGGATAAAACCATAGCCGCCTACAGTCAAGCGGTAAGTTCCGACAAGGCCAAGTCGTTACCAGTGACGCGCACCGGCAAACCGAAGGTGCTGCGCGCACCCTTCTACGGCCTGCGCGTGGTCTCCGGCATCACCTTCACCATGGGCGGCATCGCCATCAACGGCCAAGGCCAAGCACTCGATCAAAGCGACAAACCCATCGCCAACCTCTACGCCGCCGGCGACGCCATCGGCGGCCTCATGGGCGGCCATCGCGGCGGCTACACCGGCGGCCTGATGCAAGCGATCGTCACCGGCATCTTGGCCGGCGACAACGCCAGTAGGCGATAACGAAAAGGGTTCGGAAAGCACACCGCAGAGACGCTGAGGGCACAGAGCAAGAAGTTGTGATCAAAATTATTCCGAGCTCTGTGAACTCTGTGACCTCTGTGGTGAAACATTCTGTACGACCGTCAGATAAAGCCAAACTATGATGCGCAAAACGTTAACTACACTTTTCCTTTCGTCGATGCTCAGCGCCGCCATCAGCTTCAGCCACGCGCCGCTCCAAGCTCAGGAAACACGCACCAAGATCCGCATCTCCAACTCGGCCTTGAGCGTTACCTCGTTGGCGCTGCTCGCCGCCAAGGAGTGGCGGCTATTTCAAGAGCGCGGCCTCGACCCGGAGATCATTCTCATGTCGCCGGCGCTCACGGTGCCGGCGATGCTCTCCGGCGACATCGATTATTTCGCCGGCGTCGGACCCGGTGTAGTCAGCGCGAGCTTGAGCGGCATGCCGTTTCGCGCGGTGTGGGTTTCCTCCGACCGAGTGTCCTATTCGCTGGTGGCCCACCCGAAATTCAAGACGCTGCAAGATTTGCGCGGCAAAAAGATCGGCGTCACCGGCAGCCTGGGCGCGACCAATCATGTGTCGCTGGTGATCGCCCTGGAGAAGCTCGGCATCGCGCCCAAGGAATTCAACATCCTAGCGCTGCCGCCCCAGGAGATGCTGCGCTCGCTGGAAAGCGGCTATCTCGACGCCGCTTCGCTCAATCCGCCGACGCTGTTCATGGCAACCAAGAAAAATTTTCCGGCGATCCTCGACATCGGCTCGCTGGTCGAGATGCCCGGCGGCGGATTGACCGTCCTCGCCAAAGACATCAAAGCCAAACCCGACGAAGTGAAGCGGGTGATCCGCGCCATGCAGGGAGCGAAAGAGATCATGCGCAAGTCGAAAGAAAAAAGCGTCGAGCTGATGACCCGGATTTTGAAAATGGACCAGGAAACCGCTGTCGGCACCTACGAAGTATTTTTAAAAACCCTCAGCCCCGACGGCATCCCGTCGCGCGCCGGCATGGACAACTTGGTCAAATCGATCCAAGCCCAGGGCCGCTTCGTCGACAAAAAGCCGGTCTTCGCCGACCTCGCCGACGACCGCCTGGCCCGCGAAGTGGCCAAAGAGTTGGGTTACAAAGTGCAGTAGCGGATGGAAAGCGTGCTCGTGGTTCGTGAATCGTGATTCGTCTCCGAAAGACGAGCACGAACACGAGCGACGAACACGGTATTCTTACTCCGCTTCCTCCCGATACAACCCCAAGGCTTCCGTCGACGGCCGGTCGCTGATCGAAAACAGCATCGCGTCGTCGCTCATGGTGTTCTCGTGCGAGTGCCACATCCAGGACGGCACGACGAAAATATCGCCCTGCTTCCAGGCGAATTCATTGGCCGACACCTTCGCGATCCCTTGACCGCGGTGAGCATAGTAAACCGTCGTGCTGGTGTGGCGGTGCGACTTGGTCTTTTCCTTGGGGCGCAAGAGTTGAATGGAGCAGGAGCAGGTCGGCAGCGTGTGGCCACCGTCCACCGGGTTGGTGTATTCCAAGAGAATCCCGTCGTAGGGATCGCCGGCGCTTTGCTTGAGCGCTTGCAGGGCGGCGTTGGTTTCTTCCCAGGGATAACGGTAGGGCGGCGCTTGGAAATTATTTTTCACCCAGCTCGGCCGGGTGTGGGAAAACACCTTCGCCGACATGTTGTCGGGCTTCTCCACCGGCTGTTGCTCTTTCTTGAAATTCTCCTGGATCATGGCGCCGAAATGGGTCACCAGCCGGACATCCAAACCATCGAGCCACATCACCGGCTCGTTGGAGTTGTTGAAGTGATCATGCCAAGTCCAGTTGGGCGTGGTGATGAAATCCCCCTCAAACATCGGGAAGCGCTCGCCCTCGACCACCGTGTAAGCGTCGGGTGTGCCTTTGACGACGAAGCGGATCGCCGCCGCGGTGTGGCGGTGCGCCGTGGCGATCTCGCCAGGCTTCACCAGTTGCACCGAGATATGCACGGTGTTGGTCATGCCGGCGGACAGTCCGGGATTGCGCATTTGAATCGTGCGCCGCCCAGCCTCGCCGGTTGTGATCAGCTCGCCGGACCAGTTGAGCGCCTTCATGATCTCTTCGCCGTTCCACAGACAGGGTTTGACCGTCTGCGACCATTCCGAGTGTTCCCAATGGCCTTTTAAATTTCGTTCCTTCATCCACTCACTGAGTTCTTGCAGATCCATAGATTCCTCCACCGCTTAAGACGATTGCATCGACTCTGATCCATACAAACGGTGCGCCTGACTGTCAAGCCAAGATCAATTCGCCGCGGCACGTTAAGCCGATAGCCGACGACGGCCACGGTGCATCACCGCAAGCAGATCGCTGAAGAGGAGAAATAGGATCACACCCGCGACGCAGCCGATCAGGGATTCGGCTTGGCGCGCCGCAGGCTTAAAAACGACTGGCGGGTCAAACTGAGCATGCGCGAAAAATAGCCGGCATCCGGCCCCGGCGCACCTTGGCGATTGGACTCAAGCTTCTCGTTGGCTCGGTCGATGATCGCCTTGGCAGCGGCCAGCGCCCAGTCGTCGGCATCCGATTGATTGGCGAAGGTTAGGTTCTCGGCGCCGAAGCAGTGGGCGAAACTGCTTACCCATAATTTTCGCGGACCGTCTTCCGTCATAATCGACATGCAAGCTTCAGCCATCCAACGCATAGCCTCGGCCTGGTAGGAAGCAGCGCGGATGCTACAGCCAAGATACTCCAGGTTGGCGTTATCGAGGATTTTGTAGCAACTGTCTTGCAAGTCAAGCTTTCTGAAGAAAAGTATCAGACCAACAAGTTTTATGTTTGATCATAGAATTGAGAATCGTGAGCAGCTTGCGCATGCAAGCGATGAGAGCGACTTTGAACAGTTTACCCTTCGCTTTCAG
>CAMDBU010000197.1 GCA_945889495.1 Syntrophobacter sp. SbD2 | reverse complement strand
GCTCACCGCCACCCACATCCCTCTCTGCTCTTCGTGTTTTCGTTTTCCCATCGCCATGCAATAAACTCTACACGATCTCTTCTTCCTGTCGATCCTCATCGCCTCGGTTACCCACTTCATTCTCGACTTTCACCACGGGCTGCTAGGGTCGTTCAGCTAAGCTCCCATGCCGAGTGAATCGACTGCGGCATGGCAATCCAAAATAATTTGAAGAATAGCTTGCTTGGCAATTTTTGACCGAGGGTGAGCTGTTGTGCAACGGAAGCCAAGTCTTGCGGCCTTAGCGCATGTTTCCCGTGTGCCCGAGAGAATATCTTCCCGGCTGGGGCCACACGGTGAGGCCATGGGGCTCGGTTTTCACCGGGATTTTTTTCACGTTGCCGTTGGCGGTGTCGAAGACATAGACTTCGTTGTCGTAGCGGCCGGACAGCCAGAGCTGTTTACCGTCGATGCTGACGTTGCCCATGTCGGGGCTGCCGCCTCCGGGGATGACCCAGGTCGCTTCGACTTTGCGCGTCGCGAAATCAATCACGCTGACGCTGCCTTTGCCTTTGGGCGGGCCGTAGACTTTCGCCACGCCGCGGTTGGCGACGTAGAGTTTGGTGCCGTCGCGGCTCGGGTAGAGACCATGGGCGCCGAGGCCGGTTTTGATATGGCCGATCTCGGTGAATTTCTCGGCATCGATAATGAACACGCCTTCGGCTTTCATGTCGGCGATGTAAAATACTTTACCGTCCGGTGAGATGCGCGCGTCTTGGGGCATGCCTCCCTTGGAGAGTTTCAAATAGCCGACGACTTTTTTCTCCACCAGGTCGATCTTGGCCAAGCTCTTGGCGAACTCGCAGGTAAAGATCGCGTAGCGGCCGTCGGCGGAAAAGTCGGCGTGGTTGATACCGGCGCATTGCGGCGTGTCGATGGAATACTTCATCGCCATGGATTGCGGATCGCGGAAGTCCAAGCGCTTGCGCGCTTCGGCGACGACGATGGCGGCGCTGCCGTCCGGGGTGAAGTACATATTGTAGGGATCGTCCACCGGGATGTTCTTGCCGGGTTTGCCGGTGAGCGGATCGATGGGCGTGACGCTACCGTCGTGGCGTCCTTCGGCGTTATTATTCACCCAGAGGGTTTTCAAATCCCAGGACGGCACCACATGCTGCGGGTTGATGCCGACTTTGAACTTGTCGATGACTTTCATCGACTCGGGATCGATGACCCAGACATCGTTGGACGTGCGGTTGGGCACGTAGACCCGGCTCAGGTGTTTGGCCACCACCGGGCTCATTTTGTCGGAGCGGGTCTCGCTGTAAAGATTGTTGGGGTCGATCACCGCGGGCATGCCGGCGACCGTCGACCCGCCGCGCGGCGCGGAGTCCGCCGCCAGCGCGGGCAATTCGCGTGACAAAGACGCGATAACAATGACGCTTAGGAGCGATCGGCGAAAAGCGGTGCGCATTAGCGGGTCCTCCAAAATTAGACAATTCACCGGCTGAGATGTCGATCTCAGCCGGTGAATGAATTTTAGACGAAACTCGCGGCGATTTCGAGACGAGAACGATTAGGCGGCGGATTTTTTATTTTTCTGTAGCGCCCAGAAGACGTTTTCTGGCTTGAGCGGCAGATCGTAGATGCGTATACCGATGGCGTCGGCGACGGCGTTGCCGATGGCGGCTGGAGTGGGGGCCAAGCCGGGCTCGCCCAAACCTTTGGCGCCGTAGGGGCCTTCGGGTTCATGGCACTCGACGATGATCGGGATCAATTGCGGACAGTCGAGCGAAGTCACCAGATGATAGTCCAGGAACGATGGATTGCGCACCTTGCCGGTGGCGTCGATGATCAGCTCTTCATGGATCGCCGAGCCGATGCCCATGACCACGCCGCCTTCGATTTGCGCCTCGCAGTTGAGCGGGTTGATCGCCTTGCCGACATCGTGGGCCGCCGACATTCTCAACACCCGCACCCGGCCGCTCTCTTCGTCGACGCTCACTTCGGCGGCCTGGGTGGCGTACATGTAGAACGCCGAGGCATGATCGCTGTGGCCGGTTTCCAAGTCCAAATCCTTGCCGATCTCGTAGGTGTAGGACGCCTCGCCGCGGACCACGCCGTTGATGCCGAGTTTGCGCTTGACCACTTCGCCGATGGGCAGGGACTGCTGCGGCTGGTCTTTGGCGAAAACCTTGCCATCGCCCAGGGCTAATTCTTGGACGCCGACTTCGAGCATGGGCGCCGCCGCTTCCATGATCTGTTCGCGGGCGTGAATCGACGCGCTGCGCACCGCGTTGCCCATATGATAGGTGCTGCGGCTCGAGGTGGTCGAGGCGTCGTAGGGGATCACATCGGTGTCGAGTTGGTGCATGATGACTTTGTCCATCGGGACTTTTAACTCTTCCGCCGCTACTTGCGACAGAATCGTGTTGCAGCCCTGGCCGATTTCCACCGTGCCGGCGAACACCGTGACTTCGCCCTGGGCGTTGACCGTTACGCCGGCATTCGACGTGGTCGGCGAACGGGTCGGCTTCTGAATGCAGGCGAAGCCCTTGCCGATTTTCAAGCCCGGTTTATTGATCGGCGATTTCTTGCCGTACTCGATGGCCTCGGTGGCCTTGATCAAGGTTTCCTTCAAGCCGACGGCGTGGAGCTGCTCGCCCCAATAGGACATGTCGCCTTCGACGAAAATATTTTTCATGCGAATATCGATGGGGTCCATGCCGAGCTTGATGGCGAGCTCGTCCATCTGCTGCTCGCCGGCCCAGGCGCCCTGGGGAATGCCGTAGCCGCGGTAGGAGCCGGCCACCGGCTTATTGGTATAGACCGCGTAGCCGTCGACTTTTACGTGGGGGATTCTGTACGGTCCGGGCGCCGGCAGACTGCCGCGGATGCATACCGTCGGGCTCTTCTCGGCGTAGGCGCCGGCGTCCCAATAGATGGTCATCTCACGGGCGACCAGCGTACCGTCTTTTTTCACGCCGGATTTACAATAGACCGTGGCGGCGTGGCGCGTCAGGGTCGAGATGAAAGTCTCTTCGCGGTTGAATTTCACCCGCACCGGCCGGCCGCCGGTTTGAAACGCCAACGCCACGGCGATGGGTTCGCATTTCAAGCCGCCCTTGGAGCCGAAGCCGCCGCCCTGGGCCGGATTGATGAAGCGGATTTTTTCCTTGTCCATGGCGAGGGCCTCGGAGATCTCGTGCAAAGCGCGGAAGGGCGCGTCGTTGGCGACCCAGATGGTCAGCCGGCCCGACTCTTTGTCCCACTGGGCGTGCGCCGAGTGCGGTTCCATGGCGGCATGCTGGATGATCGGTACGTAATATTTTTCGTCCAAGATTAAATCGGATTCGGCGAAACCCTTGGCGACATCGCCGGTGCGCAGCTTGAAATGTTCATTGATATTGGGCGCGGCGCCGCGCACCATGAACGGTGCTTTGCGATATCCGTCGTAGTCCTCATGGATCTCGACGCAGCCCGGTTTGCAAGCCTCTTCGGGGTCGATGTAAACCGGCAGGTCTTCGTATTCGACTTCGATGAGTTTCACCGCCGCCTGGGCGGTGTCTTCGTCCTCGGCGGCCACCGCCGCCACCGGCTCGCCGATGTAGCGCACCTTGCCATGGGCTAGGAACGGCTTGTCTTTCACCGCTTCGCCATGGGTCCAGGGCGCATCGGCGCCAGTGACCACCGCGACCACGCCGGGCAATGCTTTGGCTTTCGAGATGTCGATCTTTTTGATCTTGGCGTGAGCCTTGGGGCTGAACAGCGCCTTGCCGTAAAGCATGTTGGGCAAGGTGAGGTCGTAGCCGTAAACGATTTGCCCGGTGACTTTTTCGTAGGCGTCGACCCGGGTGACCGGTTTGCCGATGACTGTGAGTTCTTCGGACATGATTAACTCCAAAATTCGTTCAAGGGTTCAAGGTTCAAAACTTCAAGGTCGGATTTACCCTGCGCCTTATGGGTTCTTGCTGCGTAGCATCGCCGCCGCGTCCTGCACCGCCTGGACGATCTTCGCGTAGCCGGTGCAGCGGCATAGGTTGCCGGACAGGGCGTAGCGAATCTCTTCCTCGCTGGGATTGTTGTTGCTGTCGAGCAAGGCTTTCGACATCATCAACATGCCCGGCGTGCAGTAGCCGCACTGGGCACCGCCGTCCTGGACGAAGGCCTTTTGCACGGCGTGTAGTTCAGCGCCGATCTTCAAGCCTTCGATGGTGACGATGTCGGCGCCGGCGAGCTCGCCCGACAGGATCAAGCAGGAGTTCACCGGCTTGCCGTTCATCATCACCGTGCAGGCGCCGCAGTCGCCGGTGCCGCAGCCTTCTTTAGTTCCAGTTGCGCCGATCTCATCGCGCAATAGGTCGAGGAGCAGGCGGTGGGTTGGCACGTCGCGGCTGACGGCTTTACCGTTGAGGGTGAAATCAATCTTCTTGTTCATAGGGGCCTCGTGTTCGTGGCTCGGGGATCGTGTTCGTGCTGGTCGCTCGTGCTCGTGGCCGGATCCGATAACGAACACGATCACGAGTCACGAGCACGATCTTAGTATCTTCGATCGCGCCGGTCGTACCAGGATTTTGCCGGGCCGGTGGCGGCGTTGAGTAGGGCGCGTTTGGTCATGGTGCCGACCATGGCGCGGCGGTAATCGGCGCTGGAGCGCACGTCGCTGATCGGTTTGGCTTCTTCGGCGGCGGTTTGGCCGGCTTTTTCCGCCAGGGCTTCGGATAAGATTTGTCCTTCGAGCACCGCCTCGGCGCGTTTGGCGCGGATCGGTGTCGGCGCCACGGCGCCCAGGACGATGCGCACACCGGTGCATTTCTTATCCGCCGCCAAATTGTAAACCGCGGCGACCCCGACATAGGCCAGGTCCATCATTTCCCGAGGCGAAAATTTAATATACTCGCCGACCAGATTGGCGGCGGTTTTGGGTATGGTGATTTCGGTGAGAATTTCGTCGGCATTCATGACGCTTTGGCCTGGGCCTTTGAAGAACTCCTCAACCGGGATTTTTCTTTCGCCGCTGGCGCTGGCGATGGTGGCCGTGACGCCGAGCGCCACTAGCGCCGGCGAAGTGTCCGCCGATGGCGAGGCGTTGGAGATGTTGCCGCCGATGGTGGCGCGGTTGCGAATCTGAATCGATCCGACCTCCGCGGCGCTTTGGGCGAGAAACGGATATTTCTTTTTGATCAGCGCCGAGGTTTCAATCGTATAGAGCGTGGTCAGCGCGCCGATGGCGATGCTGCCATCGCTATTTTCGCGGATGCCGGAGAGGCCTGGCACGCGCTTCAAGTCGACGATGTACTTAGGGAGGAGCCCCTTTTCTTTCATCGCGATGACTAGATCGGTGCCGCCGGCGAGAAAGCGTCCGCCTGGACCGTTGTCTTTGAGCAACTGGCTCGCTTCCTGGAGCGTCGCCGGCTGGTAGAAATCGAATGCTTCGGTGCGTTTCATGAAAACTTTTCCTTACGGGATTCAACTAGCGGCCGGCGTCTGCGCTTCGATTACAGATACCGCCGGTGCGACTCGCAGTATTGGAGTGGTGGAGTAATGGAGTGTTGGGCCGGAAAATCCGAAACCCCATCACTCCAATACTCCATCACCCCATTCTTCTTTAGACGATCGGCTTGAGCGCCTTGCCGATGGCTTTGCCGCAGGGCTCGCCGTCGCGCATCTGCACATGGCCGCGCACCACCGTCAGCACCGGCATGCCTTTGACTTTCCAGCCATGCCAGGGCGATGGTTTGTTCTTGCTATGCAGCTTGTTGACGTCGATGGTGCCTTCTTTCTCCATGTCGACGACCGTGATGTCGCCGTCGGAGCCCAAACGAATGGCGCCTTTCTTGGGATAGACCTGCCAGATTTTGGCCGGGTTCTCAGAAGCGACTTTGACATATTGATTGAGCGTCAGGCGGCCTTTGTTGACTTCGGTCAAGATCAGCGGCACGCCGGTCTCGACGCCGCAGAAGCCCGAGATACAGTCCCAGATCGCCGGCTTGGTGAGCTTGCCGTAGATGTCCGAGCCTTTCTCCTCCAAAGTATGGGGCGAGTGGTCGGTGGCGATCGAGTCGACGAAACCTTCGCGCAGTCCCTGCCACAGCACTTCGCCGTGATCCTTAGTGCGGACCGGAGGGTTCATCTTCAACAGCGAGCCGACGTTGTCCATGTCATTGGGTTCGCGCAGCAGGTAATGCGGGCCGGTTTCCGCGGTGATTCTCATGCCGCGGGCCTTGGCGTCGCGCACCATATAGGCGGCTTGCTTGGAGCTCATGTGAAACACATGCAGCTTGGTGCCGAAGGTCTCGGCGAAGAAGATCGCGTGATGCACCGATTCCGCCTCGCAGATGTCCGGGCGGGAAGCTTCCCAATAGCGCGCTTCGTTCTTGCCTTCGGCCTTCAGCTTGTTGGTGTTGTAGGCCATGATCTGGCGGTTTTCCGCGTGGATGCCCAAGGGCAATTTCGATTGGGCGATATAGTCGAAGGCTTCCAGGCACATGCCGTCGTCGGGGAAGGGCAGATTACCGATGGTCTCGCCGAAGAAAATCTTAAAACCGATGGCGCCGGCAGCGGCCATGGGCAAGATGTCCTTGGTATTGGTCTGGACCACCACGCCGGTGATGCCAAAGTCGACTAGCGACTTCGCTTCGCCTAGTTCCCTCTTAACTTTGACCTGTTCGGCATCGGCAGTTGGTGGCACGGTGTTCGGCATGTCGACGACCGTGGTGATGCCGCCGCACACCGCCGCGGTGGAGCCGCTGTTGAAATCTTCTTTATGGGTCATGCCGGGTTCGCGGAAATGGACATGGCCGTCGAACAGGCCGGGCAAAATATGTTTGCCTTTGACGTCGATGACCTCTTTGCCGTCGGGTAGCGAGGCATCGTCACCAATGGCGACGATCACTTCGTTGCTGATCGCCACGCCGCCTCTAAATGTTGCATCGGGTGTCACCACCCAACCGCCTTTGATAACTAAATCTGCTGCCATAAATCTCCCTTTCTCCTCTGGTTTATTTTCTCGTCCTAGTTTAATTCCACGGGCCTGAGCTCGCGGATCGCTTGACGCTGTTTCAGGTCGGCCATGACGTTTTTCTTGCCCACCTGGATATGATTGCGCAGGATGCTGACCGCCGCTTGGGCGTCGCGCCGCGCCATGGCGTCGAGCAGAGCGACATGTTCGTCATGAGCCGCGCGGCCGCGCGCCGGATCGTAGATGCCGTCGGTGCGGCGCTTGAGCACGATACGCTCGAAGACATGGCTGAGGGTGTTTTTCAGGGTCTCGTTGCCGGCGAGCTGGGCAATATGGAGATGGACGTCCTGGTCGTAGACCAAACGCTCGCGGGTGAAGCGGTTTTGCACGTCATGACCGTAAAAATCCATCCGCTGGCGCAGCGCTTCGAGGGACTCGTCGGTCAACCTTTCGACCGCTTTTTCGACCGCGAATGCTTCCAGCGATTCGCGCAGTTCATAAAGCTCTTCGGCCTCTTGTAATCTAATTTCTTTGCAGGTAAAACCGCGATTCGGCAGGAAAGAAACGTATCCTTCCTGCACGAGACGGGTCAATGCTTCGCGCACCGGAGTGCGACTGACGCCGAGACGTTCGCTCAGTTGTTGATGATGCAGTTTTTGTCCCGGCATGATTTCGTTGCACAGGATCAATCGTTTAATTTGGCCGTAAACGCGGGCTGAGAGATTTTCGACGGCTGGCGTTTTGATTTTTTGCTTGAGAGGGGAATTCATCGGTTTGACTTTGCATAAATTAGTTTATGCAGCGCAGCGAAAATTATCCGATCCGCTCCGGCTTGTCAACGAAGTAAACTTTTTGTGTTGTAGCAAAGTGAATCTGTCAGGGTCTAACGGCAACGTGAATATGTCAGGGTGGAAGGATGACAACCCTGACGATGAGAGACGAGAAACGACTAGACATCATACAACGATCGTTACGTAATGAGCTGACGATGGTGGAAGCC
>CAMDBU010000196.1 GCA_945889495.1 Syntrophobacter sp. SbD2 | reverse complement strand
AAGCGAAGGGTAAACTGTTCAAAGTCGCTCTCATCGCTTGCATGCGCAAGCTGCTCACGATTCTCAATTCTATGATCAAACATAAAACTTGTTGGTCTGATACTTTTCTTCAGAAAGCTTGACTTGCAAGACAGTTGCTACAATAACCCGCGCGGCTCATCGTCTAATTCAGATCACTCCCTCGGCTTGCAACGCGACTAGATCGTCGCTGCTCATGCCGAGATCGCCGCCGTAGATTTCCTGGTTGTGCTGGCCCAATAGCGGCGCGGGGCGGAAGATGCCGCCGGGGGTTTCCATTAGCATCGGCACCGGGCCGAACTGTTTGTACTTGCCGATCACCGGATGTTCCATGTCGACGAACAGACCGCGTGCTTTGGTCTGTTCCATCTCGACGAATTCGCCGGCGGTGTTGATCGGCGTGACCGCGATGCGGCGCTTTTGGCCCTGTTCGTAGAGTTCTTCTTTGGTGTGCTTGGCGCAGAATTCGGCTATCGCGCCGACGACGATCTCGGGATGTTTGCGCCGGAAGGCCATCTTCTCAAACTCCGGTCCGGAGATCGACGGCGGGCTGCCCATCCATTCGACTAGGCGGCGCCATTGTTCGACGGGGATGATGAAGATGCGCGCGTAGCCGTTCTTGGTTTTGTAGGGATCGTAGAGGTCGGTCTCTTCGCCCTTGCGCGAGGCGCGCGCCGGTTTGTCGCCGGTGTAGCCGTAGTTGGGAATGAAATAGCCGGCGATATGGCCGCCGCATTCATGCATGGACACGTCAATATGCTGGCCCTTGCCGCTGTCCAAACGGTGATAGAGCGCGATGGCGATGCCTAGTGCGCCGTAGGTGGACGCCATGCCGTAGGCGATTTCTCCCGGCGGCTGGAGAGGCGGCTCGCCCGGTTCGCCGGCAAGATAGAGCAAGTTGCCGAGGGCGATGCCGGCCATGTCGTTGGCTTTGTAATCTTTCCACGGACCGGTTTGGCCGAAGGGCGTGATCGAGGCGACGATCAACGCCGGATTGACCGCGGCGAAGTCGGCGTAGGTCAGTCCTAACTCCTTGGCGCGCGACGGCCGATTGGTTTCGATAATCACGTCGGCCTTTTTGCACAGTTCCAAAAGAATCGCCCGGCCGTCGGGCTTCGTGACATCGAGCGTGATGCCGCGCTTATTGGTGTTGAAGTGGAGGAAATAAAGACTCTTTTCCGGGTGGGCTTCTTCGTCCTTGAACGGCGGCACGCGGCGCGATTCGTCGCCCGACGGCGCTTCGATCTTGATCACGTCGGCGCCCATGTCGGCCAAGAGCTTGGTGCAGTGCAAACTGAGCGGCCCGCCCATATCGAGCACGCGGTAACCGACTAACGGTCCTGTTGGTGTTGCCATGAAATTCCTCGGAATAAAAAATGATTCGTCGCGATTCTTACTTGGATGAAAGTGGGGTGTCAAGGCGGTGGGAAAGTTTCGAGTTTTGGGTTTCGAGTTGCGGGTTCGCAAAGTTCGGATAGAGTTTTTGTTTTACAAATCCACGACAGCTTGGTTACTATCGCGATTGTTAGGAGCATAATCATGATCAAGTTCAATTTGCTGTTGCTGCTGTTGTCGTTTCCCTTACCAGCTCTAGGCCAGACCATGGCGCAGATCGTCGAAGGCGCCAGGGCTGAGAAGGAGATGCTCACCTACGCCACTACCCAGGCGCCGGTGATGAATCGCCTGGCGCAGGGGTTCAACAAGAAGTATCCGTTCATCAAGGTCGAATACTACCGCGCCGGCGCGGAGAAGATCGCCCAGCGCTTCGACACCGAAGCCGCCGCCGGGCGTCATGTCGTCGATGTCGTCAACTTGAGTGGCTCGGAGATGTACTGGACGGCGAAGAAGGGCAACTTCGCGGTTTACGATTCGCCGGAAAGAAAATCGATTCGGCCGAGCTACAAGGACAAGCAAGGTCTGTGGACGGCGCAGTACTCGACCATCGCGGTGATCGGCTACAACCGTAAAGTGGTGGCGCCGGCCGATGTGCCGAAGAGTTATGACGATCTCTTGCTGCCCAAATGGAAAGGCCATATCGGTTTGGACCAGACCGATGACGACTGGTACATGGTGCTGGTCCATGTGATGGGCGAGAAGAAAGCGTCGGAATTCATCCGCGCATTGGCGAAACAAAACGTCGAGTTCCGCCGCGGTCGCCAACTGGCAGCCGAGCTGCTCGCCGCCGGCGAATGGGCGATGGCGCCGACCATGCGCATCGCCGCCGGCGAAGAGATTCGCAAGAAGGGCGCACCGGTGGATTGGGTCGCCATGGAGCCGCTGTTTCCCAACCCGCCCAACGCTCTCGCGCTAGCGCGCCGGGCGCCCCATCCCAACGCCGGCAAGCTGTGGATCGATCATATTCTGTCCAAAGAAGTGCAGGACTTTTACGCCAACGAAGTCGGCGTCAGCGTCGGCCGCACCGACGTGACGCTGGCCAACGAGCGCTTGCGCAAGCTGCGTTACGGCGAGATCGATTGGCCGGTGTATCTGGAAAAATTGCAGCACTATCAGGACGACTGGCGCAAGGTGATGAAGCCCTATTGAGCGATATGAGAGTTTTGGGAGTCGGAATTTTCTCCCGCAAAGCCTGCCCTGAGTCTATCGAAGGGGCGCAAAGGCGCTAAGTTCGGAATGATTGAGTTGATTTACTTTGCGCCTTGGCGCCTTTGCGGGAGTAATATCCGGGTTGTGAATCCATATAACTAAAAACGGGGGGTGAAGCAGATGGCACGCATCGGACATTTAGCATTGTTGACTAAGGATACCGAAAAGCTCGCGGGGTTTTATAAAGCTTCGTTCGGTTTGAACGAAGTCGCGCGCAGCGGCGAAGGCGGCGAGCATGGCCAGGCGATTTATTTATCCGACGGCCATATCAACTTGGCGATCCTGCCGGCGCGCAACCGGCGCGAAGGCATTTTTCATTTCGGCATGGAGGTCGAGGACGTCAAAGGCGCGGTGGCTACCGCCAAAGGCAATGGCGCCACCGGCGGTACCGACAAGCTGCCCAAAGACGGTCGCTTCGCCGAGACCTTCGTGCTCGATCCGGTGGGCACGCGGGTGGATTTGTCGCTCGGGTGGAAGGTGTGAAGCACCCGCACGACATACAGCCGCTTCGCTGGTCGCCAGCCGTCGACGCTCGTCTCCAAGCGTTATTGGATCGGCAGGATAACGGCGGACGTTTGACTGCGGCAGAACGGAAAGAAGCGCAAGGCATAGTGAGGGCGGCGGAGACGGTTTCGCTTCTACGCCTACGTCGGCGGTCAATACCGCGCAAGGAGCAAGCGTCGACTATAAAGTCACTGTAATTGCGACTTTACTCCAGTCCCGATTGACCACCTTGGCGAGAGGTAATTATTCTCCGATACGATACATCCATGGTCCGAGGGAAGACTTAACCCTATTTCAGACCTTGCGTAAGAAGAAAAGGATGGGCAATGAAGAAAATTCCCATAGAATTCGCCGTTAGAGCTGTATGGCGTCAGCTCCTTTTTGCAGCCGTCATGCTAATTGACCCGTCCACGAGTGTGGCTTCGACTCCACCGGAGAATTACAAAGGGCCGGTTGCGGAATCTCCGGTATTACAACGCGGCGAGTATTGGGTATATCAGCGTGGGAATGGCACGAGCTCTAAAATCACGACACGTTTCCCTAACGTAGAATTCCCGCTGTGGATTGGTAGGAGCTGGAGCTACGATGGCCAAAGTCTAGCACGTGGAAGGTCTGATCCCTCTAGTAAAGCGACACGCGTACCCGTACGCACTGAATGTGTTGTTACGGCAATTAAGCAAGTTACGGTTCCAGCTGGAATCTTTGAAGCTTTTGAATCCCAATGCTCGTGTTTGGTTGTTGCTAGCAAGGACCGAGGTTGCGGGCTTTCGACGATTTGGTATGCGCCGACTGTGAAAAATGTCGTAAGTAGGAAGACAGATGATACTGCAACGTCCTTCGATCTGATCGAATATAAGCTCGTCGCTGGTGGTTCAGTTGCTCGGCAGAACGATGACAATAAGAACAATCAGCCTAGCCAGGCGGTCCCGGCAAAAACCTCACCGAAGGCCGTGCGTTCGATCCCCGAGGACGGCAGCGGGAATGTCCCGGCCACGCTGAAGGAGATTCTCGTTGTCTTCGATCAGCCCATGTCAAGTTCGTGGAATTTGGGTTGTTCACCCTCGTTTTATCCTAACGCGGCTGCTGGTCGTAGGTGCAGCGAGGGCGGTGTTCACTGGCGAGACGACCGCACGTTTGTTGTTCCACTGACATCGGGGCTTAAACCAAATCAACGGTACTCAATAACCGTAAACCCGAGTGTTGGCCTCGAAAAGTACGATGTGAGTAGAGCGTTCCGTGGACTTGGGCAGCCGAAACCGATTGCTCCGCAGCGCTTCGTTTTCACGACCGGGCCTTGAGAATAATTCGAATGGACAATTCCATTTCGTAGGCCACACACAAGATATTGTAAGTGTCAGTAGTTGATTTGTGCTTGGTCTTTGACGGGAAGTTTTTGATGGATAGGTGGTAACGATGATCATTCGACGATTGATTACTTGTTCCATATTTATTGCAGCAGTTAGCTCTGCGTCTCCACTATGGGCCCAGGACAAAAAGCTCGACCGGCTGCGCGTCGGCGGTGGTTCGGCGTCGGCGGCGCAGATGTCGATTTGGTTGGCGAAAGAGGGCGGGTTTTATGAGAAGCATGGACTCAATGTCGAGGTGATCAGTATCCCTGGCAGTTCGTTGGCGATCCAGGCGATGCTTTCCGGCGAGCTGCCGATTA
Source organism: Syntrophobacter sp. SbD2 (assembly GCA_945889495.1). GTDB lineage: Bacteria > Desulfobacterota > Binatia > UBA9968 > UBA9968 > DP-20. The sequence goes on along the minus strand of CAMDBU010000196.1, from coordinate 3,207 downwards.
TTCAGGCCGGCGGCGCCGGGCCGATTCAGGCGGCGTTGTCGGGGACCGATACGGTGATCCTCGCGACCATCGTCAAGAAATTTAACTGGTGGATTTACGCGCAACCCAACATCACGCGCATGGAGGACTTGAAAGGCAAAGTTTTCGGCGTGACCCGCTTCGGCACGCAATCGGACTTGGCGTCGCGCATCGCGCTGCGCAAGGCGGGACTGGAGCCCGATCGCGATGTGACGATTGTTCAGACCGGCGGGCCGTCGGAAACCGTCACTGCCATGGCGGCCGGCCGGGTCAACGCGGCGGCGATCAGTCCGCCGGCGACGCTGCAAGCCAAACGGTTGAAGCTTCGTGATCTCATGGATTTGACCGGGCTCGATGTCGAGTATCACGTCAATGGCGTGGTGACGACCCGGCGCTATTTGAAAGCCAACGAAGACATCGCCCGGCGCTTTCTGCGCGCCTATGTAGAAGGCGCGGTGCGCGGCATGAGAGACAAACCCTTCGCGATCAAGACCATGGGCAAATACTTTCGCACCGAGGACAAGGAAGTGCTCGACGAGAGCTACGAGCTCAGCATCAAGAACGGCTTCACCGTGCCGCCGTACCCCGCTGGTATCCCTGGCTTGCTGCAAGATTTGGAGCGCACCATGCCCAAAGCCAAAGGAGCCAAACCCGAAGAGTTCATCGACAATCGTTTGGTGCGAGAGATGGATCAGAGCGGCTTTGTGAAGGCGCTGCTGACCGGGAAGTGAGTTGAGGATTGGGAATTGTCTCCCGCAAAGGCGCTAAGTTCGGAAAGGATGATTCCATCGCGCCGATAGCCTCTAGGATTGATTGATGACGCAGATTATTAAAGGCATCTTTTGTATCACGCTGCTCGGGATTGTGTTCTGCATCTCTTCGCTCCACCCCGCTGGTGCCGCCGATCGGATTCGTATCGCGGTGCCGGATGTCGGCGGGCAGTTTCTGACCTTTCCGTTGGCGCAAAAGCTTGGCTTGCTCAAACAGGAAGGGTTGGATGGCGAGATCATTTTGATCCGTGGCAATGCCGCGTTGGCGGCGCTGTCGGGCGGCGATGTCGATTATACCGTCGGCATCCCGCAGGGCGTGCGCGGTGCCTTAGCCGGATTGCCCTTGAAGATCGTCGCCTGTTTCGAGCCGTCGTCGACCTTGTTGTTACTGAGCCAAGCCAAGCTCAAGTCGTTGAGCGATCTGTCCGGCAAGACCATCGCCGTCGGCGCCGTCGGTGGCGCGCCGACGCGGATTGCGCGCTTGCTGCTCAAGCAAGCCAAGGTCAATGCCGACAAGGAAGTGAAATTTCTCTCGGTGGGTGCGGCGCAGGCGCGTTTGGCGCTCTTGCGCCAGGGCTTGGCCGACGCCGCCATGGTGCCGCCGCCCTTCGATGTCGAAGGAAGTAAGCTCGGCTATGTGGTCTTGGCGCGGACCCACGAAGTGTTGAGTTTTCCCCAGAGCGGCCTGGCGGTTCATGCACGACGCTTGAAAGAAAAGCCCGACGAAATCAAAAGGCTGATCAAGGCGGGTATCAGAGCCAATGGATTCATTCGCGGCAATCGCGACGGTGCGGTGAAGTTTCTCATGGAGTGGCAGCGCGCTGGCGCCGACATTGCCGCGGCGACCTACGATTCGATTTGGCGCGTTTACAATGTTGACGGGAGTATTCCGATCGATGGACTCAACTTGGTGATTCAGGACACCAAGGAGGCGTTGGAGTCAAAGAGCGACATGACGTTTAACGATCTCGTCGAATTGGCGCCGCTGCGGGCGGCGCAGGCGGAGTTGGGCATCAAGGTAAAGTGAGCGCGAAGTCTGAATATCAACAATAGGAGCATGCTTCGACAAGCTCAGCATGAACGGTTGCACCGCATTCGTTTCAGATCAATTTCCGTTCGTCCTGAGCTTGTCGAAGGACTCCTACAGATTGACACTAAATTGAGGAAACAAGATGACGCAGATTGATGAAAATACTTTTCGCGTGACACTCCTCGGCACCGGCGCGCCGCCGCCGCGCTTGGATCGATTCGGTCCGAGCACGTTGGTCGAGGTCGGCGGGCAGAAGTTTATCTTTGACGCCGGCCGCGGCGCCATGCAGCGGCTGCACCAATTGGCGATACCGTTCAGCGAGATCGACGGTTTGTTCCTGACCCATCATCACTCGGATCATGTGGTCGGCTTCGTCGATCTCTGGCTCACCGGCTGGATCGGCCGGCCCTGGGGACAGCGCGCGCGTTCGCTGCCGGTGTTCGGCCCGGTGGGAACGCGGCAGATGATGGAGCATTTGCCGCTGGCATTTCATGTCGACATTCGCGTGCGCAGCCACAGCTATCCGCCCGACGGCGTCAAGTTGGACGCCCATGAGATTCGCCAGGGCGTGGTGTTCGAGCGCGACGGCATCAAGATCAGCGCCTTCGAGGTCGATCATGGCGGTGAGGAGCTGCCGGCCTATGGATACCGCATTGATTACCAAGGCCGTTCGGCGGTGCTGTCGGGCGATACCACGTTCAACGAGAATTTGATTCATCACGCCCAGGGCGCCGACTTGCTGGTACACGAAGTCACCGCATTGGCTGGCGCCGCGGCGGAAAATCCCCAGCAGCTAAAACGCATCGGCGCCAACCACACGACGCCCGACCAGGCGGGCGTTGTGTTCGCCCGCGTGCGGCCCAAGCTGGCGGTCTACAATCATCTGTTGCTGTTCGGCGCGGCGCGGCCGGAGGATCTGATTCCAGCGACGCGAAAAAATTATGACGGGCCGTTGGTGGTCGGCGAGGATCTCTTGCAAATCGACATCGGCGCCGAGCTGCAAATCAAACGCTTCGTAGGGAGTGCTTGATGGAAAAGCCGCCGATCAGAAAAGATTACTTCGAAAGCGAATGCGGCTGCCGCAAGTGGTTCGAGTCGGTGCCCGGCCGGCCGGTGGAGGAGTTGGAGGAAGTGGTGGAGTACTGTGAGACTCACGATGTTGAGAGCGGCAGCGCGTGAGTGAATACCGAAGACTCTAAAAATGGAGGATTTGCCTCTACAGGCCGCTCTAACCCAATTCGTCATTCCCGCGCAGGCGGGAATCCAGGTTTATTCCGCGTTGAATTAAGCCTGGATACCCGCTTTCGCGGGTATGAGTGCGCCCATGAGGGTGCTGCATCAGCACGGTGAAAGACCGTGTCGGAGTAAGCCACAACTCCGAAGCCGAAG
>CAMDBU010000195.1 GCA_945889495.1 Syntrophobacter sp. SbD2 | reverse complement strand
AAATGACAAAACCGACTTGCAACTTAATCAAGCCTTAGGCTATGAAAAAAACTCCAGCGTCGCTTCGCTCCGACCCCCCCCGGCCGCAGTCAGCGAAATAGGCGGCCGAAATGCAACGAAGTCACCGGCCGAGTTGTGCGAAATATCCAGTCTACTAATTAAACTGTCCGTGAAACCGGGGATAGCTCAGGTAGACCCCTTCTCTTGACCCTTCCCTTGACTAATCAACGATATGCAAAATATCCCCTTCTGTCCGGTGTTCAAAAGTTTCCTCGACTCCGTCAACCGTAATAGTCACATAAGTCCCAGGAATTTCTGTAGAGCCTGCATTATGACGGACGGACGCTAAGCGCGATTTCCACTGTCGCGTTCCAACTTTTTCTTCCAATTCTCGTCTTTCTCCACGATTGAGTTCATAAAGTACAATTCCAACCCTACTCCCCAATATGGGGTGACCATAAAAGGTAATAACAACCTTCAGATTACTTCGGCTGTGGTGCTTGCTTGTCTCAAACCATTTTGGCAACCGTGATTCGTCTGCCAACCGGAATTGCGACTCAAGAAACCCATGTCGAAGATCACAGGCAGTTGTTAGAATGAATGTAACAACAACCACCACAATAGGTCGTATTAGCCGCGAAGCTATTCTCATTAGCAACAATGTGGATTTTTTCTTGAATTGGTCATCACACATAGGACAGCGTCACGATTACACTGCTGACACGGGCATGCGAATCTACCAAACCAAGAAGTATAGTTACAGCGGTAGGTCGTATAGCAATCGTCATGAACCTTGCAGCATTGTTGCGTACATGGATTTCTATCAAGGGACTTCATAAATTCGGGAACTGTACAAATTCTGTCCTGCGTCTCGAAGGGTCCAGAAATATTCCCATTACCGCCGCCCAGGATGATTCTGGCAATATCTATAGGCGGGACTAAGAATAAACCAAGAGGGTCGAAATAAAGAAGGAGAAGGGGTCAGAGAAGGAGAAGGGGTCAGACTTCGATAACAAGACTAACTTGACAGTGGAAGCAATATTCACTACAAGTTTGGTTCATGGCACGCCGCCCCCGACTGTTTGCCCCTGGTCTCCTCTACCATGTCATGGTCCGCGGCAATCAACGGCGCAAGACATTCCTCAATGATGGCGACTATCAGGCCTATCTAACCCGGCTCAGTCAGTACCGGCGGCGCTACGATTACACCATCCACGCCTACTGCCTGATGCCCAATCATGTCCACCTGTTAGTCGAAAGCTCCCGCCAGCCTTTGGCCAAATTCATGCAAGGGCTCCAGCAGTCCTATAGCCAATACTTCAATCTACGCCATCGCAAGAGCGGCCATGTGTTCCAAGGGCGCTACAAAGCGATTGTCTGCCAGCAAGACGAGTATCTGTTGCAGCTGATCCGCTACATTCATCTCAACCCGGTGCGCGCCGGCATGGTGAAGCGCCCCGAGCAATACGACTACAGCGGCCATGGCGTCTATTTGGCGGGGAAGGCCAGCGAAGCGATCGAGCCGCAAAAGGTGCTCGCGGTTATGGGTGGCAAGGCGCGCTACCGGGCGTTCATCGCCGATGGTATGGCCGACGGCCACAAAGAAGAGTTTTACGATGTCGAAGACCAGCGTTTCTTGGGCGCCGAAGGGTTTGGCGAAAAGCTTCAGGACCAACATGAAGAACCGCGCAAGGAAAGACGCCGCCCGTTGGACAAAGTGGTGGGCGAGTTTTCCCATGCGATGGGGATAGCGGCAAGCGCGCTGCGCAGCGCCGATCGCAGCTGGGCGGTGTCCCGGTCGCGCACGACGGTTGCCTATCTGCTGGTGCGCCGAAGAGGCTACCCGCTGGGCGAGGTGGCGAAGTATTTCAATCGCGACAGCGCCACGGTCGGGACCTTGATCGGCCGACTGGCGCAACGGATCGTCGAAGATGCCGCGTTGGAACGGGAGATCGATCGATTGCACAAGAAAGTCGTGGCATAGAGGTCTGATGGCTCCTAACAGCAGCGTTTCAGGAATGAACGATTCTCTGTCTCTACGGTGCTGGATGTGGTATTTTTCGATTGCTTGGATTGGAGTGCATTTCATGAAACCGGCAAAAATATCGCGCGACCAGACGGAGATCAATGAGATTGTTCGCGGCCTCAAGTCGGTGCCGAAAGCCCAGCTGCGAATCGTCCGTGAACTCGTCGGTGTGCTGGCCAAGCCCGCGGTGGGTCACTCGAATGGCGTCGCACCAAAGACACGGCGGAAAAAAAGCCTGCTCGACTCGCGGTTCTGCGGCATGTGGGAAGACCGTGTGGAAGTCGGTGATGGGAAATCCTACGCGCGGGTCTTGAAGCAGCGTCTGGAATCTCGTGGCGACCGAACTTAGAACATTTGTCGATACCGATGTATTGATCGATGTCGCGAGGAAATATCCGCGCGCCATCGATTTTTGGCGGCGCGCTGAATCACGGACGATGATGACCTGCTCCGCGGTGTCGGTGTTTGAGCTGCTTGCAGGCTGTCGCAATCGCCGAGAGCAGCAAACGACGGTGAAGAGTCTCGCAGCTGTCGATATTGTTCAGATTGAGAGTGGTGATTCGAGTCAGGCGTTGGGCTGGTACCGCGCCTACCATCTTTCCCAAGGGATTGGTTTTCTCGATTGCTTGATGCAGCCGCTGCGCGCCGGTTAAACTGCCGAGTTCACTCCTCGAGCACTAAACATTTCAAACCCATCCCTGGCCTCAGAGTTATCAACCCTTACTAGACTAATCGGTTTCGCTCGCTGTCGGTGCCGGCTCCTGGTGAAACGGTTTAGGTGTGGACCGCTGCGGGGAAATTTGATAGACAAAATTCACTTTAAACTTCGTTCACAAATCCAAGGAGGTTCCGATGGACGTTTCTAGTTCGACAGTGAGTCTCAACACTTCCGACGGCGCGATGGCGGCCTATGTGGCGCAGCCTAAGGATGGCGGCAGCTATCCGGGTGTGGTGGTTATTCAGGAGGCCTTCGGCGTCAACGATCATATGAAGAAGGTCACCGACCGCATCGCGGCCGAGGGCTATGTGGCGATCTGCCCGGATATCTATCATCGCGAGGCGGAGAAGGTGATTCCGTTTTCCGACATGGGCAAGGCGATCGCGACCTTGCAGCGGGTGCAGGATCCCAAGGCGATGGAAGATGTCGGCGCGGCGATCGCGCATTTAAAATCGCAGGGCAACGTCAAAGCTGGTTCGCTGGGCGTGGTCGGCTTCTGCATGGGCGGGCGCCTGACCTATTTGACCGCGGCGCATCATGCCAATGACGTGAAATGCGCGGTGCCTTACTATGGCGGCGGCATCACCATGGGCAATCCGAGCCCGTTGTCGCGCACCGGCGAGATCAAGTGCCCGATGTATCTGTTCTTCGGCGCCAAGGATCAGCTGATCCCGATGGATCAGGTGGGCCAGGTCAATACCGAGTTGACGACTAAACAGGTGCCGTTCCAGATGAAAATCTATCCCAATGCCGGCCATGGTTTCTTCTGTGATGAGCGCGGCAGCTACGAAGAAAAATCGGCCAAGGACGCCTGGGAGAAGACTAAGTCTTTCTTCGCGCAGCATCTGAAATAAGTTTCGCTTAACAGTTTTCACAAAGGGAGAGGCGAAGTGAAAGACTTTTCCTCTCCCTTTTTTGTTTCTTCGGATTATTTCAGCTAGATTAGCCGCCATCATGGCACGAACGAAAAATCCCGACCAAGTAAAAATCGCCCTGGTGCAGATGAGCTGCGCCGCCGATCCGGCGGCCAATCTCGCCAAGGCCGTTCAGCGCATCGAAGCGGCGGCCAAGCGCGGCGCCAAGATCGTCAGCCTGCAGGAGCTGTTTCGCTCGCGTTACTTTTGCCAGAGCGAGGATCACCGCAACTTCAAGCTCGCCGAAGCGATCCCCGGACCGACTACGGAAGTATTGTCCGACCTGGCGCGGCGTAAAAAGATCGTCATCGTCGCCTCGCTGTTCGAGCGGCGCACGGCGGGGATCTATCATAATACCGCGGTGGTGCTCGATGCTGACGGCGCGCTTCTCGGCAATTACCGCAAGATGCATATCCCGGACGATCCGCTCTATTACGAAAAATTCTATTTCACCCCCGGCGATCTGGGCTTTCCGAGTTTTCAAACCCGCTACGCCAAGATCGCCGTCCTGGTCTGCTGGGACCAATGGTTTCCCGAAGCAGCGCGGGCGGCGGCGCTCAGCGGCGCGCAGATTATTTTCTATCCGACGGCGATCGGCTGGATTCCCAATGAGCCGCACGCAGTGCGACAGCATCAGCGCAATGCCTGGGAGCTGATGCAGCGCTCGCACGCGGTCGCCAACGGCGTGTTCGTTGCCGCCGCCAACCGTATTGGCGGCGAAGGTAAGATTAAATTCTGGGGTAATTCCTTTGTCGCCGGGCCATTGGGCGAGGTCATCGCCCACGCCGGCGACAAGCGCGAGGAGATTCTCGTCGCCAACTGCGATCTCGCCAAGATCGAAGAGACGCGCCAAGCCTGGCCGTTTCTACGCGACCGGCGCATCGATGCTTACGGCGCGCTGCTGACGCGTTCCCTGGAAAAATAATTTTCTCGCTTCGAAATCTTTCCATGATAAATCCATTTCCCGCTTCATCCACGCCCGCTGGATTGGGCTATGCCATGCCGGCCGAGTGGGCGCGCCACCGCGCCACCTGGTTGTCTTGGCCGCATAATTTAGAAACCTGGCCGACCTACTTGGAAATCGTTCGTGAAATCTGGCTGCGGATGGTGGCGGCGCTGTCGCCGCATGAGCAGGTTTACTTATTGGTCAGCGATGGCGCCGTGAAAACCGAAGTCACCGCGCGCTTGAATGTGGCGAAGGCCGACATGGCTAACGTGACGCTGTTGGAAATTCCCACCGTCGATGTCTGGATGCGCGATTACGGCCCGACCTTCGTGACGCGCACCGATCCAGACCGGCCGCTGGCGTTCAACGATTGGATCTTCAACGGTTGGGGTGGCAAGTACAAAGCCTACGAAGAAGATGAAACTGTCGCCCGCGCCATCGCCGAGCTGTTGCAAGTGCCGGTGTTCGATCACCGGTTGATCCTCGAAGGCGGCTCCATCGAAGTCAACGGCGCCGGCACTTGTCTGACCACCGAGCAGTGTTTGCTCAATCGCAATCGCAATCCGCACTTGAGCCGAGCACAGATCGAAGAGTTTTTAAAAAACTCCCTCGGCGTGCGCCACGTACTCTGGCTCGGCGAAGGCATCGTCGGCGACGATACCGACGGCCACATCGACGATATCGCCCGCTTCGTCAATCCGACGACGGTGGCGTGCATTATCGAAAGCGATGCGCGGGACGACAACTATCGCTTCCTGCAAGCAAATCATGAGCGGCTGCAAAGCGCCCGCGATCAAGACGGCAATAAATTGAATATAGTTTGCTTGCCCTGTCCGGCGCCGGTGTACTACGACGGCGCGCGTCTGCCGGCGAGCTACGCCAATTTCTACATCGCCAATGAAGTGGTGCTGGTGCCGGTGTTCGACGATGACAACGACAAGGCGACGCTGGGAATTTTACAGGAATGTTTTCCGAGCCGAAAAATTATCGGCCTGCGCTGCAACGAAGTGGTCGCCGGCTTGGGCGCGCTTCACTGTGTCACCCAGCAGGAGCCGGCGGTTGGTTGAGTCTTGCGCCGCGGCGTTTTCTTTTTCCAGGGCTTGACTATTTTTCGCGCTACCCTATCCTGACCGCTGTCATGGGTCAGGTGATTCAACTTCAGGAGCTCCATCAAGCCCGCCGGCGTAAGTCGGAAAAGGTTAGCACCCATCAATGCATCGAGCTCCTGGAATGGAACTTGAAAAAAAGCGTCGATGACTATTTCGCCGCGCCCAGGGAAGAACGCTCCATGCGCGCCACCCAAATCCGCAAACTCAGCGAGATCCTCGAGTACGCGCTGAGACTGCTCTAACGCCGCCACGGTCCGTCGTGGACTTCGCCCATCTTCTCGCCGCAATCGTTCTACTCCTTTTCGGTGCTTTTGTGCTCGGCTGGTTTTTGCTCGGCCGTTTACGTTCGTTAATTGACGACAAGCCGGACGATCAATCGCTGTTATTGATGCAGCAGCAGATCGATCAGCTGCGCGGGCAGTTGAGCTCGACCCTCGACAACAATGCGCGCGCGTTGCAGCAGCAGCTGGGCCAAATGATCGGCCAGGTGAGCGAGCGGCTCAAGGAAAACGCCCAGGTGTTAAACGACACCCAGCAGAGTCTTGGCGAACGGCTCGACAACGCGGCGCGGGTGGTCGGCGGCGTGCAGAAAAGTTTGGGCGGTCTCGAAGAAGCCAACCGGCGGATTTACGAAGTCGGGAAAGACATTGCGTCGTTGCAGGAAATTCTCCGGGCGCCGAAATTGCGCGGCGGGCTGGGCGAGTTTTTTCTCGAAGATTTGCTCGGCCAGATCTTGCCGCCGCAGCATTTCACCACCCAATACAGCTTTCGCAGCGGCGAAAAAGTCGACGCGGTGATCAAGCTGGGCGCGTCCTTGGTGCCGGTGGACGCCAAGTTTCCCCTGGAAAATTTCAAAAAGCTCATGGAGGCGCAGAGCGACGACGAACGTGGCCGGGCGAAAAAACAGTTCGCCGCCGACGTCCGCAAGCATATCGACGCCATCGCCGGCAAATATATTCTACCCGACGAAGGCACCTACGATTTCGCGCTGATGTATATCCCGGCGGAAAATGTTTATTATGAAACCGTTATTAAGGATGAAGCGATCGACGAACGTAACTTGAGCCAGTACGCCATGAGTAAACGGGTGATTCCGGTTTCGCCCAACAGTTTTTACGCTTATCTTCAGGCGATTGTCCTGGGGCTTAAAGGCCTGCGCATCGAAGATCGTACCAAGGAAATTATTCAGTACTTGGGCCGATTACAGGGCGACTTCGCCAAGTTTCGCGATGAGTTCGCGCTACTCGGCAAACATTTGAACCATGCCCAGTCGAGTTTTCAGAGCGCCGATAAACGGCTGGAGCAATTCGGCCAAAAGTTTTTGGCCGCGGAATCGGCCCAGAGCGAGCTTTTCGAAGCTCAGCCAACCGCTGGCAAGACCGGCTAATCGAACGCCATGCATTTGAGTTTGTTTTCCCGACTGACGATCGGTTACTTGGCGATCTTCGCGATCGTCGCGGCGGCGAGCAGCTATGCGATTGTCGAGCTCGCCGATTTCGGCTCCCGGGCGGAGTCGATTCTGCGCATTGACAACCGGGTGCTCGATCACGAGAAGTTTCTCACCGATCTGTTGTTGTCGCAAAGCCGCGCCGAGCAGCAGTTTGTTCTGAGCCGCGACGAGGTTTGGTATCTGCAGTTCGTTCGTTTGAAGATCGATTTCGAGGCCCGCGCCGAGAGCGCCGCGGCGGTGGCGGATATTTTGATTCGACCGATCATGCGGCGCGTGCGTGACAATTACCGCAGTTACGTCGAATTGGTTGATGACGAAGCGCGCCGAGTGCGTAGTCGGAGGAACTATCCACAAGCGTGGTACAAGCAGAACAAGGACAAACTGGTCGATGCCATGTTGGATGAGTTGGAGCGTTTGCGCGCCAATCAGCAACAGACGACCTACACCAAGGTCAAAGACCTGGTTGCATCCGCGGCCCAAGCGCGGGAGGCGGCGTTATCGATCGCCGCCGGCAGTTTGTTGGCGATCGTCTTGATGTCGATGCTGATCACCAAGAGCATCACCCGGCCATTGGCCAAACTCAAAACCAAGACCCAAGAGATCGCGCACGGCAACTTCGATAATCCGGTGCAGATCAAATCGCCGAGCGAGATCGGCGAGCTGGCGGCGGCGCTCAACCTCATGAGCCAGCGCTTGAAGGAGATCGACCGCATGAAGGCGGAGTTTTTCGCCACCATGTCCCATGAACTGCGCACGCCGCTCACTTCGATCAAGGAGGGTACCGGGCTGTTGCTCGATGGCGTCGGCGGCGTTACCACGGAGAAACAGCAGCGGCTGCTCAGCATCATCACCGAGGAAAGCAATCGCTTGATCAGTCTGGTCAACACCTTCCTCGATTTGTGTTGTAGCAAAGTGAATCTGTCAGGGTCTAACGGCAACGTGAATATGTCAGGGTGGAAGGATGACAACCCTGACGATGAGAGACGAGAAACGACTAGACATCATACAACGATCGTTACGTAATGAGCTGACGATGGTGGAAGCC
>CAMDBU010000194.1 GCA_945889495.1 Syntrophobacter sp. SbD2 | reverse complement strand
ATCGGACTTCTACCACGGGCTGCTAGGAAGGGACGGCCGAGATCGCCGCCGGCAAGGATCACTTGCGATACGCGCCGGCTCAATTCGGGAGCTTTGAACTCGTCGAAAAGTTGATAAATCGTCGGCGTGTCGGGCATGCGCGGGTCGCGCTTGGCGCCGCTCTGGACGATGTGGCGGTCGAAATCTTTCTTGTGCCAACTGTTGAACGGCTCGCGGCCGAAGTGCGCCGATATGTTATGCGCGCGGCATACCACTTCGTTTTTCTCGACGGCGAGATCGATCTCCGCACCGCCGGGATAACCGACCACGGATGTGATCTTGGCGCCGATGGAGTCTTCCAATAGACGCGCCAGCAAATAATCGGTGCTGACTGTTCCCGAAGAGCCGCATTTGGGCGGCTCTTTGGCTTTGATGATATCGCGAATCGATTTGTAGGGCGCGTCGGCGCGCATATACAGGAGCGCGGTTTCGCCGGATGGCGAGCCGATCCAACCGAATCGGCGGACATCGAACTGTACTTCTTTGCGGCCCACCAACTGGTCCATGTAGATGCTGTATTGAACGATCGCCATGGTCAGGCCGTCGGGCTTGGCGACGCTATATAGATAATTAGCGGCGACCACCGAGCTGGCACCCGGCATGTTCTGCACGACAAACTCCGGGTTGCCGGCGATGTACTTGGGCATCGCCTTGGCGAACATGCGCGCCCAGCGGTCGTAAAAGCCGCCGGGCGTCGAGCCGACGATCAGCCGGATGGTCTTACCGCGGTAAAAAGGCTCTTGGGCAACCGCGGGAGATCGGAAAGCGGAAGCGCAAAAACCGACGAAGACAATCAACAACGCAAGGAGATGTTTTTTCATAATGCCTCCAGCATCGAAAGTTGGTCGCTTGGTTAAGTTTTACTTTACGCCGAATTCCTTCACGGCGTCTTCTTTCAGTTCCACGCCAAGCCCCGGTCTTTCGCTGAGCGTCACCCAGCCGTCGGCGAGCTGTGGCAATTCTTTGTAGATGGCGTTGGCCGTCAGCCAGTTGTTGACGTGGATCTCGGCGCGCCAGCCGTTGGGCACGGCGGCGTGGAGGTGAAAGTCGAAATGGTCGCCGTTGCCGATGGGCAGATTGTACGCTTGCGCCAAGCCGGCGGCTTTCATGCCCATGGTAAAGCCGCCAACGGAGAGTACGTGAATGTTGACGAAGTCGACGGCGTCGGCTTTGACCAGATCGGCGAGCCGGGAGAAGTTCTCCCACTGGCCGGCGGCGATGGGGATGCTGGTTTGTTTTCTCAACTGCGCCAGCAAGTGCGGATCGTTGTGGATTATCGGTTCTTCGAACCAAGTGAGATTGAATGGCTCGAAAGCTTTGCACCAGCGCACCGCGGTGTCGAGCTTCATTAAACAGTTGGCATCGGCCATCAGCTCGGCATCGTCGCCCACCGCTTCGCGCACGGCGCGCATGCGCGACACATCTTCAGCCGGGTTGTCGCTGCGATGCTCACCGCTCGCGCCGCCGGGATCGCTATCGCCATGGATGTTAACCCGGCCGACTTGCACCTTGAGCCGGTTGTGGCCGCTAGCCTGCCAATGCTTGGCCGCCGCGGCCAGTTCTTCGCGCGTGTAGGCGCGCAGGCCGAAGGTGATGTAGGCGGGGATTTGCTTCTGCGCGCCACCGAGGAGTCGCCATACCGGCGTGTTATAGAGTTTGCCTTTGATGTCCCAAAGCGCCACGTCGATGGCGCTGACGGCATAATTCCACACGCCACCGTGAGCGCGGGTGTTCAACTTCCACAGCATCTGATGCATCAAGCGCTCGTTCTCCAGCGGGTCTTTGCCCTTCAAGAACGGCAGCAGCTCCTGTTTGATCGCCGCCACCGTAGCGGCGTGCAAGAAGCCGCCGATCTGCGACAGGCCGACCAGGCCGTCATCGGTCTTGAGTTTCAATATCCGCACCGCGGTCTTGAGCGGTTGCTTGAACAGCGGCGGAGTGACCGGGATGTTTTGCAGCTCGATGATTTCGATGTCGGCGATCTTCACTTAAGCACCTCCAATCACGTATTGTCTGGGGCGATCTCCCTTGGTTGTCATTCCGAGCGGAGCGAGGAATCTCGTCTTGGATTACCTTTCTGTCGGGCTTACTGAACCGCGCCATTCAGCAAGCGCATCAGATCACGCGCATCGGCGAGTTTGCTGACCGCCCAGCCCGTGTTGATCAACGTTGCCTGGCCGATTTCACTCATCACGCCCTCGCAGCAGGATCTCACTTTACCTTCCAATTCCCCATCGCTCAGCGGATTGTCCGGCCCGCCGCGGTAGCGTTCGTCGGCCCAGCCTTCGACTTGCTTGCCGCCTTTCAATTTGATGGCGATGCGCGAGCGCATTTTGTCGAAGCCCATCTTTTCGATCTCAGGGTCGAGTTCGGTGGTTATCTTACGTTGCATGTCTTGCATGGGTACGGCGGCGACGAAGGGGTCGGAGAATTCGGTTTTGCCGGCTTTGCGGTTGAGGGCGATCATGGCGAGCGCTGCGGGGAGAGAGAACTTGGCTTGCAGGTGATTGGCCGCGATCGGGTAGCGGATTGGATTCAGGATATTCGAGCCGGCGTATACTTTGACCGACTCTATATCATCTGGCTTCACGTTGTTCTCGCTGACCAGCTTCAACATCAAGTCGATGGTCGGGTGGGTGAGGACACCACAAGGGTAGGGCTTGATCGATACGCCAGGTTCGACAATCGTCCAAGTCTTGCCGAAGCCTTGGGATATCTTCTCAGCGCTGACGCCGCCGCCCTGGACGGCGAAGTAGCCCCAGGGTCCATCGAGCGCATCGGGATCGGCGGTGAAGCCGCGCGCCGCGAGTAACGCGGCGGTGACGCCATTCTCTGCCGCGCGGCCGACGTGAAGCGGCTTGGTCATGGTGCCGAAGTTGCAACGGATGCCGGCGGCGAAACTGGCGGCGATACCGAAGCCGCTGCGCAGCTGTTCGCCTTTCAATCCCAAGAGCTTCGCCGCAGCGGCAAATGCGCCGAAGGTGCCGACTGTGCCGCTGGTGTGGAAGCCGCGCAGGTAATGTTGCGGCAACATCCATTCGCTGATTTTGCACTCGACTTCGAAGCCGGTGAGAAAGGCGAGCATGAATGTCTTGCCGTCGACGCCGCCGAGTTTTTGCGCCATCACCAGCGCGCTACTCAACGGTGGAATCGTCGGATGCGTGAGCAGGCCGTAGACATGGGCCGGATCGATGCTCACCTGGCTGTCGTCCCAGTCATGGGCGTGGCCGGCGGTGCCGAGGATGCGCGCCGCCATCGGAGCAGGGACTTTGACATTGCCGCGGCTTAGCAATAGAGCATCGGGCCGCCCGCCAATCTCTTCCGCTTCTTCAACCAGCAGCTGCACCGTACGTTCTTCCGAACCGGCGACGAACAATCCTAGGCCGTCGAGGAGACAGCGCGTGCCGATGCGCAGCGCTTCGGCGGGAATCTTGTCGAAGGTTACGTTCTCGACAAAAGCTGCTGCCTCGGCGGTAACTTTCATGCCGGAGGGCAACGGTGCGAAAGGATTTTGTTCTGCCATTGGGAATCAACTTTCATTGTCGATGGTGAATGAATCAGTCGACTACTTCGGAGACGTGATAATCCATAAAGCGCCGGTGCACGTCGGCGCGGCTCTCGATGCGGCTCATTGCTTCGCATTCTTCTTTGGAGTGGATTTTGATCGGCAGACCCATGGACGCGGTCATGATCTGGATCTTGGCGCTGCGCACCAGGTCGAGCCCCATGCGAACCAGTTGGTCGAGATTGTCGGCGCCGACGGTGCCGCCATGGCCGCGCAGGAGCACCGCGCGTTTGTCGCCCAAGGTCGCGGCGACTCTATCGCCAAGCTCCGGGTTGCGGATCAACACCGGCGAATCGTAAATCGGCGTGCCGCGGTGAAACGCCACGCCGGCATTGGAAATGACCTTGATCTCCTGGCCAGTGGCGGCCAGCGCCACCAGCTCGTCGGCGTGGTAATGCAGGATGCATTGCACGTCGGGACGGACTTTGTAGATCGAGGTGTGCATGGCGGTCTCGCCGTTGGGCTCGCCGTGGCCTTCGAGTTTCTTGCCGTCGGCGTCGAGGATGATCAGATCGCGCACCGCGACTTTGCCCGGCGGCATATGCGGTGTGCTGAGGATTTTGTTATCCGGCAGGCGCGCGGTGATATGGCCGTAGCCGTCGATGACGCCCTGGCTCTGTAAAATTTTCGCGACCATGATGACTTTGTCTTTGAGTGCGTCGAGCGGTTCGATCATTTTTGTCTCCTTGGAAAAATTCGTGTCGGCGTAAATGTTTGTTAGCTGTACTGATTGCGCATTTTGTAGGGGCGAAAAATCTTTCGCCCCTACGGCCCAATAACCTCGACCGGCGCCACGGCTTACTTGATACCCAACTCCTTTTTGGCGTCGTCGACGATCGTGTAGTCGATATAGTGGCTGAGTGGCGGAACTTTTTTGCCTTCGTATTTGTTCGCCTTCACTCTGAGTTCCATAGTCTTGTCCATGCCTTGTTTGCTGGTGGTGCCGTCGCTGGGCCAGGGTTTGAACTCTTCGACGAGGAATTTGTAATCGTTCTCGGCGCCTTCGCGGTTGCCTTTCAAATATTTGACGTGGATCGCCAGCGCTTCTTCCTTATTCTTTGCGTCATAGAGCCAGCGCGTCGCTTCGATCATCGCTTTGGCAAACTTCACCAGTTCGGGGCGGTTGCTCTTGATGTAATCGTCATGGGCAAACGAGACGACGAAGTCGATGGGACCGAGCACGTCGTGGAAGGTTACGATTTTTCGGAAGCCGTCCTTCTGCGAGCGGAAGGTGAACGGCGGCGCCATGATGGTGGCGGCCACCGAGCCGCCTTTCAAAGCGGCGTAGCGGTCCGGCGAGGTGCCGACTACCAGCACTTGATAATCTTTGCGGGTCAGGCCGAAGGACTTTTCGAGCACCTCTTCCAACATCGCGGTGGTGCCGCCGGAGAGCGCACTGACGCCGAGGGTCTTGCCGCGCAGCTCGGCGCCGCTCTTGATGTCGGCGCGGGCGTAAAGATCGTAAGGGATCTTGTTCATGTCGCCGGCGACGATATGCGACTTGGCGCCGCGGTCGATGGCTTCCATGATGAAGTCGGGCGCGATGCGGCCCACCGGCAAGGTGTTGCTGACCACCGCGCGGGTGGTGTTGGCCGCGCCTTGAATGATGATGTCTTCGAGGAACAGGCCGTGTCTTTGGTAGAGCCGTTTTTCCTTGGCGATGAACCAGGGCCAGTCGGTGGAGGTGCGACCGGTGACGGCGTAGCGCAGCGTGGTGAGCGGAGTTTCGGCGGCGGAGAGAAGATTCGGATGATTGGCCGCAAAGAACGCAAAGAACACAAAGGCGCGCAGCGCGCGGGTCGTTAGTTGTCTGTGTGATGGCGTCATATCGAACCTTTCGATTATGCAGCGATTGCGTTCGTAGCTTCGAACTAAATCCCTTGCCACTATTTACTAACTCACTATTGTCGCTCAGCGTGACAGAGATTTGAAATAGCCGCTCTTTTCCATCTCGTTGTAAAAAGTTGGGTCGATGAATTCTTCCGGCTTGGCTTCGCGGGCTTTGGCGTCTTTCTCGCCGAGCTGGGCCAGGATTGTTTCGACGGCTTTGTAGGGCAGGTGTGGCGGGCGTTCGATGAAGGTGGTGGCGAAGCCGTAGGCCGATTCCAAGCCTTCGCGGTCGTCGGTCTTGGTGTACTTGCCGATGACCTTCATGGTGAATTCTTTGTCGCGGTAGAGCCGCTCGACGCCTTCGCTGTAGGCCATCATGAAGCGGCGCACGGTCTGCGGATCTTTTTTGATAAACGAGCGGGTCGAGACGAGACTGACCGTGGGATAGTCGAGGCCGACTTTTTTGAAATCGGTGAGCAGCTGAAAGCCGGCCTTGGCGGCGCGGTAGTTCGCCGGCGACGACAGCACGCCGCCCTGGACGCTGCCGCCGACCATGGCGGCGACGATCTGCGGTTGGCCGCCCATCTGCAAGACTTTGATATCGCGGTCGGGCTCCAGGCCCCATTTCTTGATCAAGTAGCGGATGGAAAAATCCGTCGACGAGCCGTAGGTGGTGATGCCGATGGCTTTGCCTTTTAAATCCTCCGGCCGCTTGATTGACGGGTGAACGTAAACATAGAACGACGGCACGTTGACCAGACCGCCGATGATAACAATGTCGCCGCCGGCCAACGTCGCGTTGACCACGGTGCCGCCGGCCAGCGCCACGGGAAATTCACCGGCGATCACCGCCTGGGCGACTTTGGTGCCACTGGCGACGTAGACCGGATCGACGTAAAGGCCATGCTTCTCGAAAATGCCGGCTTCCTTGGTGACAAAAAATGACGACTGGGTCGCGCTCACCGCGCTGTAGGCGACGGCGATGCGTTTGGTTTGCGCCGCCGCCGGGGCGGCGATGGCCAAGAGCATGACCAGTGCGAGGAACCGCAAACTTTTCTTCATCGTCGCCTCCCGTGATCGCTTGTCGAGTTGGCTGTATTTAGCATTTTCATTGGGGCGTCGCCACTCGTTGACAAGCTTCCGAGAGGGACATTATATGGACGGGCTTTGCACTATTCCCCACGGAGTATTTTATGAACGCGGAAGTCGCGGCGATCCAAGCCAAGAGCGAATGCTTCAATATGCGGGTGATCGGCCACCATGACTTGAACGGTCATGGCGACGGCATGCAGCTGGTCAAGCACGGAAAGTATATTTACCTGGCCCATCTCGGCACTTCGCCGATGGCGCTGAGCATTCTCGACGTCGCCGATCCGAGCGTGCCGCAACTGATCACTCAGATGGCCCACGCGGACAACACCCACGCCCATAAGGTGCAGATCGTCGGCGATATCCTGATTCAAAATCAGGAACGGCCCTACTTCGATAAATCCGTTCCCGACAGCGTGCCCAACGAGGCCGGCATCAAGGTTTACTCCATCGAGAATCCTACCCAGCCGCGCGAGATCGGCTACTTGAAATTGCCAGGCAAGGGCGTCCGCCGCATGTGGTTCAGCGACGGCAAGTACGCCCATGTCGGTGCGTACTTGCCGGGGATTCACGAGCGCGCGTACTTGATCGCGGATATTTCCAACCCGACGAGTCCCAAAGAAGCCGGCCGCTGGTGGATTCCTGGAACTAAGGAAGGCGAAGCGACGCCGGCGGATTGGACGCCGTTTGCCGGCGAGCATTTCTACGTGCACGGCGCGATTCCCCATGGCGACCGCGCCTACGTCGCGCTGGTGGATGCCGGCATGGCGATCATCGATATTTCCGATATAAGCAAGCCGAAGGCTATCAGCCATATCGACTGGAGCCCGCCCTTCGGCGGCTACGCGCATACCACGCTGCCGCTACCAAATAGAAAACTTGTCGTCGCCGTCGACGAGTCGGTGAAGTACGACTGCAAGGAAGGCGAGAAGCGGGTCTGGATCATCGACGTGCGCGAAGAGCGCAATCCAGTGATCGTCAGCACCTGTCCGGTGCCGCAGGGGGATTTTTGCAGCCGCGGCCTGCGCTTCGGCCCGCACAACGTGCACGAGAACCGGCCGGGCTCGTTCATCAGCGAAAATATTATCTTCGTCACCTACTACAACGCCGGCCTGCGCGTGTTCGATATTCGTAATCAATATCGCCCCGAAGAAGTCGGCTACTTCATCCCGCCGGCGCCGGATGGGCAGAAGGCGCCGATGTTCAACGATGTCTACGTCGACACCGACGGACTGATCTATGTAACGGACAGAGTGAAAGGCGGGTTGTACGTGCTGGAGTACACCGGGCCAAAGATTGTTTAACCACAGAGCGTTTCATGATCTTGCGCACGCCCACAGACAATGAAAATAGCTGATTGCCCTCCCAGGCTCATTTACTCGATCTGTCATTCCCGCGCAGGCGGGAATCCAGGTTCGGCAACCGTCGAATTAACCTGGATACCCGCTTTCGCCGGCATGAGTGCGCCCATGAGGGTGCTGCATCAGCACGGTGAAAGTCCGTGTCGGAGTAAGCCACAACTCCGAAGCCGAAGGTAACTGCGTCGTCGCGAGGCGGGGTGGAGAGCAACCGGAGGCGAACAGTCGGTCCGTAGGATGACGAACTCGATTCGGCGGGGAACTGCGACGAGCCTGCTCATACATGGCGAAGTCCGAAACTCGCGGGTCACGCTGGCGTGGTGGTAAGCGATGACTCGGCAGTCCACGTGGTTGGAGACGGAACGACAAGAAGGTGTGGCGCAGTAAGTGGGGAGAC
>CAMDBU010000193.1 GCA_945889495.1 Syntrophobacter sp. SbD2 | reverse complement strand
GACGCACACACTTGGCCTATACCGAACGCCAGCTAAGAAGCAGGGGTTCCGCTACGGTCCGATTTCTACCTTGGAGGCTGCTACCAACAAACCGACCTGACATTTTCGCCTTGCCGTTAACATGACAGATTGACGTTGCTACGACACTGAAATTGCCGCAAAACTTAATTTTGCCGGGACAGTTTACTGACTCAGAATGCGTTTGAGCGCGGCGGCGACATCGGCCGGTTGATTGACCACTTCCTTAGCCAGGTTTTGCAGTTCTTCGCCGCCCACCGGATCGACTTCCCAGTTGCGCTTTTTCATCTCGTCGACAAATTCTTGGTCCTTGAACATTTTCGCGAACGCCTCGCGCAGTAGTCTGACCCGGTCCGGTGGCACGCCGGGGGTGGTCAGCAGTGGCCGCGAGCCGAAACCCCAGATGCCCAGATAAGTGTTGACGACGCGGCGTTTGGCTTCGGCGACCTTGTATTGATCCATCAATTCAAAAATCGTCGGCACGTTAGGCAGCTTGGGGTTGCGCTTGGCCTCGGTCTGCAGCCAGACCCGGACGAAGCCTTTTTTCATCCAGGTCGGGAACGGCTCGCGGCCGAAGAAGGCGTCGATGGTAAACGCCCGGCATTGGACCTCGCCGCGCTCCATGGCGAGATCTTGATCGGCGCCGCCGGGATAGCCGCTGATGACTTTGAATTTGAAGCCGAGAGTTTCTTCGAGCAGCCGCGGAATATCGTAGCCGGTGCTGCCGACGCCCGTGGCGGAGCATTTGGGTGGATCGTTGGTTTGGCGCAGGTCCTCGAAGGTTTTGAACGGCGCATCGGTGCGCATGTAGAGCAGATGGCCGCCATGCTCGGGCGTCATCAGCCAGGAGAACTTGGGCCAATCGAACTGGACTTCTTTGCGTCCAGTCAACTGGGCCATGAACAGGGCGCCGCCGATGGAGCCCAACGTCAGGCCATCGGGCTTGGTCAAATTGTAAATATAATTGGCGGCGATCATCGAACCGGCCCCTGGCATGTTCTGCACGACGAAGGTCGGATTGCCGGGAAGATACTTGCCGAGAAAGCGCGCGTAGAAGCGCGCCCACAGATCATGGGAGTCGCCCGGCTGGTAGCCGACGATGATGCGGATGGTCTTGCCTTGATAAAAGGGCGGCGTCTGCGCCGCCGCCGCTTCAAGGTTCAAAGGATGCGCCAATTGAAGGACGAAAAGTGTTAACAGCCCGAGAACCTTGCAGCGGGTCAACCGCCGCGGTGAGTTTTTCATGATGCCGTACCTCTTGGATAAAGTTTATTGGCTAAGAATCCGTTTGATCGCGTTACTGACTTCCGCCGGCTGATTGATGACTTCTTTGGCCAGGGTGGCGAGTTCTTCACCGCTCACCGGGCGCGGCTCCCAGCCTTTCTTCGCCACGTCTTCCTGAAATTCCGCATCGGCGAAGGTTTTCCGATAGGCTTCGCGCAGCAGCTGGACCCGCTCGCTGGGCACGCCGGGCGTGGTGACGATGGGCATGGAGCCGAAGCCCCATAGCCCCAAATAGGTGTTGACCAGGCGCCGTTTGGCGTCGGCGACTTTGTACTGATCCATGAGTTCGAAGACCGTGGGCACGTTGGGGATCTTCGGATGGCGCTGTTTTTCCGTGTGCAGCAGCACATGGACGAAGCCTTTCTTGACCCAGGAGATGAACGGCTCGCGGGCGAAGAAGCCGTCGATGGTGATCGCGCGGCAGTTCACTTCGTTGCGTTCCATGGCCAGGTCCTGATCGGCGCCGCCAGGGTAGCCGCTGATGACTTTGAACTTCATGGCGAGGGAGTCTTCGAGCAAGCGGGGAATGTCATAGCCGGTGCTGCCGACGCCGGAGGCCGAGCAGCGCGGCGGCTCGTTGCCCTGGCGCAGCTGGTCGACGGTTTTCGCCGGCGCGTCGGTGCGCATGAACAGCAAGTGGCCGGCGCGGTAGGGCGTGCCGATCCAGCCGTACTTGGGCCAGTCGAATTGCGCTTCTTTGCGTCCGGTTAGCTGCGCCATGACCAGGGCGCCGCCGAAGGAGCCCAGTGTCAGGCCATCGGGCTTGGTCATGTTGTAGACATGATTGGCGGCGATCATCGAGCCGGCGCCGGGCATGTTCTGAATCATGAAATTGGGATTGCCGGGAATGTATTTGCCCATGAAGCGGGCGTAGGTGCGCGCGTATTGGTCGTGATTGTCGCCCGGCTGGTAGCCGACGATGATGCGGATGGTCTTGCCTTGGTAGAACGGGGCTTGCGCGCAAAGCTCCCCGTTGAAGGTAGCGAGAATAAATCCCCATAGGAAGGCGAGCTGTTTCATAGATCACGCTCCGGTGGAGAGTGGAGTGATGGAGTATTGGAGTGATGGTTCGGACCACTCCCCCAATACCCCATCACTCCATTACTCCAATTCTCCAATTGTTCTCCGTTCTACTTCGCTAACAGTTTCTTCAACCAGTCGATCACTTCCGGCGGTTGGCTGGTGACTTCCTTGGCGAGGGCCTGGAGCTCTTCGCCGACCACCGGCTCGACGCTCCAGCTGCGCTTGGCGATCTCGTCAAGAAAGTCGGGGTCCTTGAGGGTCTTGGCATAGGCGTCACGCAGCATCTTGGCCCGTTCCGGCGTCAGTCCGGGCGACGACACGATGGGCCGCGAGCCGAAGCGGCCGCTGCTCAAGTAGACCCCCGCCATGCGCCGCTTCACCGGGGAGATTTTATATTGATCCATGAGCTCGTAGATGGTCGGGATGTCGGCCAACTTGGGATGGCGCTGCCGTTCGGTTTGCAGGAGCACGCGGACGAAATTTTTCTTGACCCAAGTGAAGTAAGGCTCGCGGCCGAAGAACGCTTCGATGGTGAACGCCCGGCACTGCACTTCGCCGCGTTCCATGGCGAGATCTTGATCGGCGCCGCCGGGATAGCCGCTGATAACTTTGAATTTGAGTCCCAAGACATCTTCGAGCAGCCGCGGCAAATCGTAGCCGGCGCTGCCCAGGCCGGTGGCGGAACATTTGGGCGGGTCATTGGTCTGGCGCAGATCGTCCAAGGTTTTATAGGGCGCGTCGGTGCGCATGTAGACCAACAGCCCGGCGGGCTCCGGCGTGCCGATCCAGGTGAACTTGTTCCAATCGAAACGCACCTCGGCGCGGCCGATCAGCTGATTGAAATAAAGCGCGCCGCCGACGGTGGCCAGCGTCAGCCCATCGGGCTTGGTCAGATTGAATACATGATTGGCGGCGATCATGCCGCCGGCGCCCGGCATGTTTTGCACCACGAAGGTCGGATTGCCGGGCAAGTACTTGCCCATGTAGCGAGTGTACATGCGCGCCCATAGGTCATGAGTATCGCCGGGTTGATAGCCGACGATGAAGCGGATGGTTTTGCCCTGGTAGTAGGGAGATTGCGCTTGCGCGGCCGCAGTCAGGGATAGGACGAATAGGACTGATGGGACCAATGACTTGGTGAATCTCATGGCTGCTCCGAGCGTTTCTGTTTATCCATGACGATTGGGACTACTTGGCGAGTAACTTCTTGAGCCACTCGATCACTTCCGGCGGCTGGTCGATCACTTCCTTGGCCAACGCCTGCAAAGTGGCGCCGTCGGTGGGGCGGATTTCCCAGCCGGCCTTTTTCGCCTCGCCTAGGAAGTCAGCGTCTTTCATGGTTTTAGCGAAACCGTCGCGCAGGATCGCCACGCGCTCCGGCGGAATGCCCGGCGTCGCCAGGATCGGCCAAGCGCCGAAGCCGCCGACGCCGAGATAGGTCAGCACTTGGCGCCGTTTGATCTCGGGCGTCTTGTGCTGCTCCATGAGCTCGAACAGCGTCGGCACATCGGGGATGCGCGGGTTGCGCTGCCGCGAGGTTTGCAGCAGGACTTTGACCACGCCGGTCTTGTACCAGGTGACGAACGGTTCGCGGGCGAAAAAAGCCGCGATGGTGATCGCCCGGCAAATCGCTTCGCCGCGCTCGATGGCGAGATCCATCTCAGCGCCGCCGGGATAACCGGTGATCAAGTTGAACTTCAAGCCGATCATCTCGTCCAACAGTTTGGGCACGTCGTGGCCGCTGGTGCCGACGCCGGTGGCGGCGCATTTGGGCGGCTCCTTGGCCTTGCGCACGTCATCGAGGGTCTTGTACGGCGAGTCGGCGCGCATGAACAGCAAATGGCCGTTGCGCTCGGGCGAGCCGATGAAGTTGAATTTCGGCCAATTGAACTTCACCTGGCTGCTGCCGATCAACTGGGCGTAATACAACGCCGGCGACGGCGAGCCGAGCGTCAGGCCGTCGGGCTTGGCGACGTTGTAAACATGATTGGCCGCGATCATGCCGCCTGCGCCTGGCATGTTCTGCACGACGATATTGGGAAAGCCGGGAATGTGTTTGCCCATGTGGCGCGAGTAGGCGCGCGCGAAAATGTCATGGGTGTCGCCGGGCAGATTGCCGACGTAGATGCGGATGGTCTTGCCTTGGTAAAACGGCGTCTGGGCATCGAGCCGCGCGTGGAGTAACAGCACCGCTAAAATGATTAGCACCGAACCGATGGATTGCTGGTTTGTCTTCATTGGCGCTTGTCCTTTGGTTGTAACTACAGGCCCAAGATTTTTTTCATGCGCTCCACCACATCCGCCGGCGTCGCCATGGCGTCCTTGGCGTAGGCTTCCATTTCGTCCCAACTCGACGGATCGATTTCCAGTTTGCGCTTTTCCGCGTCGGCGAGAAACGCCGGGTCGCTGGTGGTCTTATTAAAGGCCTCGCGAAGGATCTTCAAGCGCGCCGCCGGCACGCCCGGCGGCGCGACGATGGGGCGGCCCAGATCGCTGGCGATGAGAATCACCTTGGCGAGCTTGCGCACCGGCTCGGCGGTTTTATAACGGTCCATGATCTCGTACATGGTCGGCACGTCTTTCAAACGTGGATCGCGCTTGGTGCCGGTCTGATAGAGCACCCGGACGAAGTTTTTCTTCCGCCAGGTGAAAAACGGCTCGCGTGAGTGAAAGGTCGTGATCGTGAACGACCGGCAGACCACTTCGCCGCGCTCCACCGCCAGCTCGATATCCTGGCCGGCTGGGTAGCCGGTGACCATTTCGATCTTGGCGCCGATCGCCTCTTCCATGAGCTTGGGAATGTAATAGCCGGTGGACGAGACGCCGCTGGAGCCGCACTTGGGCGGCTGGGCGGCGCCGCGCAGATCATCGATAGTTTTAAACGCCGTGTCGGCGCGCATATACATCATGTGATTGGAGCTCACCGGACTGCCGATCCAGGAAAACTTAGTCCAGTCGTATTTGACCTCCGGCCGCTTGACCAGTTGATCGAAATAAAGCGCTGGATAAATCGCCCCGATGGTCAAGCCGTCCGGCTTGGCGACGCTATAAACTTGATTGGCCGCGATCAACGACGCCGCCCCGGCGACGTTCTGAATGATGATGTTGGGATGGCCCGGAATGTACTTGGGCAAATACTCGGCGATCAGCCGCGGATAAAGATCGTAAGCATCGCCCGCCTTGGTGCCGACGATCCAGGTGATGGTCTTGCCTTGGTAGAAGGGCGGCGTCTGGGCTGACGCAGGTACAAAGTTCAAAAAGTTCAACAGCCCAACGACTGAAAAGATCAAAAGTGGGAGAAGCCTGAAAAGTTTGAACCGATGTTTCCCCGCCCGCATCATGAATCACCTCATGGTTATCGCCACCGATGGCACGGGATATGAATACCGTGGAGTCTGGGCGGAGCGCAATGGAGAATTTCGGCGGGTAACTATTTACTGACTCGCTGTATCCGCGTGGGCAGGAGCGCTAGGGTGTTAGGTGGCCGTTTCGACGATGGCGGCATGTGTCCTTTAGGCCGCCTGCTCTTTTACTTCACTGGGATGAAGTGTGAGGTACTCTCTGACATCGAGATTCATGCGATCGATCTCGGCAAGGAAGCTGCCGGCCGATAAGCGATAATTCTGCGGATTGGTTTCGACTTGGCGAAGTTTTTCGACCTGTTGCTGAAAATACCCAATGCGTTCTTTCGCCGCCTCAAGCTCTTGATCGTTACGAATCATTGCCGATTACCTCCACGATACCGCGTGGGCACAAGTCTCCACTTTGAAGTTAGCAGCGGTGCGCCGCGTGACTCTAGTGAAGGGCGAAAGTGGATTGAAGACGCGACCGTCACACGCTGGCCTCGATCACTTCCTTCTTGAAGTCCACGGCCTGCTCAAGATGCACGAGCCTAGGGCTGCCAACGACCCCTTCTGTCCGCGCCTCAAGGTCTGGGATGATCACATAGACCTTGGCTTTTTCCGGCAGCCGGATCGTAGCTGGCAATCGAATTTGGCCATGCTCAACGATGCCTTCGAATGTCCTGACTCCCATGGTTCACCTCGGTTTGCGGATTAGCGGTTAAGTGTAGCACGGGTTGGCGACACTGCTTACCCACGGTGCAATTTATTGACGGTACTTCCAACAGCCGACTTCACTTGACCACCTTGGTCGCGCGCATGAGCACCATCGGTGGGATCGTCAGGCCGAGAGTCTTGGCGGTCTTTAGGTTGAGCAGTAGCTCGAATTTGGTTGGCTGCTCGACCGGCAGATCGGCGGGCTTGGTGCCTTTGAGAATCTTGTCGACATAGATCGCAGCGCGTAGGTAATGATCGTCGAGGTCGGCGCCGTAGGACATCAAGCCGCCGCTTTCGACAAATAGTTCGCGCGAGTAGATCGCCGGCAAGCGATGCTTGGCCGCCAGTTCGACAACTTGCTTGCGATGAGAAGTCGCTAGAATCATCGGCGTCACGAAGAGAGCGGCGCTTCGCGCCTTGAGCGCGTCTTTGAACGCAGCCTCGAACTTGCCGGCGCTGCTGACCTCCATGGAGTAAAGCTGCCAGCCGAGCGCTTTCGCCGGCTGCTGGAGATCCTTCCAGGATTGCGCGGAGCCGGAATTTTTTGGATCCCATAGCACCGCCACGCGGGAGAGTTTGGGCACCGTCTCTTTCAACAACTCAAGCCGTTTGCCGCCGAGCTCCGCGGAAATGTTGGTCAACCCGGTGATATTTCCGCCGGGGCGCGCCAGGCTATCGATCAGGCCCTCCGCAATCGGGTCGGCCAGGATCGTGAAAACAATCGGGATGCTCTTGGTCGCGTTCTTCGCGGCAATTGCCGCCGGTGATGCGCCCGTCACCAGAACATCGACGTTGAGTCGGACCAGCTCCTGCGCAAGGGCCGGCAGGCCGTCCAATTTATTATTCGCAGACCGATACTCGAAAACTATGTTCTTACCCTCAACGTAGCCGAGTTCGCCGAGCCGGCGCACAAATATCTCGCCCGACCGGGTGCCTCGAACCGTAGGCCCGCTTTCGAGCCAGCCGATCTTGAATACCTTCGGTGGCTGCTGCGCCTCGGCGCGAGGCTGAAATAGCGGGATTGTAGTCGCCAACAGCCAAATGGCAATTTTCTTACTTGCCAAATTCTCTCTCATCACTTTACTCATGCATTTTCCCTCACGCTTATTTAACCACTTTGGTCGCCCGCATCAGCACGATGGGCGGGATCGCCAGGCCGAGTGCTTTGGCGGTTTTGAGATTGGTTCACAGCTCGAACTTGGTCGGTTGCTCGACTGGAATTTCCGATGGGTGAGTTCCCTTCAAAATCTTATCGACAAAAACTGCGGTGCGCCGGTAGGGTTCGTCGCGGTCGATACCGTAGGACATCAGGCCGCCATGATCGACAACCGAGTGCCCGGCGTATATCGCCGGCAGCCGATATTTCTTGGCCAACTCCACGGTGTTCACTTGGTTTTCATTGCCCAACGGAGTCGCCATCCATACCAAGGCACTGACGCGGGCCTTCGTGGCTTCCTTCATATGCAACGTCATATTTATCGGCGCTGCTAACGTCCATGGAATGAAGTTGCAGGCCTAACTGTTGAGCTGATAATTTGCTTTCTATCCAAGTCAGCTCCGAGGCCGCTTCCCGCGGGTTCCACAGGGCGCCGACGCGGGAAAGTATTGGCAATGACGTCAACCTTTTGGCGGGAAAGTTCTTCAGCCAATGCCGGCAAGCGATCAAGCTTGCGCTCGGCGTAGCGGTATTCGAAGATGACGTTTTTACCATCGACGTAACCGAGTTTGCCGAACTCCCTTTGAAATGTCTCGAGCTATAATCAAAAAGAGTGGAAATAGGAAAAAGGTGGCGTACCCTTTCGAGATGATCAAAACGAAAGGCTGCCTGTTTGAGCAGGCAGAGAAAGGATACGCCGATGAAAGAGAAACATATTGGGGGAAGCGAATCAAAGGAAAACTT
>CAMDBU010000192.1 GCA_945889495.1 Syntrophobacter sp. SbD2 | reverse complement strand
TGTGGCAAAACGACGGGGAACGAGGCTAACCGAGCGTCAAAATAGATCGCTTGCCGCCCCAGGACGGGCATCTGGTTATTTTGTGAAGGAAAATATTGTGCAAACAGTAACTACAATTTCAAGGGTGAGTTTTTAGAGGTTCCCTTATGTTGATCACCCGAATTGTTTCGCTCTCACTCCTTTGGATGTTGTCCACTGGATTCGCCCACGCCGCCGACACCATTCGCATCGCTTACAGCTCGGTCAATCCGCACGCGCTGCTGGTGTCGTTGGCGGAGAAGCGCGGGCTTTACGCTAAGTACGGTTTGTCGTCAGTGGTGGTTTATATTCCCGGCGGCAGCACGGTGGTGCAGGCGATGGTTTCTGGCGATATCGATCTTGGGCAATTGACCGGGCCGCCGGGAGTCGCCGCCAATCTGCGCGGCGCGGATATTCTTTACGTCGCCATGACCGACGACAAGATGGGTTATCAATTGGCGACCCGCCCTGAGATCAGAAGCGCCGCCGATCTGAAGGGTAAACGCTTTGGCATTAGTCGCTTCGCTTCCTCGGCGGATTTCGGACTGCGCACGTTGCTCCGGCGAGTCGGCGTCGACCCCAAGGAGGTGACAATCCTGCAAATCGGCAACGAGTCCGAGCGGCTGGCGGCGCTGCGCTCGGGCAGCATCGACGGCTCGGTCTTCAACGCGCCCTTCGGCTCGATGGCGAAGAAGTTCAATTTTAACGTGATCGCTGACGCCACCGCGCTAGGGATTCCCTACTTCAACACCGGCATGTGCGGCAGCGCGAAAGTAATGCAGCGAAACGAAGGCCGGATTCTCAACTTCCTGCGCGCCTACGTCGAAGCGATCAAGATTTTCAAAACCGAGCCTGAGTACACGATCAAAACCCTGGCGCAGTTCAGCCGGGTCAACGATCAAGAGCTGTTGCGCGAAGCCTACGAGTACAACAAAAACAAAATCCCCGACATCCCGTACCCGTCGGTGAGCGCCATGCAAGCGGTGGTCGACCCGCTGGTCGCCGGCGAACCGAAGCTCGGCAAAATCGACGCGAAAAATTTTGTCAGCGACCGCTATCTGAAGAAGCTCGAGGATGAGGGGTTCGTGCAGAAGTTGATGGGGCGCTAGATCGGCTCCGACCGATAGAAGGTATTGTCAACCGTGGCGGTTGGTATTACCATTCGCTCATGGAACTAATGTCCGTCAAGATCCCGCAAGAACTGCGAGCCAAAGTCGCCCAAGAGGCGCACCGGCGTAATGTTTCCCTGTCGACGATTGTACGCGAATCGCTAGAGCAGGTGCTCGCGGCCCCAAGGAAGGGTCGGGAAGCGAATTGCGCGGAACTGGCCGGCAACTTGGTGGGATCGGTTCGCAGCGGACGGCGCGATCTCTCGACCAACAAAAAACTGCTCGAAGATACCGTCGTTGGTAACGGTCGCCGTGGCAGCAATCGTTATCGTTGATACCGGTCCGATCGTGGCGTTGCTCGACGCCGACGATCGTTATCATTCCTGGGCCAAATCTCAATTCGCACGGTTTCGACCGCCGCTGCAAACCTGCGAAGCGGTTCTAACCGAATCGTGCTTTTTAATCGCCCGTGCCGGCACAGATCCCAATGCAGTTATTCAACTAGTCGAGCGCGGGGTGCTGACCGTGGCACCGCTATTCGATAGCGAAACCCACGCAATTACAAACTTGATTCGCCGGTACGCTAACGTGCCGATGTCTCTAGCCGATGCCTGTCTTGTAAGATTGGTCGAGTTAACTCCCGCTGCGACACTTTTCACGCTGGATTCAGACTTCCAGGTGTATCGGCAGAAGGGACGCCGATTAATTCCGCTTGTGGCGCCGCCGGATATTCTTCATAAGGGGTAAATCCCAATCTCTCCGACTTGCGGTGGGTGTAAATCGAGTTTGGTGTAACGTGTAGGGGGGGCTATGTTCTGGAGCAAATTTATTTCCTATGTGGTTGGCGCATGGTTGCTATTTGTCTCGACCAGTTTTGCCGCGACCCCGCTCACCAAGGTCGTGCTCGGCTACGCGGCGATCAACGCGCGGGTGGTGCCGTTATGGATCGCCGAGGAGCAAGGGTTTCTCGCGCGTAACGGTCTTCAGGCCGAGCAGGTCTACATGCGCGGCGCGCCGCTGTTGGTCGCCGGCATGGCGTCGGGGGATTTGCAGTTCGGCCGCAGCGGCGGCAGCGCGACCCTGGCGGCCATCGGTGCCGGTCATGATTTCAAAATCGTCGCGACTTTCTCCAGCCGCAACACCTATGACCTGATTGCCCGGCCCAACATCAAGCGGCCGGAGGACATGCGCGGTAAAAAAATCGCGCTCAACAGCATCGGCGGCACTGGCTGGATGGGCGTGCTGTTCTGGCTCGAACATCTGGGTCTCGATCAAACTCGCGACCAGATCAACATGCAGGTGTTGGGCGACCAACCGATCATGATGCAAGCGGTGGAGAGCGGTATCGCCGATATCGCGGCGCTCGACGGCGTGTTTAGCAAAGTCCTGCGGCAAAAAGGCTTCACCGTCCTCGGTGAGGCTGCCAACCTGCCGCAACGCACCGTCGGTCAGGCGATGGTCGTGCCCACGGCGTTTCTCAGCCAACGGGCCGACATTGTCGAAGCGTATCTCAAAGCGGAAATCGAAGCGCTGGCCTTTTCCGTCGCGCCGAAAAACAAACCGACGGTGATTAGGACCATCATTAAACGGCTTAAGACCACCGCCGCCGATGCTGAAGAGGGCTATCAAGATTTGTTGAAGGGTGTCGACCGCAAACCCTTCCCGTCCCTCGACGGCCTGCGCAACATCCAACGCATGCTCAAAACCCGCAACCCAAAAATCGGCGAGATCAAAGCCGAAGAAGTGATCGACGCGCGCATCATGCGCAAGCTCGATGAGTCTGGGTTTATTGATCGGACGTACGCGGCGCAGGGGGTGAGTTTGAAGTGAGCTGTTAAGCATCACTACATGTAACGTGGACTAACACAGAAACGTATTATTCGTGGTCGGAAAGAGCAGTTAATATGTTCGGTACGTATCAAGCTATAGCGCTATGCCAACGCGCAGACGAAGATCTTATAGTTGAGATGGCGGAAATCGTCTTTCCAGATTTTGTTCATCGGAACCAAAACGCAAACGGACTCCGGCTCAGAGTCGTGGGTGACTTTGGGGACGAGAGAACCCTGCAATTTGCGGCTGATCAGTTCCAGATACTCCTCGGCATATTACGAGCATGGCGTCCTGGCGCGGGGCAACGTGCGGATGAGTTTCGACCGGGGATTGGAAAGGGGGCGATACAGGACGAGCACGGGAACCAAGTGCTCATGGTGGGATCGGTCATCTCACATCGCAGGATGGGGGGCGAGGTGGAGTTGTACGCAAATCAAGCCAAGATAGCCCTCGAAAGTTCCTCGCACCTTCGCGATGCCCTTTGGTTGTACGGTCGGCGAGACCGGAACGCCGCCGACTTCTATATGATTTACGAGTTTGCTAAGAAGGAATTTTCTGGCCCTAAAGGGATTACTGCTGCACTCGGCATCTCAAAGAACGATATGGACCGATTGAAGCAATCTGCTAACAATCTTGCGCCGATCTATGGAGGCCGGCACGCCAAAACAACTGGCCCAGCACCATGGGATGTGGAAGATCAACAGAAATTCATATCGACATTTCTGACGAAATGGATTGTATATCGGGTACCCCCCCGGACTTAAGTCGGAATGTGAACATCAGCGGGTGCTTCGCCTTCCTACTTGGTAGTCATATTGTCCCAAGCTCGGTGAATATTCCGCGCACAGTAGCTTGCCTCACTGTATTTGAAAACCCTATGTTCAGCTCCCCTTCGCCTTCCTTGCCGCCGCGATATCGCCTTCGCTCAAGCGGTAGAATCGCACCGGGTTGTCGCAAATCATTTTGCCTTTGAACTCGTCGGTTAAATCCTTGCGCGCCTTCAGTGTCGGTAGATCGCCGCCGAATTGGTCGCGTTGGCGTCGGTGCGGGGGGACGCCCATAACATATCGCTGAATATGTGAAACCTTTGAGTTGCTTAGACTGGTTAATCGTTGAGGGTCGGATGCCTATCGCATCGCGTGGCTTGACCGATACTCATCGTTCGGGCATCCTAGCCGACATGCGAGCAATGCTGAATATTGATAACTCACTCCTGCGTGATGCTGTGAGATTGACAGGAGTCAAAGAAAAAAACTCCCTGGTGCGGTTGGGGCTTGAGGCTCTCATCGCAAAGGAGAGCGCACGCCGCTTAGCCGACATGGGCGGCACGGAAAAACAGCTACGTGGAATTCGCCGGCGTCGCCCTCGCCGCGTCGCATGATTCTTGTCGACACCTCAGTTTGGATCGCCCATTTCCGATCTGGGAGCGATCGCCTAAAATCTTTACTTCACGACGGCCAGGTTTTATGGCATCCGTTTGTCGTTGGTGAGTTGGCATGTGGATCACTGCACAAAAGGCATGAAATCGTAAGCATGTTGAAGGCCTTGCCACAGGCGTTGCTGATCGAGTATGACCAAGTAATTGAGTTTCTAGATGCGCAGCGCTTGTCTGGGCAAGGTGTCGGTTGGGTGGATGCGCATCTGCTGGCATCGGCATTTTTCACCCACTGCACTATTTGGAGCATCGACAAACCGATGCGTAGAGCCGCAGCGGCTTTAAACCTACTAGCCTAGGTTGTCTCGCTCAAATCGCCCGCTATTCAGAATGTTTTAGTTTCCCTTCGCCTTCCTCGCCGCGGCAATATCGCCTTCGCTCAAGCGATAAAACCTCACCGGATTGTCGCAGAGCATTTTGCCTTTGAACTCGTCGGTTAAATCCTTGCGCGCTTTCAGCGTCGGCAGGTCGCCGCCGAATTGGTCGCGTTCCCGTTCGTGGGGGAAGTCCGATGCCCACATGATGACGTCGTCGCGCAGGAGTTGGGGAGGTAGGGTGGGGAGGTAGGGTGTCAAATCTTTACTTGTGACATTCAGGACATTCAGCATCTTTGAACTGCGCGAGGATCCAAAGTCATTATGAGATCAAGTTAACTATGGGGCGTTGCTGAGCGGCAGGTCATTGACAGAATTCTGTACATTATTTAAGCTGCGTAAGTGGAGACAGCCCAATGACCATTTCATCGAAAGACATTATTCCGCTTACCCGCGCGCGGGCTACGTTGACGGAACTCTGCGCTCAAGTTCAACGGGAGCATGGTGAGAAGATTCTCACCAAGAACGGTGAGAGTTGCGCGGCTCTGATCGATGCCGAACGCCTGGATTACTACCACCGCCTGGAGCGGGAGCATGTTCATATCAAGCTGCTTGAAGAGGCCGTTCGCGGGTTAGCTGACGTAAATGCTGGACGGGTGATTGGCGTCGCGAAATTGAAGGCTCGGTATGGCCGGTAAGTCGCGGCTTTATTTCACTGCGAACTTCACGGTCAATTTAGACGAGATTGAAAATTTCCTTTCTGCCGAAGGGCAATCGGCGTTTCAACATTTGCTCAAGCGTTTATTCGACGACCTCGGCCCGCAATTGTCCCGCTTCCCGTTGTCGGGAAGATCGTTCCTAGCCCACCATACCGGATCAACGGAAGCGGAGAAGTTACTTGACCGTGTCCAGAAAAGTCTTCGGCCGGGCGACGACTTGCGCGAATTTGTGGTCGACGACTATGTCGTGCTTTATCTGGTGCGGCGATCACGACTCTATTTCATAGCGATCAAACACCACCGGCAACTATCCTTCAACCTGCGCCGCTTCTGGCTGTGACCGTCGCCGTTTCGTCAGTTTCCCTTCGCTTTCCGCGCTGCCGCGATGTCGCCTTCGCTCAGGCGGTAAAACCTCACCGGGTTGTCGCAGAGCATTTTGCCTTTGAACTCGTCGGTTAAATCCTTGCGCGCTTTCAACGTCGGCAGGTCGCCGCCGAATTGGTCGCGTTCGCGTTCGTGCGGGAAGTCCGACGCCCACATGATGACGTCGTCGCGCAGTAACTTGACGACGTAGGGGGCGGTGCGTTCTTCGACTTCCATGGTGACGAAGATGTTGCCGCTCTCGAAAAAATGGCTCGGCGGGCTTTTCAAATTCGGCGCCAGGCGGGCGGCGAACTTTTCGTAGTCTTCCTCCATACGGTCCATCATGAACGGCACCCAGCCGGCGCCGGCTTCGAGATAGGCCACGCGCAGTTTGGGAAATTCCTGGAACACGCCTTGGAACATCATGTTGGTGATGTGCAGAAACAGGCCGACCGGATGTTCCAGCATATGCGCTTCGAGAAAGCTGGCGACGCGGTCGAGGCCCAAGTTTTGGCTGACGCCGCCGTGGATGGTTAGGGGCACGTCGAGGCGCTGGGCTTCGTCGTAAATCTCGTGAAACACCGGCGAGCCGTAGAGCGGCGTGCGGTTGTTGGTCGCCGACGGCAGCAGGCCGGCGACGAAGCCCAGCTCTTTGACGCAACGGCGCAGTTCGAGCGCGGCGGCTTTGGGATCCTGCGGGGCAAGGAGGGCGACGCCTTTCAAGCGCGGCGACTGTTTCATGAATCGGTTGTAGAGCCAGTCGTTGTAGCCCTGCGCCAGCGCCGAGGCCCAGGCGGGGAGTTGTATCATTCCCAACGCCAGTGCCGAGGTTGGATAGAGCACCGCCATGTCGATGCCGTTCTCGTTTTGAAATTTGATCCAGCGCTCGGCGTCTGGGTCTTCGCGTTTGCCTTTGCGCGCCAGGCCGCGCTGCCAGCCGTCGGCGTCGAACATCGGCCAGGTCGAGTGCCAGTTCATCTCGGCGAAGTTGCCTTTGATGTGAGCGAAGATGTCCTTATGGTCTTCCATGATATGGCCGTCGGCGTCGATGATGAATTCTGCCATGTGCGTTGTCTCCTAATGTTTTCTTTTGCCGTGAGTTTCGGATTCGGATTTTCCTCCCGCAAAGGCGCTAAGGCGCAAAGTTAAGAATAATATTATTCCGAACTTGGCGTCTTTGCGCCTTTGCGGGAGATATTCCGGTTCCGAATCCTCCGTCACGCTACTGCATGAAGAGTTTTTGGTATTCCTTCTTCTTGGTTTCGAAGTCTTCTTTGGTGAACTGGTACATCTGGACGAATTTGATTTTGTCGGCGTCTTGGAGCGGTGGGTAGACGCCGCGGCGGTTGACGAACTCGCCGGTGTCGGCCTGGATTTTCATGCTCTCTTCGTCGAGGAAAAAGTCGATGAACGCTTTGGCGGCGGCGGGGCGGCCGGCTTTGGCGCCGATATTGATATACTGGCCGTCGCCGAGCATGTTGTAGTCGCGGATGTAGTCGAGGTTGGCGCCCTGTTTGTTATAGGTCAAGACGAAGCGCGCGAAGGTGATGCCGATGGGGACTTCGCCGCTGCCGACTTTGTCGGCCGCCGGGACAATCGATTCGGCGAACACCGGTTTGGCGGCGGCGAGATCGCGGACGAATTTCTCGACCCGCTGTTTGGGCATGATCTTGTCCAGGCTGGCGAGCCACTGGGTGGTCAGCGTGTGCGCCACCGGATGGGGCATGACCAGCTTGCCGCGAAACTCCGGCTTGACGATGTCTTCCAACGTCTTCGGATACTCGCCGGCTTTCAGCTGGTTCTTGTTGTAGATGACGCCGTACATGATGTTGCGGTAGCGCGCGCCGAGGATTGGGTCGATGGCGTCCTTGGCGAAGGCTTTGAGCGACGGCGACTCGTACTTGCCGATGGCGCCTTCGTTGGCCATCAGCCGCATGTGATCGCCGGTGATGGCGACCGCGTCGAAGCCCGGTTTGCCGACCCGATGCTCGCTCAACACGCGGTCGAGCACTTCCGTCGAGCCGCCGCGCCAGTATTCCATCTGCAAGCCGGTCTTTTTCTCGAAGGCGGCCTTGATCGCGTCGGCGGTGAAAGTCTCCATCGAGGTGTAAAGGATGACTTTGCCGCCTTCCTTTTTCGCCGCGGCCACCGCTTGGGCGGACTGGGCGAAGGCGCCGTGACTGCTCGCCAGTAAAAACCAACTAACCAAGACAAGCGAAATCTTTCCCATGGGCGTTGTCCCTTTCGTGGAATAGGTCGGTTGAAGCCGTTGTCTAACCATTAGTTTTATATGGTAGGCGTTGCGCGGGAGTCAAGGCGAATTAGGCATGAGGCGTGGGAGTCAAGGAGGAGAAGGCTTGAGGCGCGAGGCGTGAGAGCCGGAGGGCGACCGCCGGTCGCCCCTTGTATAATGAAATTGAAGTGTCTGTATGCACATTGTTTAACACGAAACAGGATGGGACAGGCCGTTCGCCCCTCGGTCCTTGGAGACCGTTTTGTAGCATGGACCGTCCCATCGTGGCTCCCAAAAAG
>CAMDBU010000191.1 GCA_945889495.1 Syntrophobacter sp. SbD2 | reverse complement strand
AAATTCCTTCCTTCCCCAGCACATTCGCAAAAAACTCCCTTTCCAACTCCACTTATTGCCATTCTTCGTGCCCTCAAAGCCCGCTTAACCCCGTGCCGTTACGGCGATGCAGAGACTGAGATTGGGGTTTCCGGTCAGGCACTAACTAGGATCAGCCCCTGTTCGAATTCCCCCTCAAGGAGGCCGATATGACAGGCTTGCAGTGGCTCGTAGTTAGCTCGCTGGTGACTTTGATTATCGTCTTCCACGCACCGATCGTCGCGTTTCTCAGTAACGGCCCGGCGGCGTTCGCTTTGCTTGGTGCGAGCTTGATGCTGCTCGCGCACCAGTTGCGCCGCCGCTTGCACAAAACCGGCAGCCGTGAGGCCACTGGCCACTGAACGGTCTTGGGCCCCGGGATCAGCCCGTTTCGCCGGGCTCTTCACGCAGCAGCTGCAACGCCTCCATCACCGGCAAATCGCTGACTGAGAAAAGCATCGCTGCGTCACTCGCCGAGCGGTTCTGGTGGCTATGCCAGGCCCACAGCGGCACGACGAAACAGTCGCCCTGCTGCCAATTAAATTTCTCGCCGTCGATCACCGTCGTGCCGTTGCCGCGAAAGGCGTGATAGACCACGCTGTAATTATGTCGGTGAGTTTTAGTCACTTCGCCGCGCCGGAGCATCTGCATACCGCAGGACATGGTCGGCATGGTATGTCCGCCGGTGGGATTGACGTATTCCAAGGCCACGCCGTCGTAGGGGCTGCCCGGCCCGTCGGCGAGGCTTTGCAGCTTGTCGTAAGTATCCTGCCATTTGTAGTGCAAGTTGTAACTCGGCCGCTCGGCGGCTTTCTCCCACATCGGCCGCGTCGCACCGACGCGCGGCGCGCTATGATCGGCGGGCGATTTTACCGGCTGCAAGCCGCCGGGATAGGCCTCCCAAGTGATCGACTGCAGGAGGAAGAGCAGCGGATTGTCGAGACCGTCCAACCATACCACCGGTTCGCCGCCGTTGCGGTGGCCATGCCAAGTCATCGACGGGGTCAAAATCAAATCGCCCTCGGCCATGGGAATCTCTTCGCCTTCGACCACCGTGTAGGCGCCCTGGCCTTTGAGGATAAAACGAAATGCCGCGAAGTTGTGGCGGTGGTCATGGGCGATCTCGCCGGGCTTGAGCAGCTGCAAGGTCATCAGCATGGTGTGGGTGGTGGTGCGCTGGCGGCGGTTGGTCTGATTCAAATAGGCCGGATTGATCAAGCGCAGCACGCGCCGCTCGGCCTTGCCGTCGAGACCGTGCATGTCAGCGACGGTTTGAATCGCCTCGTAAAGCGCCGGCCACTTCCACACATGGGGCAGCACCGTGGTGTGGGGATCTTTGCTGTAAGTCGCCATGTCCGCCGCCGACGCCGGCGACCACAAGCCCTCGACGCTCAAACCGCGCAGCTTGGCATCGAGTTCACGCAATTGTTGTTCTTCCGTCATGAGCGACTCCTTAGAGATTGAATCGGAAGATCAACCACGAAAAACACGAAAGTCGGAATCCGGCGGAGAATTATTTTCGTGTCTTTCGTGGTTAATTCTTCTCCGCCTTTCTTATCCCCAGCTCGCGCTGCGCCTCTTGCAGCGGCAGCGGGTCGACAATCTCGCTGAGCGGAATGTCACGCGTCAGCTTGAGCTCGGCTTTGGCCTGCTCGAGCACCAGGCGCAGTCCGTCGGGAGAAATATTGCCATCGGGGCTGAACACCTTCCAGACTGAATCGTAGGACGCGATCGCATGGTCGCGCTCGATCTTCGCCCAGTCGACTAAAATACTCACCGCGCCGGCCTTATCGTCACGGATGAAGCGGTTGGCGCGCACCAACGCCTTGGTCAGCCGGCGCACTTCCAGCGGCCGCTCCTTCAGTGATTTCAAATTACTGCCGATGCCGAGAAACGGAAAATTGAAATGCTCATGGGCGCGGGTGAGCACGTTAAAACCCATCTGCCGCCCCAGGGTATCGCCCGGCGGCGAGATGATCGCGACATCGACCAAGCCTTCTTTCAAGGCCGCCAGCCGAGCCCGATCCGTGCCCAAGGCGATGAACTTCAGCTCCCGCTCCGGATCGATGCCCTGGCCTTTGAGAATCAGCTTCGATAGGACTTCGTCGGTGCCGCCGAAGTTGGCGATGCCGACGGTCTTGCCTTTCAAGTCCTTGAGCGTCTTGTACTCGGCGCGGGCGATCAGCGCGTAGGTCGGGCTGTCGAGCAAGCTCGCCAAGGCGCGGATCGGCAGACCGCGCAACGCCGCCCGCACCACCGAACCGAACAGCATGGTGTAACCGACATCGCCGGTCATCATCGCGGTGAGCGTGGTCGGCGTGTTCATGCGGATCACTTCGACATCGAGCCCTTCGTCCTTGAAGAAGCCGCGCTTGATCGCCACGCCAACCGGTAGATAGGACAGATTGAAATTGGTCACCGCGATGCGCGCCTTGTCGGCGGCATCAATGCGCGGCACCGGTGCTGCGAGCGCGAGCAAGACAAAAATCAGTGAGGCGGACTTCATGTTAACAACCTTGATGCGTAAGTTTTTGCTGAAAGGTTGGCGGGACAAGATACCCAGGGACTTATTCACCACGAAGGACACGAAGATCACGAAGTTCGGAGAATTTGTTTTCCGAAACCTTCGTGTCCTTCGTGCCCTTCGTGGTGAAATCCGAATCCGCCCTCAGCTCGCCGCCTTGTACACCGGCCCCATCTGACTGACAACGCCGCGCTTGGCCGCTTCTTCCTCGAACATGGCGCGGATGCGCGGATCTTCATCCTCGTACTCGATCTGGTCGCCGCCCAACTTGACGCTTTCCGAGGTGCCCCATTGTTTGCGCAGGCCGGGAAACTTGCGGCTGCTGAACGGTTTCAGCGCCAGATAACGCGCCGGCTCGCCGCCGACGTTGAAGTGCTGGTGAAGCCAACGCTCCGGCGGCACCATCAAACTGCCAGCGCGCCAGTTGTAGCGCGTGATATCGTCACCTTCCTTCCACATCACGGAGAAGCCTTCGCCCTTGAGGATGATCACATGGGCGCCGGCGCCGTGGCGGTGGGCTTTCTTGTACGTGCCCACCGGGAATTGCGAGATATGCGCCGACATGACGTTGTTCGACATCTCGATCATCAACATTTTACCGCCGGCGCCGCGGTCGCTACGCTCAGGCAGCTCGTAGCTGCGCACGTCGCGGATAAAATTGGTGTCGTGGAACCCTTCGCCGGGGATTTTCGCCTGGCCGCTGAAGAAGTCTTCTTCGCCGGCATAGCGGTCGGCGAAGCGGTAATCGCAGTTAAAGACGAAATCGATGTTGTGATAAAGATTGAGCACCGTCGGCGCATTGGTCATCGCCAACAGCCGCACCGGCTTGTCGCCCTGGCCGTTGAAATGCTGGTACCAGGCGTTGAGCGGCGGCGAGAACAGCGAGCCTTCGCCCCATTCGAAGGTCTGCTTCTTGCCGTCGTTTTGCCAAATGGTGGTCGCGCCATGGCCGCTGACGACGTAGATCAGCGCCTCGAACATATGGCGCTGCGGCTCCAGCGATTTGCCCGGCGCGATCTCGCAAACATAGCAGTTGTTGACCCCTTCGGAACCTTCGAGGTTCAGATAAACGCCGCGACCGCCGACCCGCGCCCAGGGATAGACTTCGACATGGTTGATGTCTTCGATGTGGAACCCGCCCACCGCGGGCACCCCTTCACGGTCGAGGAACAATTGATAAGTCGTTTGCGCGCCCAACTCGTTGCCGGCGCGGCTCAGTTTAATCGGACCACCGGAGTTTGCCATGGATTCAATTACCTTTCTGAATTTGGAAATTCCCCTCGCTTGTTGCCATCCTGTCTAATATGCCATGGCGCGCCCGGTCAAGGGCAACGCAAGACGGGTAACCCGGCTAAAGCTTCGGCCCCTGGCGCCGATCTCTCTTTAAGTGAGACTCGCGGAACCACTCAAGCTAAAAACCCTGCAAGCGCCGGGCTATTACGCGCTGGCCCTGCGCGCCATCGGCCAAGATCTGACCAATTTGTATCCTATCGATTTGCAGATTGAAGTTCTGGATGGCGCCTTTATCGTGCGCGGCCATTGCCCAAGGCGCCGCCTCGACGGCGAACCGACCAAATCCGAGGGCCAGAATTTATCGGCATTGATCGGCAAACTGTTTCAGCGCGGCGAAATACCGGCAACGCCAGATCCGCGCAACGACATCGTCGAGTTCAGCCGCAGCTATAGCAGCCAAGACATCGACCGTTTGGATCAAGCCGGCGCGGCCTACCGTACCGGCATGAATCGCATCCCCGATCCACGCACTCTCGGCGAAGCGCTACGCACCGTCGGCCGTTTGATCGATGGCAACAACTGCCGCCTGACATCGCTGAAAAAAATCCCAGATCGCCTGATCGTCGAATACCAAGACCCCGACGACCAGCCGCAACGTGAAGAGATGACTAACCAGGAACTCAATAAATTGCAGCGCAGCTACTACGGCAAACGCGGCACCTTCGAATTTATCGATAAGTGGAAGGGGCGAGAAATTTAGCGATGAATCCCGGCGCGGCCGCCGCTACGGCAGACGCAGTTTGGGGTCCAAGGCATCGCGCAAGGAGTCGCCGAATATATTGAAGGCGAACACCGCCAGACTGATCGCCATTCCCGGAAACAACGCCATCCAGGGCGCGCGTTCGGCGAACTCCACCGCCGCGCCGCGTAGCATCAAGCCCCAGGCCGCCGCCGGCTCGGCGACGCCGAGCCCAAGAAACGACAACGACGCTTCGAGCAAGATCGCCTGGCCCAAAAACGCCGTCAGCATGATCAAATAGGGCGCCATGACGTTGGGCAGCATATGGCGGGAAATAATCCGCCAGTGGCTCGATCCTAGATTCAACGCCGCTTCGACGAACAACATCTGGCGCAACGCCAAGGCGCTGCTGCGCACGACCAGGGCGGCACGCGGGATCATCGGGATGGCGATGGCGAGGATGACGTTCCACACCCCGCCGCCCAACACCGCCACCACGGTCAATGCCAAGACGATCAACGGAAACGACAACAGAATGTCCATGAAGCGCTGTACGATGAGATCGACGCGGCCGCCGAAGTAGGCGCAGCTGACGCCGAAGATGGCGCCCAGCGTCGTGCCAAAAAACGACGCGCAAAAGCCCACCCACAAAGCGGTGCGAGAACCGTAGAGCAAGCGCGACAAGACATCGCGGCCGAAAGAGTCGGTGCCCAACCAGTGCTTGGCGCCGGGCGCTTGAAACATCGCGCCGTAATCGTTGTCGAGGGGATCGTAGGGCGCCACCCAGCCGGCGAATAAGGCGGCGAAAATCATCAGCAGCACGATCGCCGCGCCGGCCGCGCCGAGGGGCCGCTTGACCGTGAAGCTGCGCACCGCGGCACAGCAAGCAATGAATCGCCGGTTCATGGTCGTGAAAATCTATTGATAGCGGATGCGCGGGTCGAGCCAGGCGTTACATAGATCGATTAAGAAATTCATGAAGATAAACGCGAAGGAAACCAGCAGCACCAGCGCCTGGGTCATGGTGTAGTCGCGCCGGGTGATCGACTCGACGAACAGCATGCCGATGCCGTTTAGATTGAAAACCTGCTCGGTCACCACCAAGCCGCCGATTAGAAAAGCGAACTCCAAACCGATGACGGTGACGATCGGCAGCAAAGCATTGCGCAGCGCATGCTTGATCACCACGGCGCGCTCCCACAAACCCTTGGCACGGGCGGTGCGGACGAAATCTTCGCGCAGCACCTCCAACACCGCCGAGCGGGTCATGCGCGTGGCCATGGCGGAGTAGCGGTAGCCCACCGCCAACGCCGGCCATATCATCTGGGTCAGATTGGCCCAGGGGTCGGTAAAGAACGACGTGAAGGTCAGCGGCGGCAGCCATTGGAAGAGCAAGAGAAATCCAAGGATCATCACGATGCCAAGCCAGAACGACGGCATGGCCAAGCCGCCGATGGCGAACACCCGCACCAGATAATCGATCCAGGTATCTTGCTTGAGCGCGGCCAGGGTGCCGAAAGGAACTGCGATGAGAACCGCCACCAGGGTCGCCATCAAGGCCAATTGCAAACTCAACTCCAGACGAACCTTGATCTCGCTGCTGACCGGCCGCCCGGTCCACATCGATGTGCCGAAATCGAAACGAACGATGCCCCAGGTCCAGAGCGAAAACTGCTGCCAAAGCGGCTTGTCCAAGCCCAACTCGGCGCGCTCGCGCTCGATCGCCGCGCGCGGCGCGAAGGTCCCGCTGCCGGCATACTTGAGCTCCACCACATCCCCCGGCGCCACCCGCAGCATGAAAAAAACCAGCAGCGCGACACCGAACAAGGTCGGGATCATTAGCAGTAGGCGTTTGAGAATATAACTGCCCATTTAGTTACAAGTAAGGAGTAAATAGTAAGGCGTGAGGAGTGAGGAGTGAAGAATCGGAGTCCGAGCCGAAACTCCTGACTACTGACTACTTACTCCTGCCTTCCCTCACTGCCCCAACCAAACATCGCGCAAATCCTGATTGACATAATGGCTCGGGCCGATCTTCCAACCCTTGAGCCGGTCGTTATGCGGCACGATGCGCTGCCACCAGAGCACTGGGAACTGATAGACTTGCTCGCCCAACAGCCGTTTCTCGATGCGGCGAATGATCGGCAAGCGATCTTTCAGATCGAGCATGCGGCTCTGCTGTTCGTAAAGTTCGTCGACGGTGGCGTCCTTGTAGCGCGCGTAGTTGACCGGGCTCTTGTCGGCGCTCAGATATTTGAGCAAATACAGATCGGGCTCGTCCATGAACTCGCAATCGAAATCGATGCCGACATCGTAATTGCCCTGACGAAAATCGTTGAAGTAAGTGCCGCCCTCCTGCGGCGTATGGGTGACGTTGAGGCCGATCTTGCGCCACTGGTCGACGACGAACACGCCGGTGACTTCGTAGGGCTCGCGCACGTTGCGGTTTTTGAGTACGAAAGAGAAGCCTTCCGGCACGCCGGCCTCCTTGAGCAAACGCTTGGCCTCGGCGCGTGCCGCGTTGATGTCCTTGCCGAAGCCCGGCAATTTCGCGATCTCCGCCGG
The DNA here is from genome assembly GCA_945889495.1 of Syntrophobacter sp. SbD2. Lineage (GTDB taxonomy): Bacteria > Desulfobacterota > Binatia > UBA9968 > UBA9968 > DP-20. Next base: position 1,299 of record CAMDBU010000191.1, on the reverse strand, counting down.
CGGCGTGGCGAACTCCGAGCCGGGGCGGTACAGGCCGCCGATGAATTTCATGACGGAAATTTGCGACAATGCTTTGGACGCCTCGTTACGGTCGATGGCCAGGTTGAGGGCGCGGCGCACCCGGGCGTCGCTGAACGGTTTCTTCTCGTTGTTGAACACCACCATCAGATTGCACGCCCAGGGACTCTCTTGGACGACGGCCTTGTTGCCGAGCGATTTGACCACCTCGTCGCGCGCCGCCGGATTAAAGCCGCGAAACTCGGCCATCACCTGGCCGCTGCGCACCGCCGCCACCCGCGGCGCGGTGTCGCGAATGAAGATCGCCCGGTAGCTGTCGAGGTAGGGCCGGCCGGGAATATAATAATTGGGATTCTTCTTGCCGGTCCAGTGCGAGCCGGCGACATATTCGCCGAAGACGAAGGGACCGGAGCCGAGCACGTTCTTCTCGTACCAGCGCGGATCTTTTTTCAATTTGTCGGCGCTGTAAATGAAATTCCACGGCGACGCCAAGTTGGCGAGAAACGACGCCGCGATATGTTTGAGCTTGAACACCACCGTCAAGTCATCGGGCGCCTCGATTTTATCGACCATGGCGTAGGACGCCTTGCGCGCGCTGGCCACACCTTCGCCGGGAAATATAATTTTGTCGTAGGTCGCTTTGACATCCTGGGCGGTGAGCGAGGTGCCGTCGTGAAACTTGATCCCCTTGCGCAGCTTGAAGGTCACCGTCAGACCGTCACGCGAATAAGACCAGCGTTCGGCGACATCGCCGATGATCTTCGGATAGTTCTGCGGGTCGAAGCGCAACAGCGTGCTGTAATGGGGCGCGATCGGATGAAGCATGGCGAAGGTGGTCTCGCGGTGGCCGTCGAAGGATGGCGGCGTCTCGGCGACGGCGAAAACCAATTCGCCGCCAGCCCGCGGCGGCTCGCCGGCGCCGGCGCCAAGCGGCAGCAGCAGCAACGCCAGAAACGGCAGCGAACCGGCAGCCCGCCGGAGCGATTTAACTAACCAAAGTGCTGTCATGAGGATCTCCTAGTACGAACCGAGCTTCGAAGCGCAAGCATTGTTAGCGAACCTACGGGATCGGTCAGCGTAAAGTCAAGTTGACGTATTGAATCACCTAAAATGTAACTTTGGGAGGAGTTGTTGACTCATAAAGAATGTAACCCGGCTAAGGTTGGAAAAAACCACAACCAGGAAGGGTTACAAATACATGGGTGGAAAGTCCAAATGGGATTATCTCAAAGCAATCTACGCCCGCTACCAGAAAGTCTCCAAGCCATTACGGGGGCGCAT
>CAMDBU010000190.1 GCA_945889495.1 Syntrophobacter sp. SbD2 | reverse complement strand
GCGGCTTCCACCATCGTCAGCTCATTACGTAACGATCGTTGTATGATGTCTAGTCGTTTCTCGTCTCTCATCGTCAGGGTTCTCATCCTTCCACCCTGACATATTCACGTTGCCGTTAGACCCTGACAGATTCACTTTGCTACAACATTGAATGAATTTACCCTCGCCCATTCTGATGGGAGAGGGTAGGGTGAGGGCAAGGGCGACCGCCGGTCGCCCCATCCGCAATCGATGGTGCTAGTCCTTGAGCCGCTCGAGATTCTTGATACCGACGCGTAATGCTGAGACTACCGTAATAACGGTGAGAGCTAACACGATCAGCAAGGATGGCGCAATCACGGAATACTCCGGTAGAAACGCGCGGCCGCGGTGAAAGGCGCTCATTGCCAAGGTGTAGATCGGCCAGGCGACGATCATGACGGTGACGGCGATGAAGCCGATGCTGAAGATCATGCACACCGCGCCGCCGAAGCTGGTGGGAATCTCGGCGGCGTTTTCATAGTTGAAGTTGGGATAGAGCGCGCCCAGGCCGACGCCGATGGCGGCGATGCCGAAGGTCATGAGAAACATCGTGATCAGCGACAAAGTCATCATCCAGCCCGGTACTTTGAGCAGCAGGTTGCTGCACAGGATCAGCACTTCGCCGAGCAGCAGCAGTGGCACGAAGCTCAGCCAAAATTTGCTCCATAGTAATGTTCGCAGCGAGATCGGCGCGGTTTGCAGCAGCCAAAAGGCTTTGCCCTCCAAGCTGACCGCCGGAAAGGCGAAACGAATCGCGATGGCCGAGAGCACGAAGCCGGCGAGGCCCAAATTGGCAAATGAAACAATCGTGCGGATGGTGCCCGCCGGCATGGGCGAGCGGTCCAGCGGCAGGACTTTGAAGTTATATAGATAGACGACGATCAATGCGGCGAGCAAAAACAGCTGCGACCATTGCGTCGTGTCGCGCAGAAAAGTCTTGATGTCCTTCAACATCAGCGCGCGGGTGATCGCCGGGAACGGCTGGGTGATCAAATCAAGCAGGCGGTCGAGCCAGACGAGTTTGCGCCGACCCTGGCGCGATTCCTGCGCCTTGGACCAGCCGTCGAGATAGACCGCGCTGGAACACCAGCTGGCGGCCAGCGGCAAAAACATCGCGTAGCTCGCCAACAGCGCGAAGAAAAATCCCTGGTCGGTGTCGCGCTTGAATAACGTGCCGGCGAGGATTTCCGCCAGCCAACTGCTTGGCAAGTAGGGCGACGATGGGGTCTCCATGGCGCTCAGGAACTGCATGAAGTTGCCGAAGGATTCCGGCTGCACCAAGCGCTCGGGTTGGGAAAAGCGAAACAGGAAATACATGACGAGAAACGCGAACAGGCCGATGAAAAACAGCAGGTCGCGGATGCGCTTGGCCGGCATGGCGTAGACTAAAATATGGGTGACCAAGGCGCCGATGGCCGCGGGGATGAGCAAGAACAGCGGCAGAATCAGCGCGAGCCAAAAATAGAGTTGGACGCCGGCGCCGAACACCGAGCCGTAGGCGGCGAAGATCGGCAGGGAAAAAAACAGCACCATCCAGGACGAATTGATCGTCGTCGTCACCAAGCGGGCGAAGAAAAACCCGCTGGGCGCCACCGGTGTGGAATGAATCAGATCGAGATCGCGGGCGAGGAAAAAAGTCGACAGCGCCGCGACCAGATTGCTGAACAGCAACATCGACAGAAAGGTCAGCAGGATAATCAGTAGCAATTGATAGGCGAGGGCGGGGCCGAGTTCATGGACGGTCTCGAAGTAGCGCAGCACCCGGCGCAGGACCAGATAGGTGCCGATCCAGAAGCCAAAGGCGAGGAGCACCAGCGAAACGCGCCGAGTCCACGAGTGAGCGCCGCGGAAAAAACTGTTTTTCCAGGTCAGCCAAGTTGGCGTGAGCAATAAGAGAATGGTGGGCATGACTGGTTCGCGAAGCCTATTGACTACGAGACGATTGTTTCTGTTGTTTCGGCTTTTTCGTGCTCGTGCTCGTGGCTCGTGTTCGTTCGGATCCGGATACGAACACGATCACGAGTCACGAACACGTTCTTCCCCCTCCGCTTCGCGGGTCAGTTCGAGAAAAGCGCTTTCCAAATTACCGTTGACGCCGTTGTTGGCGCTGGCTTGGCGGTGAATCTCCGCCATGTCGCCGCAGGCGATCAGGCGGCCTTTGCGGATGATGCCGATGCGGTGGCAGATTTCTTCGGCGACCGCGATGCTGTGGGTGGAGAGAAACACCGTGGTGCCGCTTTGCGCCAGGGCGCGGAACAGATCTTTGAGCGTACGCGCGCCCTTGGGGTCCATGCCGACCATGGGTTCGTCGACGACGAGAATTTTCGGCTGGTGAATCAAGGCGCCGCAGACTACCAAGCGCTGCTTCATGCCATGGGAATAACTTTCGACCAACTCGTCTTGCCAGGGTGTCAGCTCAAGTAGTTCGAGCAGCTCAGCGATGCGTTTGCTCAGGCGGGCTGCGTCGACGCGGTGCAGTTTGCCGATGAAGTTCAAAAATTCCCTGCCGCTAAGTTTTTCATAAATGAACGGCCGGTCGGGGATGAAGCCGGAGATCGCCTTGGCTCGCTGCGCGTCGTTGACCACGTCGTGGCCGTCGAGCAACACTTGCCCGGTGGTCGCTTTCAAGATGCCCATCATGCAGCGGATCGTGGTCGTCTTGCCGGCGCCGTTAGGGCCGAGAAAGCCGAAGATCTCGCCGGCGGCGACGTCGATGCTCAAATTATCTACCGCAGGCAGTTGGCCGTAGTGCTTGCTCAGGTTGGTGATTTGGATCATTGGGCTAGTTGTCAGTTGTCAGTTGTCAGTAGTCGGTTAGTTCTTTGTCCCGCTGGCAACTGGTAACTGATCACTGACTTCTATTCGGAGGTTGCCGATCAGCTGCAATATGTCGATCTGCCGGTCAATTTCGCCTTCGAGAAATTTTACATGGGTGACGTCGGCGGGCAGTTGGTTGAATACGGAATCGAGGGCGACCCAGCCGCCGAGCCAGACTTCGGACCAGGCGTGGTAGTAAAATGCGCCGCGCAGGTAAACCACGCCGACTACGGTCTTGGCCGGGATACCAGCGGCGCGGGCGAGCGCGTTGAACAAAACCGTATGCTCGTTGCAGTCGCCTTTTTTCGCTTGCAAGACTTCTAGCGCGTTGGGGATGCTCACCGTGGGCTCCTTGGCGAGCTCGCCGAAGACCCAGTTTTTTATTTTGACCGCCGCTTTCATGGCGTCCCGTTCGCCGCCGACGATGCGCGCGGCCAAGCTTTTGATGCGCGGATGATCCGACTGCATGAAGGCGGTGGGTTGCAAAAAAGCTTGCAGGCGCGGTTCCTTGACCGGGATCGCCGTGGCTGCGAGCTTGGAGATATCTTCGCGGGTGATTTCCAGGCGGTCGCCGGTGAGTTTCTGCCGGCCGCCGTCCAAGGCAAAATTCGCCAGGTTCACGCCGGCGAGTTTGAGTTCGATCGCCGGCAGCGCTTTGGCGTCGGCGATGGGCCGCGCCAGCGGAATCGCCGCCTGGGCGATCATGTCCAAGGGCACCGAGTGGGAGGGCAGATTTTTCGCTTCCTCTTGGTCCTGGCGGATCATCGACATGCCCGCCGGCGATTCTTCTTTCAACGTTCGGCCATGGACATCGACCCAGGAGAGCACTGAGATGCCGCCGAAGCTCTGGCGCATCTTGATCGCCGGTTCCAACCGGTTGCCGATGCGGATCTGTTCGCGCCCCTCGATGACGATAGTCGTAACCTGCTGTGACAAGGTCGACGGGTCGAAGGTCGAGAAATAAAATTTCTTGCCGGTCTCCAGTTGCTGGGTGACGACGTAGGGTTTTAGCGACGCGAGCAAGTAGGGCGCCTGGGTGAGCGTGATCTCGCGGTTCGAGCGATGGCCGGCGGAGTCGATTTCTAGGCTGAGCTTGTTGTCCTTCACCGCGCCGCGCGCCTTGAAGCCGATCTCTTTCGAATTGAGCGCGAAATCGAAGCGCTCCAAGATCCAGTCGTCGTTGGCTTCCATTTCCAGGCGGGTCTCGGCGGGTTGGATGGTGCCGAGCAGGTTCAAATTGAGTCGGGAATAGTCGTTGAGCTTGTAGCCTTTGGTTTTGAGCGCGATGGACTGGTTGGCGTAGCCGATTTTTTCGCCGCGGTAATAGATGCCCCACCATTCTTCGCTGCCCTCGGTGATTTTCTCACTGCCACGTAGGGTCAAGAGCGGCGCCGGCGCCACCGTCTGGCGTTTGATCAGCAGTCCGTTCATCGCCAGCCAGAACAGCAGGATGGCGATGCCGATGGATCGCGTAACCGTCATAAGTTAGATATGGTAAGGCGCTGGCCGCCATGAATCAACGTGAAATAAAAATCGCTACGCTATGAACGATAAAGAAATCACTTTCGCCGCCGACCGCATGTTGGGCCGGCTGGCCAAATGGCTGCGCATGCTCGGCTGCGACGTCACTTGTGGCCGCCATCTCTCAGGCCATGGCCTGATCCGCGCGGCGCGCACCGAGGGCCGGTTGATCCTGACCCGCGACCGGAGCCTGCGGCGCAAGCAGCCGCCGCCATTGCTGTTTATCGAAAGCAACGACTACGTCGAGCAGCTGCGCCAGGTCATGGGCGCCTGCGACCTACGACCCGGCGCCGGTCTGTTCACCCGCTGTCTGGTATGCAACTCGCGACTTGAGCCGCGCGAGAAAGATTTTGTTGAAAAGCTCGTGCCGCCCCATGTTCTTGCCACCCAGGAGCGGTTTTCTTGGTGCGGCCGCTGCCAAAAACTCTATTGGCCGGCGACGCACCAGCACAAGATGCTCGACGCGCTCGGAAAAATTGCCCCACCATGATGTAGAATTCCATTAGATCGTATGCTAAAAAATGTCCCTGTTCTTTTGCTTCCCCGGTAGCTCAGTTGGTAGAGCAGGTGACTGTTAATCACCGGGTCGGGGGTTCGAGTCCCTCCCGGGGAGCCAGATTTTTGCTCTGCTTCGAGCGCACCATGCACCATGGCCGGTCGAAGCGGAGTCCACCGGTCTATAAATAAGATAAGAATGGTTTCCACCACGAAAAGCACGAAGGACACCAAGGTTTCGGAAGATTAATTTTCCGAACTTCGTGTTCTTGGTGTCCTTAGTGGTGAGAGGGCATATTCAATAAACCTGAACCTATCGCAGGATTAAGACTTCTACCGCAGCAGGAGGTACGCCATGGCATCAACCAAACAATTCGTCGGCAATTCAACCCCAAGAATCGAAGGCGAGCTCAAGGTCAGCGGCCAGGCCAAGTACGCGGTCGACATCACCTTGCCCGGCATGCTCTGGGGGCGGCTCTTGCGCAGTCCGATCGCGGCGGGGAAAATCAAACGCATCGATATCAGCAAAGCGGCGGCGTTGAGCGGAGTGCGCGCCATCGCCACCGGCGCTGATTGTTCCGGCTTGAAGATCGGCCGGCGACTCTACGACATGCCGCTATTGGCCGACGGTGAAGTTCGCTTCATCGGTGAGAAAGTCGCCGCGGTGGCGGCCGACAGCGAAGAGGTCGCCGAAGAGGCGCTCAATCTGATCGAAGTCGAGTATGATGAGAGCGAGCCGCTGTTCGATCCGGTGGAAGCGCTCGGCGCGGGCGCCAAGATGGTCCACCCGGATGTGGTTAATTATAAAGGTCTGCCCAAGCCGCTGGCCGGCCCGACCAATGAATTTGTCTATTACACCTGGAAGAAGGGCGATATCGAAACCGGCTTTCGCCAGGCCGACATCGTCGTCGAAAATACTTTCACCACGCCGGTGGTGCATCATGGCTATATCGAACCGCACTCGGCGGTGGTGAGCGTCGCCGCCGACGGTTCGGCGGAAATCTGGTGCTGCAGCAAGGTGCCCTACGCGATTCGCGAACAGGTCGGCAACGCCTTGCAAATTCCCCACGAAAAACTAGTCGTCAATCCTTGCTACATCGGCGGCGACTTTGGCGGCAAGGGCGACTTCATGGATGTGGCGGTGGTTTATCTGCTGTCGAAGAAGGCCGGCAAGCCGGTCAAATTAGTTATGGATTACGATGAGGAATTGATCGCCGGCAATCCGCGCCACGCCTCGATCATCAAAGTCAAAACTGGTCTCAAGAAAGACGGCACCATCGTCGCTCATCACATGGACTTTATCTTCGATAGCGGCGCTTATGGCGCGTTTAAGCCCAACGCATTTCTCGCCGGCCCCCATGGCTCGGCCGGGCCGTACAAGATTCCCCACTGCTTGATCGAAGAGCATATGGTTTACACCAACAAGGTTCCCTGCGGTCATATGCGTTCGCCGGGGGATCCCCAGGGCTTTTTCGCCAACGAGAGCCAGTTGGACATGATCGCCAAAAAGCTTGGCATGGACCCGCTCAAGTTCCGCCAGAAAAATTTAATGCATGACGGCGATGTCGATCCCATCGGCGAGGAAGTCGGCTACATCAAAAGCGAAGAGACGTTGAAAAAAGCCTTGGAAGACTCCGGCTACAACCGGCCCAAGGGAAAAAATGTCGGCCGCGGCGTCGCCTTCGTGCAATGGATGGCTAACGGCGGCATCGGCACGGTGGCACTGACCTTGGACGACAAGGGCATCGTGACAATCTCCTCGGCCGTGGCGGACCAGGGCGCCGGCACCTATACGGTGCTCAGCGAGATCGTCGCCGAGGAACTCAAAATGCCGCTCAGCCAAGTGCGCATGCACCAGCTCAACACCCAGGAGGGCGTCAAAGATACTGGCGTCGGCGGCAGCCGGGCGACCCGGGTCTACGGCAACGCCGGTTATGAGGCGGCGTTGAAAGCGGTGGACGCAATCAAGCAGGCGGCGGCGAGCCAATTCAACGTGCCGGCCGACCAAATCGTGTTGGCCAAGGGCGCGGTGTTGCATCCACGCATGGAGCGCAAGCTCAGTTTCGCCGAGTTGGTCAAAGCCAACGGCGCGCCGATTCGCGTGGAAGCGACCTACGACAACAATAAAAAAGTTCACGAAGCGTCCATGTGCGTGCAGATCGCCGAAGTGTCGGTGGATCCAGCGACTGGGCAAGTGGAGCTGAAAAAGTTTACCTCGACCCACAACGGCGGCACGGTGCTAAATCCGCTCATGCACCAGGGGCAGATCGAAGGCGGCGCCATGACCGGCATCGGCTACGCGCTCATGGAGCAGGTGATCATCAACGACGGCAAGGTCGTCACCGCGAACTTCGGCGAATATAAGATTCCGACGATCAAAGATGTGCCGGTGTTCAAGAGCTCAATGACCGAAAGTCTCAAAGGCGCCGGACCCTATAGCAGCATGCCCATCGGCGAGACCTCCAACGTGCCCACCGCCGCGGCCATCGCCAACGCGGTGGAAGATGCCTGCGGCGTGCGCATCACCAGCCTGCCGATCACGGCGGAAAAAATTTACGCCGCCTTGCACGGCGCCAAGTGATGCATGGCGGCGTTTCCGGGAACTATCGATCTTGGAAAATTTCGGGTCGTCTATGAGGAAGAGCGGCAACGGCCATCCGACGGCGCGGACGGCTACCTGTTGCAGCAGCGCGCGGTCATTCGCCTCAACGAAGAGCTAGTCAAACTCGATCAGCGCGACGACTACACGGTCTACTGCGACGACCAGGAGTTCAAAAAACAGCATGGCAAGCGCCCCTCGCCGCTGCAATACTTCATCGCCGCCATCGGTTTCTGTATGTTCAGCCAGTTCAAACGGCTCGCCGCCAAGGCTGAGGTCGCCCTCGACGATTTCGAGATGGACCTGCGCATGACCTACGATCTCACCGGTAAATTTCCGATCAAAGACTTTTCCGATGCCGCCCAGGGCATCGCCTACGTTTTCAAAATCGCCAGCGCCGCGCCGCTGGGGAAAATTATCCCGGTGGTCCAGGCCGCCGACCGCGGCTGTCACACGGTCAATTCCATGCGCAACCGCATGCCGGTGTCGGGAAGATTCGTGCTCAATGACCAATTGTACGAGATCACCGATTAACGGTGGGTGATTCCACAGACCCCGCCCATGATATTGCTTTGCGACGGAAGCTTGGCGGCAGTGAAAAAACGCTCGACAAACGACGGCAGCCCATGAGGGTATCCCCATGGGCTGCCGTCGTTACTTATTTTAGCTAAGTGAGTCGATGGGGCGGACTATTTGACCCCGATGGACTTTAGTTTTGCCCGTACCGCGTCGCGGAAAATCGCATTGCGCTTGATCAAATTGTTGACCGCTTTGGAGCGCGCCTTTTGCTGGGCGGTGCCTTTGAGGCCTTTGACCTTGGCGTCCACCGCGGCCTTGAGATCCTTGTTGGCTTTCAAGATGTCGCCGACCGCCTTGCGAATTTTTGCCATGGCTGGCTTGGGTAGGGCTGTACCTGATTTTGGCATTGGTGTTTTTCCTCCATGAAAATATAATTTGACATCTTTTACCGCGAATCTGGTTTTTGCACAAGATTTTTTTTACCTTGTGTTGTAGCAAAGTGAATCTGTCAGGGTCTAACGGCAACGTGAATATGTCAGGGTGGAAGGATGAGAACCCTGACGATGAGAGACGAGAAACGACTAGACATCATACAACGATCGTTACGTAATGAGCTGACGATGGTGGAAGC
>CAMDBU010000189.1 GCA_945889495.1 Syntrophobacter sp. SbD2 | reverse complement strand
CGGCTTCCACCATCGTCAGCTCATTACGTAACGATCGTTGTATGATGTCTAGTCGTTTCTCGTCTCTCATCGTCAGGGTTCTCATCCTTCCACCCTGACATATTCACGTTGCCGTTAGACCCTGACAGATTCACTTTGCTACAACACTTTTCTTCAGAAAGCTTGACTTGCAAGACAGTTGCTACAAAGGGCTGCGCTACGCCGTCGAGCGCCGCACCGGCGTCATACCAGTCCTCATGCGCAATTTGAAAATCAAAGAAGACCTGGCCAGCCGCGGCTACGACGCCGCCCGTCCCGCCCTCACCGCCGACGGCATCTTTTCCGACGAGTCGCAGCGCAAAGCGGTGGACATGGTGGTCAAAAGCGCCGGCAGTAAAGACAGCCCGCCACCGGAACGCTTTTTCAGCTTCGCCATCGCCAAGAAAGTTGCCACGGAGCTACAGGCCAAGGGTTGGAAGCCAGTAAACTAAACAGTCCATTTTCCAGAACTAAGGTTTAGGTTTCCGGTCGGGTTAGCTGCAACGGCAAACTTCCTATGATATACACTGGCGCGGCTGCTTACCGGCGCGGCGCCAAACGAACGAATCCGATCCCATGTCCAATTCCCCAGACAACATCGTCATCCAAGTCGACAACGTCTCGAAGACCTTTCAAACCGCCGACACCGATAGGGTCGGCGCGCTGGAAAACATCTCACTCGATATCCGCCAGGGCGAGTTCGTCACCGTGGTCGGTCCGAGCGGCTGCGGCAAGTCGACCTTGATCAAGTTAATCGCCGGCCTGGTGAGCTTGAGCGGCGGCCGGATCATCTGCCAGGGCGAAGAGGTGCGCGGCTTGAATACCAAGGTCGGCTACGTGCCCCAGGAGAGTAAACTGTTTCCCTGGTTGACGGTGGAACAAAACGTCGCCTTCGGCCTCGACAGCAAAGGCTACTCGAAATCCGAACGCGACCAGCGCGTTCAACACTTCATCCAGTTGGCCGGCCTAGCCGGTTTCGAGAAACGCTATCCATCGCAGCTGTCGGGCGGCATGGCCAAGCGCGCCTCCATCGTCCGCGCGCTGGCTTACGATCCGACGGTGATCTTAATGGACGAACCCTTCGGCCCACTGGACGCCCAAACGCGCATGATCCTACAAGACGAACTGTTGAAAATCTGGGAGCACAAGCGCCAGACGATTATCTTCGTCACCCATGATTTGGTCGAAGCCGTGGCGTTGGCCGACCGCGTCGTCGTCATGACCCACCGGCCGGGCAAAATCCGCGACGTCATCACCGTGCCGATGACCCGGCCAAGAAATATTTTCGAGATCCACCGCCAACCCGGCTTCGACGAAGCCCACGCCAAGCTGTGGAATATTTTCCGCCACGAGTTGAATCTAAAGAACGGCGCCAGCGCGGCGGTGGGAAACTAACATGAGCAGCAACGGACCCACACCAAGCACCAACCAACCCGCCTGGCGGCGGGCGCTGAAGATTCATGCCATCCGCTTTTTCTTCGTCGGCGGCTTCTTTCTGCTCTGGGAAGTCGCCTCGGGCCGCTGGATCGAAGCGTTTCTGATCAGCAGCCCGAGCAAAATCTGGCTGGCGTTTTTGAAAGTTTATCAATCCGGCGAGCTGACGACCAACACCTGGGTGACGTTTCAAGAAATCGCCATCGGCTTTCCCGTCGGCGCCTTGACCGGTATCTGGACCGGCTACATCTTTGGCCGGAGCAAAGCGCTTGCCGACATCTTCGAGCCGATCATCATCGCCCTCTACGGCGTGCCGCGCACCGCGCTGGCGCCGCTGTTCATCGTCTGGTTGGGCATCGGCATCTGGTCCAAGGTCGGCGTGGTGTTCATATTGGTTTTCTTTTTGAATTTTTTTAACACCTACGCCGGCATGAAACAGCTCGATCAGGAGTTCGTCGATCTGGCGCGCCTCATGGGCGCCAACCGCTGGCGCTTGTCCTTTCGCGTCATCTTGCCGGCGGTGTCGCCGTATATTATCACCGGCTTCAAAACCAGCATTCCGTTCTCGGTCATCGGCGCCATCACCGGCGAATTCATCGCCGCCACCGAAGGGCTGGGTTATTACATCCGCGCCGCCGCCGGCGTGTTTCGCACCGCCGATGTGTTTGTCGGCATCGCCGTGTTGATGATAATTGTGATACTGATGAACAAAGTAGCCGATCTGATCGAACGGCGCGTGTTGCGCTGGCAGACTCAGAGCGAAAGCGTCCAAGTCCAGGGTTAAGGAGGTTTTATGTTGAAAAAACTCAGCGTCCTCGCCGTCGCGATCTTCGCCATGGCCGCCGTCACCGTCGGCGCCCAGCAAAAAGAAGAGATCACCATCACCACGGCGGTGTCCAACCTCGCCTTCTCGGCGGTGTGGGTCGCCGAGCAGTTGAAATATTTCGAGCAGGAAGGCGTGCGCGCCAAAGTCATCGTCGCCGGCGGCGGCTCACAATGCCAGAGCGCCGTAGTCGGCCGCTCGGCGCAGTATTGCGCGTCGTCGTCGGACGGTTTGATCCTCGCCTACGCCGAAGGCGCGCCGCTGATCGCCGTGCAGACCCATAACCGCAACGTCACCCTCACCGTCGGCGTGCGCAAAGCGATCGTTGATAAATTAAAGCTCACGCGCAAAAGTCCGCTCGCCGAGCGCATGGCCGTGGTTAACCATTTGACCACCATCGGCACCACCGGCCCGGGCGCGGTGTCGGAACAGATCTTTCGCTTCCTCGCCAACAAAGTTAAAAGCGACCCGAGCAAATTGAAGTTCGCCGCCCTGGGCGGCAACGAACTGATCCCGGCGCTGATGAACAACGTCATCGACGGCTTCGCCCAATCGCCGCCATCGGTGGAGATCACCGAAGCCGCCGGCAAAGGCTACGCGCTGATCCCCATGGGCTTGGGCGAGATCCCGGAGTTCACCGACTATCCCTTTGAAGTCTTGATGGCCCGCCCCGACTACGCCGAAGCCAACCGCGAAACCACCAGCGCGGTGTCCCGCGCGATCTCCCGCGCCGGCGCGCTCTATCACACGAAACCGAATGAATTCAAAGCCGCCCTGCGCGCCCATAAACATTCCGACAAGTCGAAGCTCGAAGACGACGTCTTCAACCTCGCCTACAGCATGGTCGCCCCGGCGATGCCCAAATGGGGCAACATGACGGTCGACGGCTGGAACAAAGTCATCAACTTCGCCGCCGGCGCCGGCATGCTCAAAGACCGCGCCAAGATTCCGACATCGACCGAAGGTTTGTTGTGGACTAATAAATTTGTTGGCAAAGCTCCTTAGCCTCGCTGCGCTCGGCATTTCAAATTGCAGATTTCAAATTTCAAAACAAAGAACGGGAGCGCTCACAATCACGCACCACCGCCGACTTTGAAATCTGAAATTTGGAATCTGAGATTCGCTAATCGCGGAGCGATTAGCGATACCCCATAGCGGCGAGAAACGCCTTCAAAGAACCAAATTTTAAATACGGATTAGTCTGCTTCTGCTCACCGATGGTGGCCTGCTTGAGGCGGGAGTAGTTGTGGCCAGGAAAGAGGATCGTTTCCTCCGGCAGCGCCATCAGCTTTTGCGTCAGGCTGTAGTACATCTGCTCAGGGTTGCCGCCGGGGAAGTCTACTCTTCCGCAAGCGTCGATGAACATGGTGTCGCCGGATACCACGCGGCCATCCACCAGGAAACACTGTGAGCCCGGCGTGTGGCCGGGGGTGTGCATGAGTTCGATGTCGATGCCGCCGACGTTGATCTTGTCGCCGCTGTCGGCTTTGATCAGATCGCTCGGCGAGAGTCCCTTGAGCGCTTCCGCTTCGGCTTTGTGCACCACCACTTTCGCCTTGCAGCGGCTCAGTAGCTCGGCGACGCCGGGAATTTCGTTGCTACCGAACCGGCCGCCGACATGATCCGGGTGGGTATGGGTGACGAATGCATGGGTCACTTCCATGTCATCCTGCGCCGCAATGTTTAGAATGGTATCGATCTCCCACGCCGCGTCGACCACCGCCACTTTGCGCGTCTCGGTGGAACCGATCAGATAGACGTAGTTCTGCATCGGACCGATTTCGAGCTGTTTGAAGTAGAGAGAACTATTCATTTTCATTGCAGAATGCAAAGTGCAAATTGCAAAAGGCAAAATGTCGGATAGATGCCGCAACAGTGCCGGCCACATCCGACAATTTTGCATTTTTCATTTTGCACTCTGCATTTTGCATTGCCCCTACCCTTTCGCCTTCCTTGCCAACGACTCATAACTAACCCCATCGCCAACATCGCTGCTCACCGGCAATCCCGAAGCCGACCAGCCCGGCGCGAGGACCGTTCCAGATTGATCGCGCATACCGCCAAAGCCGCCGAGCAGATTGGCAACGTCCTGATAGCCCGCATCCGCCAACATCCCCGCCGCCCGAGTAGATCGCGGGCCGGCCTGGCAACCGACGATGATTTTCTTGTCTTTGGAAAAAGTTTTCTCGACGACGCCCAGGAAGTCGGGATTCAACACCATGCCGCGCGCCGGATCGGCAAACGCCACGGGAATGTTCACCGCGCCGGCCGGATGGCCGTTGGCGAACTCCTGCGGCGAGCGCACGTCGACATAAACCGCGCCGGTGTCGGCGTTTAGAATGTCGTGGGCCTGCTGCGGTGTGATTTCTTTAACTGCCATATTGACCTTAGTTGTCAGTCCCCAGTGGTCAGTTGCCAGTTCGAATTCCGAACTAACAACTGGCAACTAGCTACTAACAACTACCCCCTACATCCCCATAATATTGTAGCCGGCATCGACATGCAGCACTTCGCCGGTCACGGCGCTGCCCCAGTCGCTGCACAGATACAGCGCGGTCTTGCCGACTTCTTCGGCGTCGATGTTTCTTTTCAACGGCGCGCGCTCGGCGACATGGTGCAGCATGGATTTGAAGTCGGAAATGCCCGCCGCCGCCAGCGTACGCAGCGGCCCGGCGGAGATTGCGTTGACGCGAATCCCTTTGGCGCCGAGGTCGTGAGCGAGATAACGCACGCTCGCTTCCAACGCCGCTTTGGCCACGCCCATGACATTGTAGTTGGGAATGACTTTTTCCGAGCCCATGTAGGTCAGCGTCAGCACCGAACCGTTGCGCCCTTCCATCAGCGGCGCGGCGTGACGCGTCAGCGAGACGAGAGAATAGGCGCTCACATCCATAGCCAGATGAAATCCTGCACGGCTGGTCTGGACGTAAGGATTGGCCAGATCTTCCTTGTTGGCGAACGCGATGGCGTGGATCAAGATATCGAGGCCGCCCCACTCTTGCTTGAGCGTGGCAAAAACTTTCTCGACCTCGTCGTCCTTGGTCACGTCGCAGGGCAAGATGATTTTCGAACCGATCCCGTCAGCCAACGGCCGCACCCGCTTCTCCAAAATCTCGCCGGCGAAGGTAAACGCCAGCTCCGCCCCCTCGGCATGAAACGCCTCCGCAATCGCCCAAGCGATGCTGCGTTCGTTAGCCACGCCGAAGATCGCCGCCTTTTTCCCCTCCAATAACTTCATGAATTCACCCCCCAACCAATTTTGGATTTTAGATTTTGGATTTTAGATTGTCGGATTAAGAATTCAAACCTCGGAGCCATGAATTTTCATTCATCTGCGTTGCCTCCCCCAATCCAAAATCGAAAATCCAAAATCCAAAATCATCTGATGATTCTACTCGCCCGCGCCAAAACTTCAGGCGGTATTGTCAGGCCGATCTGCTTGGCCGTTTTGAGATTGATGACGAAGTCAAACTTCTTGGGCAGTTCCACGGGTATGTCAGCGGGCTTTGTCCCCTTGAGAACCTTATCGACGATCTCGGCAGCGCGCCGGAACATCTCCGAACGATCCTCCGCGTAAGTCATCAGTCCGCCTGCATCGACGTACGAAACGGTGGAATACATTGCTGGAAGGCGATTCTTCTCCGCGAGATCTATGATCTGCTTTTGGTGAAAGGAAAGGAACCCACCGGCTCCTACGATTAAGCCATTAGCGCGCCCCTTGGTTGCGCCTCGAAACGCCCCTTCGATGTCATCAGGCCCTTTTACCTCTAAGGATTGAAGCCCTACCCGTAAAAACCGCGCCACAATCTCCGTCTCTTTCACGATATCGACCGCGCCCAGGGTGGTTGAGCTCCAGAGAAAAGCCGCGCGCGCGAGTTTTGGAACCGTTTCTTTTAATAGCTCGAGCCGTTTCCCGTATATCTCGGCACTGATAGAGGTCATTCCCGTAATGTTTCCACCGGGGCGTGCGAGGTCCGCGACGACGCCAAGCTTTACGGCATCCTCGCCGAATGCCATGACAACGGGGATCGTCTTGGTCGCATTTTTAACAGCCTGCGCCGCTTCAGACCCGATGGTAAGGAAAACGTCACAGTTGAGACGAACGAATTCACCGGCAAGCTCCGGAAGGCGTTCAACCTTCCCCTCCGAATACCGGTAATCGATCATGACGTTCTGCCCCTCGACGTAACCGATCTCGCGTAAACGTTCACGAAACGGCTTCATCCTATTCTCTGCGCCAGAAACAGTGCTCCCTAGATAACATATTCGCGCGAGTTTCTTCGGCTGCTGCGCCTCGGCCGCAGCTCCGCAAAGGAAAAAAGCGGTGACGAATGCGGCAAGCTGCGCTGATCTTGGAATGTCAAACGGAAAACTCATATGTCGGCGTTCTGTTGCTTTTACCTTTTTACTTTTTACTTTTGCCTTGACCGCGCAGTCCCCGCTGCCACAAATATTCAACCTCGCCCATCTGGTCGCTGATCCAGCGCGCGAGCACGAAGAATAAATCGCTCAGCCGGTTGAGATACTTAATCACGTCGTCGTTGATCAGTTCCTCGCGCGACAAACGCAAAACATCGCGCTCGACGCGCCGGCATACCGTGCGGCACTGGTGCAGGTAGGCGCCGATGCGCCCGCCGCCGGGCAAGATAAAAGATTGTAACGGCTGGAGATCCTTCTGGCACTGGTCGATCCATTTTTCCAGCCGCTTGATCTCGTCGGCGCCGACCTGGAACATGCCCTTTTGAAAATACTCCGGCGGCGTCGCCAGCTCGCTGCCGATATCGAAGAGCTCGTCTTGGATCTGACACAGCACTTCGTCCATAAACTTGTGCCCCTCGCCGGACTCGCGATCCTCTTCGTTGAACACCCGCGCCAGCCCAACGATGGAATTCAACTCGTCCACCGCGCCATAAGCCTCGACGCGCAACGAATCTTTGGCGACGCGCTTGCCGCCGACCAATGCCGTCTCGCCGCGATCGCCGGTGCGGGTGTAAACTTTATTGATGCGGATCGCCATGCAGATTAATGGATAATGGATAATTGAAAATGGATAATTTCGGATTCCGAACGGGCGAACATTATCAATTGTCCATTATCCATTATCAATTTACTTCGCCGCTTTGCGCCGCCAAAACAAATAGACCGGGATGCCCAGGCAAACGATGAAGAGCCCGATCAACGTATCATGCGGTTTCTGCGTCACCGAGCCCCAGACGATCCACAGATGAATCAAGACGAAGAGGATCGGCAACACCGGATAACCCCACAAACGATAGGGCCGTTTGAGCTCCGGCCGCTTGATGCGCAGCACGATCACCGAGCCGACCGTGAAAGCGGAAAACAGCGTGATCACGACGCTCACGTAGGTAAACAGCGTGCCCCAGGTGTTGGTCAGGATCAGCAAGCAGGTCCACACCGCTTGCAGCATGATCGCCTTGGTCGGCGTGCCGAAACTCGGATGCACGTAGGTCAGCTGGTGAAAAAACACCCCGTCCTTGGCCATGGCGTAATAGATGCGCGGGCCGATCATGGTGACGACATTAAGCGCGCCGAGGATCGAGATCGTGATGATCGCGGTGATCAACGCCGAGGTCTTGTAGCCAAACAGCGCCGTGGTGGCGACTTCCGACATGCGCAAGGCGCCCTTCATCTCGGTCACCGGCTTGGCGTAGATGTAAACAGCGTTGATCGCCAAATAGAGCGCGATGACGATACAGACGCCGTACATCAAAGCCCGCGGCAGATTGCGATCGGGATTCTCTACTTCGCCGGCGATATAGGTCACCGCGTTCCAGCCCGAGTAGGCGAAGATCACTGGAATAAACGCCGCGCCGAACAGACTTGAGTTGCCGATCTTGCTCCAGTCGAACAGCGGCTCGAAGTGACTGGAGTTGCCGTTGCCGAACAAGATGCCGAGCACGATGATGCCCAAGAGCGCGCCGATTTTCAGCACGGTCAAAATATTCTGCATGGTCGTGCCTTGCTTGACGCCCAGGCAGTGCAGTCCGGACAAGAGCAAGACCACGGTCATGGAGAACAGCGTGCCGACTTTGACGGTGATCGGCACCAACGGCAACGCCAAGGAAAAAAGAATGTCGTCCGACCCAAGGATCGGAAAGAAGAATGAAACGAAGCCATTTAAAATAACCGAGAGAAACGCGATGGCACCGGAAAAGGTCACGAGAAAGGACGACCACCCGGAGAGAAATCCCATTAGCCGGCCGTAGGCCTCGCGGATGTAGATATAATCGCCGCCGGCGTAGGGCAAGCTGGTCGCCAACTCCGCACAGGTCAGCGCGCCGGCCAACGCCAAGAGACCGCCGAACAGCCAGACCAGAAGTACTCCGCCAGGCGACGGCAAAGTCTCGGCGATCGCTCCAGTGGAGATAAAAATCCCGGTGCCGATCATGTCGCCAGCGATCAACATCACCGCTGAGAACAAACCAATTTGTCGTTTGAGTTCAGCCGGCCCTGAGTTTGTCGATTGGGTTTGCGCCATAGAGTTTAGGAATACAGGGAAACGGCAAAACAGGCAAATCTTATTCACGCCTTGGTGGTCTTAATCGGGCCTAGCAGCCCGTGGTGAAAGTCGAGAATGAAGTGGGTAACCGAGGCGATGAGGATCGACAGGAAGAAGAGATCGTGTAGAGTTTATTGCATGGCGATGGGAAAACGAAAACACGAAGAGCAGAGAGGGATGTGGGTGGCGGTGAGC